>NZ_JBEZJY010000004.1:0-307505 GCF_040651415.1 Streptomyces sp. NPDC048484
CGGTTACATTTCGAACCCGGAAGCTAAGCCTTACAGCGCCGATGGTACTGCAGGGGGGACCCTGTGGGAGAGTAGGACGCCGCCGAACAAATATTACAAAGAAGCCCCCGCACCTCGGTGCGGGGGCTTCTTTGCGTTCAAAGGCGCTCAGAGGTACTCAAAGGCGCTCAGGGGTATTCAGGGGGCGTTTAGGGTCCTTGTTATGCGCTACGACCTGGTGATCTTCGACAACGACGGCGTCCTCGTGGACAGTGAGCCGATCTCCAACACACTCCTCGCCGCCTATCTCACCGAGCTGGGGCATCCCACCTCGTACGAGGACTCCCTGCGCGACTACATGGGGGCCGCCATGCACCGCGTACACGACATGGTCGAGGAGCGGACCGGGGAGCGGCTGCCGGCCGACTTCGACGACGTCTTTCACGGGCGCGTGTTCTCCGCGTTCGAGAGGGAGCTGGAGCCGGTGCCGGGTGCCGTGGAGGTCCTGGAGAAGCTGGCCGCGGGCGGAGTTCCGTACTGCGTGGCGTCGTCCGGGAGCCATGAGCGGATCCGGGTGGGGCACCGTAAGACCGGGCTGGACCGGTGGTTCGACGACGAACGCGTCTTCAGTTCGCAGGATGTCGGACGGGGGAAGCCGGCGCCGGATCTGTTCCTGTACGCGGCCGAGCGGATGGGAGTGCCTCCGGAGAAGTGCCTTGTCGTCGAGGACAGTCCGCTCGGGGTGCGGGCAGCCGTCGCGGCGGGGATGGACGTGTACGGCTTCACGGCGATGACCCCTGCGGAGCGGCTGACGGGGGCAGACCGGCTCTTCGGAGGGATGAGCGAACTGATGGAACTGCTGCAGATCTGACCCGGTCGATGCAGGCTCTTGGTGCCGAGTTCTCGAAGCTGAGTGAAATTCATCTTCTGCTTCATCTACCCACGAGTAAGCCTGAGCCCTACGCTGAGCCGCCATGACAGATGTGCTCCGGCGCGGCCGGGCCTCGTTGGCGTTCGGCTTCCTCGTCCAGGGCGTCGCCTTTGCGCTGCTCGTGACGCGGATTCCGGCGATCCAGGACCGTTACGCAGTGTCTGACGCGCTGCTGCCCGCCTACCTAGCCGCCGTGCCGATCCTCGCCGGGGTCGGCAGCGTGTGCACCGAGCAGCTGGTGAAGCGGGTTCCGCCGAGTCGCGTACTGCGGTGGTCGCAGCCGGTTGTGCTGCTCGCGCTGCTCGGGGTCGGGGCCGGTGAGGACCTGTGGGAGCTGGGACTCTCGCTCGCCGCCTTCGGGCTGGCCCTCGGAGCGCTCGACGCGTCCATGAACATGCTCGGGGTGAGGCTCCAGCACGCCTACGGGCGCAGCATCATGCTCGGGTTCCATGCCGCGTTCAGCCTCGGTGGGATCGTCGGGGCCTCGCTCGCGTGGGCGGGGGCGCACTGGGATCTGGCGTTGTTCCTGTCGTATCTGCCCGTCGTGCTGGTGCTGCTGCCCGCCGTCCTTGCGGGGAGCCGGTGGTACGTCGACGGGGGCGAGCCCGAGAAGGCCCAGGACCGGGTCGAGGACGACGCACTGGACGGTGCCGGTGGTGGGGGCGAGGCGGGCGGTGGGGGCGGTGCGGGCGTAGGACTCAAGCTGCTGCTGCCGCTGTGTCTGGTGATGGCCTTCGCGTACATCGGCGATTCGACCGTCTCCAACTGGAGTGCCAAGTATCTGCAGGACGTGCTCGGCAGTTCGGAACAGCTGGCGACCGTTCCGTACAACGTCTATATGGTCACCACGCTGCTCGGGCGGGCCGTGGGCGACTTCGGGGTGCGGCGGTTCGGGGCCGTGGCGGTCGTACGGGTGGGGACGGTGGTCGCGGCCGTGGGGTTCGCGATCGTGGCGGGGGCTCCGGGCGCCTGGGTCGGGATACTCGGGTTCACTCTCGTGGGGTTCGGGCTGTGTGTGATCGTGCCGCAGACCTTCGCAGCGGCGGGAAGGCTGTTCCCCGGGGCGGCGGACGCGGCCGTCGCCCGGCTGAACATCTTCAACTATGTGGGGTTCCTGATCGGTTCTCCCCTGGTGGGGGTTCTGGGCGATACGTGGAGCTATCGGGGGGCGATCCTCATGCCGATGGCGTTGGTGCTCGTGACACTGTTCTACGCCCGGTCGTTCGCTTCTGAACCTTCCGGATACGGTGACGGGCATGAGCGGCCGCGCACAGCTGATGTGGGACGAGGCAGTAACGGGCTATGACTTCGGTCCGGATCATCCGATGGATCCGGTCCGGCTGGCGCTGACCCGGCGACTGGTCGATGCCTTCGGGCTCGATAGGGAGGTGGATGTCGTCGCGGCCAAGCCCGCCGGGGACTCCACCTTGCGGCTGGTGCACAGAGAGGACTACGTCGAGGCGGTCAAGGCCGCTTCCGTGGATCCCCGGGCCGCTGACGGGGCGTACGGCCTGGGGACCATGGATGATCCCGCCTTCGCCGGTATGCACGAGGTGTCCGCCCTGATCGCCGGGCAGTCGGTGGGTGCCGCCGAAGCCGTGTGGCGGGGCGAAGCGCTGCACGCGGTGAACTTCGCGGGCGGACTGCACCACGCGATGCCCGGGGGCGCTTCCGGGTTCTGCATCTACAACGACGCCTCGCTGGCCATCGCCCGGCTGCTGGAGCTCGGGGCGGAGCGGGTCGCGTACGTGGATGTGGACGTGCACCACGGAGACGGTGTGCAGGCCGCGTTCTGGGAGGACCCGCGGGTCCTGACGGTGTCGTTGCACGAGCATCCGCGGACGCTGTTCCCGCAGACGGGGTGGCCCGAGGAGACCGGGGCCGCGGGGGCGGAGGGCTCCGCCGTGAATGTGGCGCTGCCGGCCGGGACCGGGGACGCGGGGTGGCTGCGGGCCTTTCACTCCGTGGTGCCGGAGCTGATCGCCGACTTCCGGCCGCAGGTGCTGGTCACTCAGCACGGCGCCGATACGCACTTCGAGGATCCGCTCGCTCATCTCGCCGTGTCGCTGGATGCTCAGCGGGCCGTGCAGGTCGCCTGTCATGAGCTGGCGCACGAGTACGCCGACGGGCGGTGGGTCGCGCTCGGCGGGGGCGGGTACGCCGTGGTGGACGTCGTGCCGCGGTCCTGGACGCATCTGGTGGCGATCGCCGCGGGGCGGGAGGTGGCGCCCGAGTCCGTCGTTCCCGAGAGCTGGCGGCAGGAAGTGTTCGCTCGTACGCGGCAGTTGGGGCCCGCGCGGATGACTGACGGGCGGTGGCCCGTGGAGTTCATGAGGTGGGAAGCGGGGTACGACCCCGCGGATCGGTTGGACCAGGCCGTGCTGGCCGCGCGGCGGGCGGTGTTTCCGCTGCGGGGGCTGTTGGCGTAGCCCCTGGGCGGGGAGCTCACCGGCCTCCCCTGGACGGAGAGCTCACCGGCCTTTTTTCGCCCCCTCCGCCCTTTCCCGTCCCGTACCTGGGGGCTGCCGCCCCCAGACCCCCGCGATCGCGCTGAACGCGCTCGTCCTCAAACGCCGGACGGGCTGAAGGGGCTGCCGCTGTTACGCCAACTGTGCGGCGTTTTTGCCGTTTTGGGGGCGGCGGCGTGGCATATGCGGCACCATCGGGGCGTGTTGAGTACCGGAGCGTTGCGGGCGCATCTGCTGGCGGCGAGGCTGGCCGGGGCTGTGGCCACCTCGCGCGAAGTGAGTCTCAGGAGTTATCGGCTGTTCGAGGCTCGGGATCCGCGGGTGACGATCGGGCTCGATCCTGAATGGACCTGGAAGCAGCCTGATCTGATCGCTCTGATGGCGGAAAGATGTGGCGTATCCGGCGATCCGCGACATACGTCCGGGCCTGATGTGATCGATCCCGAGCGGACTCTCGCGGCGCTCGACGCCTTCGCGGGGCGGCTTGCGGAAGCCGCGCGGAACCGTTCCCCGGTGCTGCTCGGCACCGGACATCCGCATCGTCTGATCGGTTTCTACGCCGCTCTCGCGGACGCTCTGTCGGCGGCGGGGTGTGCCGTCCTCGCCCCCGCGCATGGTCACTCTGTCGACATAACGACCCGGTTCGGCCTACGCACGTACAACCTTGACTACGTACGAGGAGTCGCGCTGGTGCGGGAACCCGGGGCCCAGGGCGCCGGTCACGAGACCGGCGCGCACACACACTCCCCCCTCCCGGTTCGTGCCGCTCTGGCCGCCGCGGCGGACGCCGGCGGGCCTCTTCCGGAACTCGTGGTGGGAGACCACGGATGGGTCTGCGGGGCAGGTCAGCTGGGGTTCGAGGCCATCGGCCTGGGTGACACCGACGATCCCGCGCTGTTCGTCGGAGAGGCAGAGGGGCGGGTGTCCGTCGTCGTTCCACTTGATGACGCTGTGCGGTCTGATTACTACCGACCGCTTACTCGCTATGTACTCAATCGAGCGTGTCTGTCACAGTAGGCCGCCGATGGGGGCTCCTCTTCCCCACTCGCATCACCCGCCCCTACTCTGGGGAGTGAGCACGCAACGACGAAGTGTCACCGGAAGGGGAAGCCGGTGACCGTCGAGTGCGGAAGGTTCAGGTGTGTCATGGCTGCTGGCGAGAGGCCTCTGAACGAGGTTCAGTTCCTTACCGTGGCGGAAGTCGCCTCGGTGATGCGAGTGTCGAAGATGACCGTGTACCGCTTGGTGCACAGTGGTCATCTGCCCGCGATCCGGGTGGGGAGGTCATTCCGCGTCCCGGAGCAAGCGGTTCACGAGTACCTCCGCGAGTCCTACGTGGGGGTCGAGACAGCCTGACGGCGGTCCGGAGGAGCCCCGGGGGCGGCTCGATCGCGTCCCCGGGATTTCACCCGGAACCCCTCGATTACAACCTCGGCGCTCAGACGGGTAGGCTGGCCCCTCATAAGTCGTGTGGGCCCATGCAGCCCAGCAACGAGTAAAGAGAAGTGAGCGAGGGTAGTCGTGGGCTCTGTTATCAAGAAGCGGCGTAAGCGGATGGCCAAGAAGAAGCACCGCAAGCTGCTCAAGCGCACTCGCGTTCAGCGTCGCAACAAGAAGTAGTCGCGACAGGCGGCGGTCGTCCATCACGCGAAAGCGGGGCGTGGGCGACGCCGCGACAGTGCGCTCTGTGGCCCCCCACCGACCGGTGGGGGGCCACAGTCGTATACGTCCACAGGCCGCCCGTGACCGCGCACCGGCCGCCCGTTGCGGCTGCCGCCCGCGACCGTTCGCGGGCGCACACCGTCCGGCGGTACGAACGCTGTGCGTATGTCTGAGCGTATGTTCTGTCCCGCGAATGGCTTGCTCTGATCGTATGTTCGGGGATGCCGTCACTTCGAGCATCGGGCAGTCACCACAGCGCAACACCGACCCGCTAACGTGACCGTCACGGGGAACACGGCAGAGTACGAGCAGGGTGACGTCGACGGCTGGAAGGAAGGCGCTGATCTTGGGGAAGGTCGTGCTCGTGACCGGAGTGGCCCGTCAGCTGGGGGGCCGGTTCGTACGACGGATCCAGCGTGACCCCGAGGTGGACCGGGTGGTCGCCGTGGACGCGGTCGCGCCCGAACATCATCTGGGCGGAGCGGATTTCGTACGGGCCGACATAAGGCAGCCCACCCTCGCCAGGCTGCTGGCCGAGCACTCCGTGGACACGGTGGTGCACCTGGACGTGACGGCCACCCCGCTGGGCGGCGGCAGCCGGACCTCGGTCAAGGAGACCAACGTCATCGGCACCATGCAGCTGCTCGGTGCCTGTCAGAAGTCGTCGACGGTCAAGCGGCTGGTGGTGAAGTCCAGCACGAACGTCTACGGGTCCGCGCCCCGTGACCCGGCCGTCTTCACCGAGACGACCTCGCCCAAGTCGCTGCCCAGCGGAGGCTTCGCGAAGGACACGGTCGAGGTCGAGGGGTACGTACGCGGTTTCGCGCGGCGCAGGCCCGACGTCGCCGTGTGCGTACTGCGGTTCGCGAACATCCTCGGGCCGAGCGCGGACACACCGCTCGCCGCGTATTTCTCGCTGCCTGTTCTGCCGACGGTCCTTGGCTACGACCCGCGGCTGCAGTTCGTGCACGAGGACGACGTGATCGACGTACTGCGGATCGCGTCGCACGAGCCGGAGCGGGGCACGCTCAACAGCGGCACGTTCAACATCACCGGCGACGGTGTCCTGCTGCTCTCGCAGTGCGCGCGCAGGCTGGGCCGGCCCACGGTCCCGGTGCTGATGCCGGCGATCAGCTGGGTGGGCTCCGCACTGCGTACGGTGGGCATGACGGACTTCTCCCCCGAGCAGTTGAGGCTGCTCACCCATGGCCGGGTCGTGGCGACGAACCAGATGCGCGAGACGCTCGGGTACCGGCCGAAATTCTCGACGGCCGAGGCGTTCGCGGACTTCGCCCGCAGCCGGGGTCCCGGACTGCTGCCCCCCGAGGTCCTTGGCGGGGCCGTCGACCGGATCGCCGCACTGCCCGCGCTGAGCGGTGGCCACTCCCGTACGCAGAGCGCCAACTGAGGAGCGCATCAACGATGGCGGACGCCAAGGTCATTCCGTTTGACGACGACCGGTCCCGCGCGAGTGCCGTACAGCGGCCGGCGCGGCGTCGGAACGTGGGGAGCAGGCGCAGGGGCGAGCCCGCGGCGGTTCACGAGGTCCAGCCCCTGCCCGCACGAACGATTCAGCAGGATGATGTTCCTGTGACGCGTGAGGAACCGGCTGCTGAATCGGCCGCCGTGGAGAAGCCGCAGGGCGATGGCTGGGAGCGGCGCATCGCCGGCGGTCTGTCGTTCCTGCGGCGGCGTCTGACGGGCGAGTACGAGGTCGACGACTTCGGGTACGACCAGGAGCTCACCGAGCAGGTCCTGATGTCGCTGGTGCGCCCCCTCTACGAGAAGTACTTCCGCGTGGAGGTGAAGGGCATCGAGAACATCCCGTCGGAGGGCGGGGCGCTGATCGTCGCCAACCACTCGGGGACGCTGCCGCTGGACGGCCTGATGATGCAGGTCGCGGTCCACGACAACCACCCCGAGAACCGGCACCTGCGGCTGCTCGCGGCCGACCTGGTCTTCATGCTTCCCGTGGTCAACGGGCTGGCACGCAAGGCGGGGCACACCCTCGCGTGCGCGGAGGACGCCGAACGCCTCCTGCAGCGCGGCGAACTGGTCGGAGTGATGCCGGAGGGCTTTAAGGGCATCGGCAAGCCGTTCAGTGAGCGCTACAAGCTCCAGCGCTTCGGCCGCGGCGGGTTCGTGTCGACCGCGCTCCGGCAGGGCACGCCGATCATTCCCTGCTCGATCGTGGGCGCGGAGGAGATCTACCCGATGATCGGCAACGCGAAGACCCTCGCGCGACTGCTCGGGTTCCCGTACTTCCCGATCACGCCGACCTTTCCGCTGCTCGGCCCGCTGGGCGCGGTTCCGCTCCCGACCAAGTGGACGATCCAGTTCGGCGAGCCGATCCTCACGGACGGCTATCCGCCGGAGGCGGCCGAGGACCCGATGCTGATGTTCAACCTGACGGACCAGGTACGGGAGCAGATCCAGCACACGCTCTACAAACTGCTGGTGCAGCGGCGTTCGGTTTTCTTCTGACCTTCTTCTTTGCTTCTTTTACGGCTCCGTTTACGTGGATGGGGTGCCCCTTGCCGGCATGGGGCACCCCATCCACGTATCGGCGGAACCTAGTCCGCGTTCTCGCTGTCGATGCCCAGGCCCGGGAGCAGGCCAGGGAGCAGGGGCGGCAGGGTCACGTCCGGTTCGGGCAACGGGGTGTCCTTGCCCGACGGGGCGGCGCTGGTGTCGGCCTCGGGCGGGTCGAGGAGGCCGCCCGTGTTGCCGCCGATCAGGCCGTCGTCCTCCGTCACGGACGTGGACGGCTTGGGTTTGCCGCTGCCGGCTCTGGGACCGTCGGACGAGTTGCCGCCGGTGGCCCTGGGCGAGGCCGGGCGGTCCGAACGGGCGGAGCCGGTGGAGTCCGAACTCGCGCCGCGGTGACGGCCGGTACCCGCCGGCGCGGGCGGCTGCGGGAGCAGCGCACGCAGCGGGTCGACCTCTTCGTCTATGGCGTCGAAGACCGAGCTGACCTGGCGGCTGACGTCGCCGAGCTGGACGGGCAGCTGGTCGCGCAGGGCGCCCCAGGCGTCGCGGTGCGACTGCGAGAAGGCGGAGAGCGTCTGGATGGGGCCCAGGGAGTCCGGGTCCCGCTCATAGGCCTCGTGCAGTAGGCGGTGGCCCTCGGAGACGTCGTGCTGCATGCCCGACAGCGTGCGCCGGATCTCGCCCAGGGACTCGTGGTCCAGGGGGCCCGAGTGGCCGCGATCCATCAGGCGGCGCGCCTCGCTCAGCCGGGTGGAGGCCTGGTCGAGGTAGAGCTCGCCGCGGTCGCTGCTGTCGCCGGCCATGCCCAGCTTGAGGTCCTCCATGCCGCGCTTGAGCCCGTAGAGCGAGTCACCGGGCAGGGCGTCGGAACTGGCAGCGGCGACCCCGCTGAAGGCTCCGGCGGCCACACCCACGGTGAGTCCGCCCGCGGCGAGCCCCTTCGACAGCCGGGAACGGGGCCGCAGTTTCCCCAGTCCGGTCGCCCTGTGCGCGCCTCTGCCCTGACGGAACCGTTGCTCGGGGACCGAAGGCCCCGTCCTTTCGCCTCCTGCGGCTGTGCCCTCCAGCAGCATGGCCTCCATCGCGGCCACCAGCTGGGCCCGCTGGACCACCTTGACCTCGGGGTCCATCTTCGGTTTGGGCAGCTCACCGAGGCCGGTCGCCAGGGACAGCATCCGGCTCTCCTCGGACCGGTCCGCGACGGCCGGAGCGGGTCCTTCGGACTGCTCGGCCGCCGTGCCCCTGTCGGACTGCTCCTCCAGGGCCTGGGCGAAGGCGTTCGTCCGCCGGTGCGCCGATACGTTCGCGATCACTGGCGGCACCTCCTCTCGTCATGACGGTCGGCTCCCCAGGGGGTCCTGAGGGTTGCACCCCCTGACCGCGTCTGCTCGATCGGGTGATCGAAGACGGTCAGGGCGTGACCACAGGGAGCCTGTATCCCGCACAACGAGCGGCTCGGCACTTGGGTTACGGACGACGGATGATCGGACCGCGAAGCCAACAGACTTTCACGGAGGGTGAGTTGAGAGTCGCTGAGCGTATGGATCCATACGTGGTCGTGCGGAGCCCGGCCCGGCGGGCCGGCCGCTTGGCGTGGAGCCTGCGGGGTACGGGGTCTCAGCGGGCGTCTTCCGGGAGGAGCCGGGCCAGGGTGCGCACCGCCCGGTACTGGAGGGTCTTGATCGCGCCCTCGTTCTTGCCCATGACGCGGGCGGTCTCGGCGACCGAGAGGCCCTGGAGGAATCGCAGGGTCACGCACTCCTGCTGCTGGGGGTTGAGGCGGCGTACGGCGTCCAGCAGTGCCGCGTTCGAGAGGGACTCCAGGACGGAGTCCTCGGGGGAGCGCTCGACCTCGTTGGCGTCGAGCATCTCGCCGGTGGTCACTTCGAGCCGGAAGCGGCTCGACTTGAAGTGGTCCGCGACGAGGTTGCGGGCGATGGTGACCAGCCAGGCACCGAAGTCACGGCCCTGCCAGGTGAACGTCCCGATGCGGCGCAGTGCGCGCAGGAACGTCTCGCTCGTGAGGTCTTCCGCGGTCGCCTTTCCGCCGACGCGGTAGTAGATGTAGCGGTACACGGTGTCGCTGTACTGGTCGTAGAGCCGGCCGAAGGCCTCGGCCTCACCGGCCTGTGCGCGCTCCACGAGATCCATCATCCGGGCGCTGTCACTGTCTGCGGCCGGGCGGCGTGCGGGGGTGGCTGGCGCGCTCGAACGTCCTCGTCTGCCGACCGCCGCGCTGCCTTCGGCCAGTGCGTAGCACGGGCCGACGGGCGCGACGGAGACAGCGAGGGCGGGGACGGCGTACGCGGTGGGGACGAAGCCGCGCAAGCGGTCGAGGACCGTTGCGCGCAGCGTAGCCAGGCCCGAGGCGTCAACCCCGACGTGTGGGTACACGGGACTCCCAGAGGCAGAGCTTCCATCACGTGCAGTACCGGACCGTTCACCCTTCGTAGCGAAGAGTGGGGCCCGTTATGCGTCTGAGGAGAATAACGCTTCGTACAGGCAGTGCTACACCCAGTTGCTCAAATCATCGATTACGTCGCTTCTGTAACCGAATGACACCCGCTCAAGTGTCGGATGGTGACCGGTTGTTGAGCAAAACGGTTCGCGTTCCGTCTGAGTCCAGGGCGTGTTGTGGCCGGGTGCCGTCAACGTGACTGGCGGGGGTGGCGTGCGGGTAGAACACCCGGATTGCCGCAGCCGGCACGCAGTCGGCACGCAGTCGGCAACCACGCCCGCAGTGCGGGCGGCGACTGGCGGCGGCTGGCGGCGACTAGCGGCGACGGCGGTGCAGAGCGATGGCGGCGGCGGTGCCGCCCGCGACCGCGCCGACTCCGGCCGCCGCGGGGATGCCGACCTTCGCGGCCTTGCGGCCCGTGCGGTAGTCGCGCAGCCGCCAGTCGAGGGTGCGGGCGTGCTTGCGGAGCTTGGCGTCCGGGTTGATCGCGTAGGGGTGCCCGACCAGCGACAGCATCGGGATGTCGTTGTGGGAGTCGCTGTACGCGGCGCAGCGGCCGAGGTCCAGGCCCTCCGCCGCGGCGAGGGCGCGTACCGCCTCCGCTTTGGCGGGGCCGTGCAGCGGTTCGCCGACGAGCTTGCCGGTGTAGACGCCGTCCACCGATTCCGCGACCGTGCCGAGCGCGCCGGTCAGGCCGAGGCGGCGGGCGATCACCGTGGCGATCTCGACCGGGGCGGCCGTGACGAGCCACACCTTCTGGCCCGCGTCCAGGTGGGCCTGGGCCAGCGCGCGGGTGCCGGGCCAGATGCGCTCGGCCATGTACTCGTCGTAGATCTCCTCGCCGATCGACATCAGTTCGGCGACGCGGTGGCCCTTGACGATGGACAGCGCGGAGTCGCGGGCGTCCTGCATGTGCTCGGGGTCCTCGATCCCGGCCAGCCGGAACCAGGCCTGCTGCCAGGCGAACCGGTACAGGTCGCGGGACTCGAAGAACTTCCGCTTGTAGAGGCCGCGGCCGAAGTGGAAGATCGCGGCGCCCTGCATCACGGTGTTGTCCAGGTCGAAGAACGCGGCGGCCTGGTCGTCGCCGTAGACCGGGAACTCCGGTTCGCCGGTTCCGGGCGCGGCTTCCTGAGCGAGCTCCTCCAGTTCCTGGGAGGTCTTGCGCGCTGCCTCAGCCGAGGCCTCGCCTGCCAGCACGCTGCGCGCGGTCGCGGAGCGCCTACGAGGAGTGAGCCATCCGAGAGCGGCCATGGCGTGAGCATAGCCAGTTTGTTCGGTGCTTCTGGAGCCGGGAGGTTCGGATGCCGTGAACTCTCTGCGACTGTGCCGTTAAAGAACTCACTCCCGCGTCCCCGCGGCGGAGCCGCCGGCGCGGCAGCCCCGCGCACCTGACGGGGGTGCCACCGGAGCGCGGGAGAATGGCTGGTATGAGTCCCATTTTTCGGCGTGCGGAGCGCCGTGCGGAGAAGAAGATGCCGCAGGAGCGGCTGGTCACCCTGATCGGCAAGCCCGACTGTCATCTGTGTGAAGACGCACAGGCGGTCGTCGAGAAGGTCTGCGGTGATCTCGGGGTCCCCTGGGAGAAGAAGGACATCACCCAGGACGCCGGACTGCACCGGGAGTACTGGGAGCAGATCCCGGTGGTGCTGGTGGACGGGGCGCAGCACACGTTCTGGCGGGTGGACGAGGCGCGGCTGCGGCGGGCGCTCACCGCGTAGGTGTGGCTGCCGGGTCGCATGAGTAATCGGGCCGTGGCCTGACCTGTCGCGGCACGAGCAGCCCAACGGGGCCGGAAAGTCACTTAGGATCGAGGGCGGTTCGGACTCGGGGGCGGGATCGTAGAGGAGAGTGTGCGGCTTTGTCCCCACCAGGTGAGGAACGAGGGTGCGTGAGCGCCGGTTCCGTACGGGTGCGCCGGGGGCGCGTGACCCCGGTCACGTTGCCCGGGCAAATCGGACACCATCTTTGTGCACGCGTTCACAAAGACATAGCCTGCATTCGACGGGGCGGTCCAGGAACGTGTGACCGCCTGCAGCCCCGCGCTACCCGCAGGAGCACCGTGGCAACTGGCCGAACTCACCGAACGGCGACTCGCAGCCGAGGGATTCCCGAGGCCACCGTCGCCAGGCTTCCCCTGTATCTCCGAGCCCTCACCGCTCTGTCGGAGCGCTCGGTACCCACGGTCTCCTCCGAGGAACTCGCGGCCGCGGCGGGGGTCAACTCCGCCAAGCTGCGCAAGGACTTCTCGTACCTCGGGTCGTACGGGACGCGCGGTGTCGGCTACGACGTCGAGTACCTCGTCTACCAGATCTCCCGCGAGCTGGGCCTGACCCAGGACTGGCCGGTAGTGATCGTCGGTATAGGCAACCTCGGTGCCGCCCTGGCCAACTACGGCGGGTTCGCCTCACGCGGGTTCCGGGTCGCGGCGCTGATCGACGCCGATCCCGAGATGGCCGGGAAGCCCGTCGCCGGGATCCCCGTGCAGCACACCGACGAGCTGGAAAAGATCATCGACGACAACGGCGTGTCGATCGGTGTCATCGCGACCCCCGCCGGCGCCGCCCAGCAGGTCTGCGAGCGGCTCGTCGCCGCCGGTGTGACCTCCATCCTGAACTTCGCGCCGACCGTGCTGTCCGTGCCGGACGGCGTCGACGTACGCAAGGTCGACCTCTCCATCGAGCTGCAGATCCTCGCCTTCCACGAGCAGCGCAAGGCCGGCGAGGAGGCCGAGGCGCAGGCCGACGCCGTACTTGAGGCCGAGGCCGCCGCCGCGGCGGCCAAGGAGGCCGGGAAAGGGCCCGACGGGGACGTCCCCGCCGTGATGCCGGCATGAGTCTCCTCGTCGTCGGGCTGAGCCACCGCAGTGCTCCGGTCAGCGTCCTGGAGCGGGCCGCGCTGTCCGCGGACGCCCAGATCAAGCTGCTCCAGGACACGGTCGCCGCAGAACCGGCCACCGAGGCCGCGGTGCTCGCCACCTGCAACCGGATCGAGCTGTACGCCGACGTGGACAAGTTCCACGCCGGTGTCGCCGAGCTCTCCACGCTGCTCGCGCGGCACAGCGGGGTCGGACTGGACGAGCTCACCCCCCATCTGTACGTGCACTACGAGGACCGGGCCGTCCACCATCTCTTCTCCGTGGCGTGCGGGCTGGACTCGATGGTGGTCGGCGAGGGGCAGGTCCTCGGCCAGATCAAGGACGCGCTCGCCACCTCGCAGGAGCTGCACACCGCGGGCCGGCTGCTGAACGACCTCTTCCAGCAGGCGCTGCGGGTCGGCAAGCGCGCCCACTCGGAGACCGGCATCGACCGGGCCGGGCAGTCCCTGGTGACCTTCGGCCTGGAGCAGTTCGCCGACGGCACGACGGTCGACGTCTGGGCAAGGGACAAGCGGGTTCTCGTGATCGGCGCGGGCTCGATGTCCTCGCTGGCCGCGGCCACGCTCGCGCGCGCCGGAGTGGCCGAAGTGGTCGTCGCCAACCGGACGTTCGACCGGGCCGAGCGACTCGTCGCGCTGCTCGCGGAGCAGTACGGGCAGGGTTCCGACCGTTCGGACGAGCAGGCCGGCGCCGCAGGCGAGGGCGGCACGGACGTGCTGGCCCGTGCGGTGCCGATCGACGCGGTGGCGGGCGAACTGACACGTGCCGACGTCGTCGTGTCGTGTACCGGTGCGACCGGTCTCGTCCTCACGGCCGAGGTCGTCGCGATGGCGATGGAGGGCCGTACGGCTCCGCCGCCGTCGGCCGCCCGCAACGGCGCGCGCCCGGTGACGGGCGCCGGCTCCGGCCGTACGGGCGCGTCCGCCGTACGGGACGGCCTGCCGCCCACCAGCGTCGGCACCGAGGACAACTGCCCCCTCGACCTCTCCACCGTGCAGGGCACCGCCGGGTTCTCCGTGCTGGGCGAGGCCGCCGTGGCCGGAATGGCCGCGGCCGAACTGGAGCAGCACGCCGCCTGGGTGGACAAGGGCGCGTCGGCCAGGGGCTCGGCCACCGGGTCCGAGGGGTCGGCCGGCTTCGTCGCGGTGCTCGACCCCGCCTCCGAGACCGAGGCCATCGCCGCTCTCGCCGCCGCCGCGGCCACCATGGGACGGGTGCCCGAGCGGCGCCGGCCCGAGCCCGTCGCCGAGGTGCCCAGGCCCACGCCCGTGCTCTCGCTGCTCGACCTCGCCATGCCCCGTGACATCGACGCGGCCGCGCACCGGCTGCCCGGGGTGCGGCTGGTGGACATCGAGTCCCTCGCCGAGGCGTCCGCCACTGCGTCCGACCAGCGGATTCCATCCGCGGGGCCCATGGCCGCCGACGTGGACCAGGTGCGGCGGATCGTCTCCGACGAGGTCGCCGCCTTCGGTGCCGCCCTGCGGGCCGCGCACATCACTCCGACCGTCGTGGCGCTGCGGACGATGGCGGCCGACGTCGTCGCCGGCGAGATCGCCCGGCTCGACGGACGGCTGCCCGGCCTCGACGAGAAGCAGCGCGGCGAGATCACCCAGACCGTGCGACGCGTCGTGGACAAGCTGCTCCACGCGCCGACCGTACGGGTCAAGCAGCTGGCCGCCGAGCCCGGCGGTGCCGGATACGCGGACGCGCTGCGGACCCTGTTCGACCTGGACCAGGAGACGGTCGCCGCCGTCTCGCGGGCCGATGACACCGACAACACCGTCGGCAGCACGACCTTCGACGGCACGTCCTTCGAAGAACACACCTTCGACAGCAACAACTTCGAGAGCGCCGAAAACCGAGGGCCAGCATGACTGAGCAGGCACTGAGGCTCGGGACCAGGCGGAGCAGACTCGCCCTGGCCCAGTCCAGGCAGGTGGCGGACGCCGTGAGCCAGGTGACCGGACGGTCCGTCGAGCTCGTGGAGATCACGACCTACGGGGACACGTCCCGCGAACACCTCGCACAGATCGGCGGCACGGGCGTCTTCGTGACCGCCCTGCGGGACGCGCTGCTGCGCGGCGAGGTCGACTTCGCCGTGCACTCGCTCAAGGACCTGCCGACCGGGCAGCCCGACGAGCTGGCGCTGGCCGCCGTACCCGTCCGCGCGGACGCCCGTGACGTGCTGATCGCACGGGACGGCCTGACGTTCGCCCGGCTGCCGAACGGGGCGAGGATCGGTACCGGCTCGCCGCGTCGCATGGCCCAGCTGAACGCGTACGCGCGCGACCACGGGCTGACGATCGAGACCGTTCCGATCCGCGGGAACATCGACACCCGGATCGGGTTCGTGCGCAACGGTGAACTGGACGGCGTCGTACTCGCCGCCGCCGGACTGCACCGCGTCGGACGGACCGACGAAGTGACCGACTTCCTGTCGGTCGACACAATTTTGCCCGCCCCCGGACAGGGGGCCCTCGCGATCGAGTGCAGGGCGGGGCACACCCCGCACGACACTGACCTGATCGCTGCGCTCGCCGAGCTCGACGACCCGTTCACCCGGGCCGCCGTGACCGCCGAGCGGTCCCTGCTCGCCGCCCTGGAGGCCGGCTGCAGCGCACCCGTGGGTGCCTTCGCCGACCTTCTGGCCGACGGGCAGATTGTCAAGGAAATGCGCCTGCGCGGCGTCGTCGGCACGACCGACGGCTCGACGCTGGTGCAGTTGTCCACCACCGGTCCCGTGCCCGAGACACATGACCAAGCAATGGCGCTCGGCCGTGAACTCGCTGCCGAGATGCTTGCCAAGGGCGCGGCCGGTCTGATGGGGGAGCGAGCACATTGAGCCCCACCACCCTTCCCATCGGCCTCGAACACGGGCACGTCACCTTCCTCGGTGCCGGACCCGGGGATCCGGGACTGCTGACTCTGCGCGCCGTGGAGGCGCTGGGGAACGCGGATGTCCTGGTCGCCGAACCCGAAGTGCTCGACGTCGTCCGCACGCACGCCAGACGAAACGTCACCGTGCTCGACACCAATACGGGCCCGAGCCCGGAAACGCCTCAGCTGAAGGTAGTTGACGGCGCGTCAACCACCTCTGGCGCCCCCGCGTCGAAGGACGCGGCCAATATTGTCATGGAGGCCGCACGGGGCGGCAGGCGGGTCGTCCGTGCGGTCTCGGGTGACCCCGGGCTCGACGCGTACGCCGCCGGCGAGATGCTCGCCTGCGTCGCGGCGGGGGTGCCTTTCGAGGTCGTTCCCGGTATCGCCGCCGCTGTCGGTGTGCCCGCGTACGCGGGTGTGCCGCTGCGGGACGCCGAGGGCACGGACGTGCGGTTCGTCGACGCCCGTACGGCGCCCGCGCGCTGCTGGACCGAGGTCGGCGCGTCCGACGGAACCGTGGTCGTCTCGACGACCCTGGACTCCGTCGGGGCGGCCGCGGGCGAGCTCGTCGCCGCCGGCCGCAAGCCCGACACCCCGGTGACCGTGACCGTCGCCGGTACGACGACCCGTCAGCGCACCTGGTGCGCGACGCTCGGCACCATCGCGCAGACGCTGAAGCAGGCCAAGGTGCTGCCCTCGCCCGAGGGCGGCAGGCCGGTGATAGCCGTGGTCGGTGAGCGTTCCTCCGCCGCTCAGCGCGACCAGCTGTCGTGGTTCGAGTCCAAGCCGCTGTTCGGCTGGAAGGTTCTCGTGCCGCGTACGAAGGAGCAGGCGGCGTCGCTCTCCGACCAACTGCGGTCGTACGGGGCCGTGCCGCACGAGGTGCCGACGATCGCCGTCGAACCGCCGCGCACGCCCCAGCAGATGGAGCGGGCGGTCAAGGGCCTGGTGACGGGCCGGTACGAGTGGATCGCCTTCACGTCGGTGAACGCCGTCAAGGCGGTGCGGGAGAAGTTCGAGGAGTACGGGCTCGATGCCCGGGCCTTCGCCGGTATCAAGGTCGCCGCTGTGGGCGAGCAGACCGCCAAGGCGCTGGTGGCCTTCGGGGTGAAGCCGGATCTGGTGCCCAGCGGCGAGCAGTCGGCCGCGGGTCTGCTGGAGGACTGGCCGCCGTACGATCCGGTCTTCGACCCGATCGACCGGGTGTTCCTGCCGCGTGCCGACATCGCCACGGAGACGTTGGTCGCCGGGCTGATCGAGCTGGGCTGGGAGGTCGACGACGTCACGGCCTACCGGACCGTACGGGCCTCGCCGCCACCGGCGGACACCCGTGAGGCGATCAAGGGCGGCGGCTTCGACGCCGTGCTCTTCACGTCGTCCTCCACCGTGCGGAACCTGGTGGGTATCGCAGGGAAGCCGCACAACGTGACCGTGATCGCCTGTATCGGTCCGGCCACGGCCAAGACGGCCGAGGAGCACGGGCTGCGGGTCGACGTCATGTCGCCCGAGCCGTCCGTGCACCGGCTGGCCGAGGCGCTGGCGGAGTTCGGGCTGCGGCGGAGGGCGTCCGCCCTTGAGGCCGGGGATCCGGTGACTCGGCCGAGCGAGCGGCGACCGGGATCGCGGCGGCGACGGTCGACGACCTGAGGCGGGATCCGAGGCGGAATCGCGGAATCAGAGGCGGAACCTGAGGCCGAGCCTGAGGTGATCGCGGGGCGTACTCGACGAGTGCGCCCCGCGTGCTTTCGCCTGCCGCGGTTCTTGAGGCTCGGCTCAAGGGTGTTCACCAGCTGATCCCGGCCGCCACCGGCAGATGGTCGCTGCCGGTGGCCGGCAGCACCCACGAACTCTCCGGCTCCACGCCCCTGACCAGGATTTGGTCGATCCGCGCCACCGGGAACCCCGCCGGCCAGCTGAAGCCGAAGCCGTCCCCGGCCGCGTCCTGGACCGAGCGCAGCTGCGAGGTGAGGCCGGCGAACGCGCGGTCGTCCACGGTGCCGTTCAGGTCGCCGAGCAGCACCACGCGCTTGTTCCGCTCGGCGGCCACGGCCTTGCCGAGCGCCTGCGCGCCGGCGTCCCGCCGGCCCGTCGAGAAGCCCGCCCTCGGATTCACGCGCACGGACCCCAGGTGGGCCACGTACACCGCGAGCGGCCCGTGGTCCGTGGCCACCGTGGTGCGCAGCGCCCGGGGCGTGGCCGCCCTGGCCTCGGCGGACAGGTTCTCCGCGAGCGGCCCGGCCATGCCCTGCATCGCGACGTCGACCGTCCGGGTCTCCGACAGCGGCAGCTTGCTCCACACCCCGACCGTGCCCTGCACCGAGTGGTACGGGTACGCCTTCGCCAGCCCCTTCTCGTACGTGCCCCGGGCCTGCTGGGTCAGCTCCAGCAGCGCCAGCACGTCCGCCCCGGAGGCGGCCAGGTCGCGTGCGGCGCCGGCCGGGTCGGGGTTGTCGGCGCTGACGTTGTGGCCGACCACGGTGAGGTCACCGCCTGCGTGGGACTTGTCGCCGAGCAGCCCGCCGAAGAGGTTCAGCCACACCACGACGGGCAGCAGCAGCGCGGCCACCGCGGAGGCGGAGCGGCGCCACAGCGCGCCGGCCAGCAGCACCGGGACGAACAGGCCGAACCACGGCAGGAAGGTCTCCACCAGGCTGCCGAGGTTCCCGATCCGGTTAGGGATCTTCGCGTGCAACAGCATGAGCAGCCCCAGTAGCAGCGCCAGCGCCGCGAGCACCGGGCCGCGCTTCCACGGGTCCGGCCGGAAGCCGCCGCGGATCGCCCGAAGGATCGCCCGGCGGACGGTCGCGTACCGGGTGCCGGTGCCGGAGCCGGAGCCAGAGCCGGGTCCGGTGCCTGTGCCGGAGCCGGTGTCCCGGCGGCCGGCGCCGTCCTGTCCGGTCCTCGCCGTGTCCACCTGCGTCATCGTCTGTCGTGGGATCCGAGTCATACCGCCAGTCAAGGCAGTGTGGTGTTGCCGGCCCGTATGCGGTTTTCGATATACCGGCGATATGCGCCGGCTCGTAGCCTCTGAGGATGCGTGTGCTGATTGTCGAGGACGAGCCCTATATGGCGGAGGCCATCCGCGACGGCCTGCGCCTGGAAGCGATCGCGGCCGACATCGCGGGGGACGGCGACACCGCTCTGGCACTGCTGAGTGTCAACGCCTACGACATCGCAGTCCTCGACCGTGACGTCCCCGGACCTTCCGGTGACGAGATCGCCAAACACATCGTCGCCTCCGGCAGCGGCATGCCGATCCTCATGCTCACCGCCGCCGACCGTCTCGACGACAAGGCCTCCGGGTTCGGACTCGGCGCCGACGACTACCTCACGAAACCCTTCGAGCTGCGAGAACTCGCGCTCAGGCTCAGAGCACTCGACCGCAGACGTGCCCACCACAGGCCTCCCGTGCGAGAGATCGCCGGTCTGCGCCTCGACCCGTTCCGCAGAGAGGTCCACCGGGACGGCCGCTATGTCCCGCTGACCCGGAAGCAGTTCGCCGTGCTCGACGTCCTGGTCGCCGCCGAAGGCGGTGTCGTCAGCGCCGAGGAGCTGCTGGAGCGGGCGTGGGACGAGAACGCCGACCCGTTCACCAACGCCGTGCGCATCACCGTCTCGGCCCTGCGCAAACGGCTCGGCGAACCCTGGATCATCGCCACCGTGGCCGGCGTCGGCTACCGCATCGACACAGCACCCGGCACCGGACGTGAGGGAGGAGACCGTGGCTAGAGCCCCTGGTGTGAGTGTCCGCCTCAAGCTCACCCTCAGCTACGCGGGGTTCCTGATGCTTGCGGGTGCCCTGCTGCTCTCCGTTGTGTGGGTGTTCCTGCTGCGTTACGTACCCGAGGAGCTCCATCCCTCGCCGATGGCCATGCCCGACCGCTCCGACCTGTTGGCGGCCTTCGCCCCGAAGGCGGCCATCATGATGGTGTTCCTGCTGGTCTTCGGCCTTCTGGGAGGCTGGATCCTCGCCGGCAGCATGCTCGCGCCCCTGACCCGCATCACCCATGCCACCCGGCTGGCCACGAACGGCTCGCTCTCCCACCGGATCCAGTTGGAAGGCCGGGGGGACGAGTTCCGCGAACTCGCTGACGCCTTCGACACGATGCTCACGCGGCTCGAAGCACACGACGCCGAACAGCAGAGATTCGCGGCCAACGCCTCCCACGAACTGCGCACCCCACTGGCGATCACGAAGACACTCCTCGACGTGGCCCGCAAGGATCCCAGCCGCGACACCGGCGAACTCGTCGACCGCCTCCACTTCGTCAACAACCGGGCGATCGACCTCACCGAAGCACTGCTCCTGCTCAGCCGCGCCAACCAGCGGTCCTTCGTCCGGGAAGACGTCGACCTGTCCCTCCTGGCGGAAGAAGCCACCGAAACGCTCCTCCCCCTCGCGGAGAAGCATGGCGTCACCATCGAGACCGGCGGCGACATCACCCCCACGGTCGGATCGCAAGCGCTCCTGCTGCAGCTGACCATGAACCTCGTGCACAACGCCATCGTCCACAACCTGCCCGAACAGGGCACCGTGTGGGTGAACACCAGCGTCCGCCCCACGACGGTGGTGCTCACGGTCGAGAACACCGGCGAGAAGCTCACCCCACAGCGGGTCTCGACACTCACCGAACCCTTCCAGCGCGGCACCGAGCGCATCCACACCGACCACGCGGGCGTCGGCCTCGGCCTGTCCATCGTCAGAAGCATCACCCAGGCACACGGCGGAACCCTCACCCTCACCCCGCGCTCCGGCGCCGGTATCCGCATCACCGTGGAGCTGCCCGCGGTGTCTCCGCACACCGACAGGTGAAGGATCGGGGCACATCGCGCAGGGCCGGGCGGAGGCCGACTCCGCGTCGGCAAAGGCACGGGTGGGCCGGGCGTAGCGTGGGTGGTATGACGACGTACGGATCCTTTCCCGGTACGCGGCCGAGGCGTTTGCGTACCACGCCCGCGATGCGGCGCATGGTCGCCGAGACGCGGCTGCATCCCGCTGACTTCATCCTTCCGGCCTTCGTGCGCGAGGGCGTCACGGAGCCGGTGCCGATCGCGGCGATGCCGGGCGTCGTGCAGCACACCCGGGACAGCCTCAAGAAGGCCGCGCTGGAGGCGGTGGAGGCCGGCGTCTCCGGGATCATGCTCTTCGGTGTGCCGGAGGAAGCCAACAAGGACGCGGCCGGAACGGCCGGTACCGACCCCGAGGGGATCCTGCAGGTCGCCCTCCGCGACGTGCGGGCCGAGGTCGGGGACGAGCTGCTGGTGATGTCCGACCTGTGTCTCGACGAGACCACCGATCACGGGCACTGCGGTGTGCTGGACGCGCAAGGGCGTGTCGACAACGACGCGACCCTGGAGCGGTACGCCGAGATGGCTCGGGTGCAGGCCGACGCGGGGGCCCATGTGGTGGCGCCCAGCGGGATGATGGACGGCCAGATCGGTGTCGTCCGCGCTGCCCTGGACCGGACCGGGCATACGGACGTCGCCATTCTCGCCTACACCGCCAAGTACTCGTCCGCTTTCTACGGGCCCTTCCGGGAGGCCGTCGCCTCCTCGCTCAAGGGCGACCGGAAGACGTATCAGCAGGACCCGGCGAATGTGCGGGAGTCGCTGCGGGAGCTGGCGCTCGACCTCGAAGAGGGCGCCGACATGGTCATGGTGAAGCCCGCCGGTCCCTACCTCGACATCCTGGCGCGCGTCGCGGATTCGGTGGACGTGCCCGTCGCCGCGTACCAGATCTCCGGGGAGTACTCGATGATCGAGGCCGCCGCCGAGAAGGGCTGGATCGACCGTGACAGGGCGATCCTGGAGACGCTGACCGGCATCAAGCGGGCCGGTGCGCGCAACATCCTGACGTACTGGGCGACCGAGGTGGCGCAGAAGCTGCGTTGAGCGTTGAGGGCGCCCGCGGAAGCGTAGCGGCCGGCCTTCAGGGCGGCGGTCGCGAGTGCCGTGCCCATCAGGCCCAGGCCGAGGACGGTGACAGGAGTAGGTGACGAGTTGTGGGGTGCCATGACGACCATGCTGGTCGGGGGCTCAACTCGTCACAAGTACCCACTATTTGGTCAGGTGCCTACCTTGTGGTGCGTAAGGCGGCCTGCCGGTGTCACCAGGCGAGGGCGTCGTCCATCGAGGCCTGCCAGTACGAGACGCGGATCGAGTCGTCCACGTACACGCCCTTCGAGGGGAGCGACGGCTTGACGGCCGTCTTCGAGTCCGTGCTGAGGTAGACCGTCAGCGACTTGGCCGTGTAGCCGTTGGAGCCGCTGCCGTCCGCGGCCGAGAGGAGCACGCCCGCGTAGCCGGACTCGCCCGGGGCCAGTGTGACCACCGCCTGCGGCTGGGACTCCTCGAAGACCGGCGGCACCGACTGGGCGCCGCCGAACCGGACGGCCGGGTAGTTGGGCAGGTGGCAGTTCTTCGAGCCCGTGTTGGTGACGGTGAGGAGGATGTGGTTGAGGGGGCGGGAGACCTCGGTGGCGGTCGTACGGACGGTGGCGCAGGGGTTGAGTCCGGGGAGCGAGTCCTTCGAGCCCGAGGAACCCTTGGAGCTCTTGGCGCCCGAGGAGCCTGACGAGCTCCCGGATCCCGAGGTGCCCGTGGAGCCCGATGTGCCGCTCGGAGCCGCGGTGTCCTGCGTGCCCTTGTCTCCCTCGCCGTCCTTGGAATCCGAACCCACGGTGTCGGCCTGGCCCTTGCCCGTGGACGCTTCCTCGTTCCCCTTGGACGAGGACGACACGGACGAGCCGGACGACGCGCCCTCGTCGCGGACACCGTCTCCGCCGCCGCACGCCGTCAGGGACAGTGTGGCGACCGTGAGTGCGGCGGCGGCGAGCAGACGAGTGCGGGTGGTACGTGCGGACATGAGTGATCCCCCTGTTGCGGTACGGGTGGTGGCACGAACCGCTCGACCGGTGCCGGGAGCGGCGTGCTTGGATGGCCCAAGCTTGTGCGGTGATCCGTCCCGGCCGCCACAGCTGCCGGGGTTTCCGGGACGCTGGAATGGCTGTAACCGCTTTGACCTGGGGGAACGACCTACCCCTGGAATGCGGGTCCGGGACGTGAAGAGAGGTGGGAACGGTGGCGCGGGACGATTTCACGGAGCTGTTGGGGCAGCTGAAGGAGCGATCCGGGCTCAGCTACGGGGTGCTCGCGAAACGGCTCCACACGAGTGCGTCCACGCTGCACCGGTACCTCAACGGGGATGCCGTGCCGACGGACTACGCGCCCGTGGAGCGGTTCGCGCGGGTGTGCAGGGCGACGCCCGAGGAACTGGTGGAGCTGCACCGGCGGTGGATCCTCGCGGATGCGCGGCGAAAGCAGAAGCCGACCGCGACCGTTTCCGGTACTTCGACCGTTTCCGGTACTTCGACCGCATCCGAGGTTCAGGCCCCGGCCGGTTCGGAGGCGGAGGGTGCGGTCTCGTCGGCCGGTCCGGCGGCTGCGGCCTCTCCGGATGCGCCGGTCACACGGCGGCGGCGGACCGTCGCTCTCGCCGGCGCCGCCGTGGCCGCCGCCGTCGTGTCGGCGGCGCTCGTGGTGAATCTCGTGCCGGGCGGAGGCGACGACGAGGGCCGCAAGCAGGCCGTCGGAGCCGCCGGGGCCGCCGAGTCCGCCGACGGCGGTCCGGGGGCCGGTGAATCCGCCGACGCGAAGGGCAGATCGGCCTCACCGTCGGCCTCGCGCTCCGGGAGCTCCCCGGAGTCCGCCTCCGCCTCCCCCTCCACCTCCCGAAGTGGCGGCGGGGCCGGGCCGGCGGCGGACAGCGCGGTCGCGGACGGCGCCACCGCGCCCACTGTCGCCGTCAACCCGTACAAGTGGGAGGACCCGTGCAGCCAGCACTATCTCGTCGACCGCAAGCCCGAGCAGGTGCCCCCGCCGCCGGGTGAGCCCGACGCGCGCGGCTGGGTCTCCGCGCTCGGCGGGGTCGCCGCCCGGCAGCAGATGCTCGCGCTGACCGTCCAGGGCACCGGGAAGGCCACCGTCGTCCTGGAGGCACTGCATGTGCGGGTGGTGGAGAAGAGCGCGCCGCTCGCCTGGAACGACTTCACGATGGGCGTCGGCTGCGGCGGCGGTGTGCAGACTTCGGCGTTCGGTGTGAACCTCGACGACGGGCGGCCCGCGACCTCCCCCAAGGCCGGGCAGCGCGACTTCCCGTACAAGGTGAGCGAGACCGACCCCGAGGTCTTCTACATCTTCGCGGACGCCCGGGCGCACAACGTGAGCTGGTACCTGGAGCTGGAGTGGTCGAGCGGGGACAAGAAGGGCATGGTACGGCTCAACGACAACGGCAAACCGTTCCGGACGAGCGGCAACGCGGGGCGGCCCGCGTACGACTGCCCGCCCGGTGACTCCTCCTGGGGGCGGAACGAATACGAGCCCAATGTCCCTGGCTGAGCGTCTGTCTGTTCCCGGGCCGGGGCCCCGCAAAACCCGGATTTCATGATCCACTGCCCGGATATCGGAGTCAGGGCCCTGCCAAGTCACCGTGGGAGCTAGGTTGTTGCCCGTTGACTGACGCGACTCATGCGACTCTCCAGGGAGAGGCTCTATGCCCGGTGATGCTCTCAGCCAGGACCCCGCCGAGCTGAGAAGGAGGATCGACACCACCAAGGCACACCCGGCTCGTGTCTATGACGTCTTTCTCGGGGGCAAGGACAACTACCCGGTGGACCGGAGCGCGGCAGCCGCCGCGCTCAGCGCCAACCCGCGCGGCTACCTCGACGTCCGGCACAACCGCGACTTCCTGCGCCGGGCCGTGAACACGCTGACCGGCGAGGAGGGCATCCTGCAGTACCTGGACATCGGCACCGGGCTGCCGACCCAGGAGAACGTGCACCAGATCGCCCAGCGCATCGCCCCCGACTCCCGTGTCGTGTACGTCGACAACGACCCGGTCGTCCTCGCCCACGCGCGCGCCCTGCTCAACAGCGGGCCCGAGGGCCGTACCGACTACATCGACGCCGACCTGGAGAACCCGGCCCAGATTCTCGAAGCCGCCGCGAAGACCCTGGACTTCGACCAGCCGATCGCCCTGGCGCTGGTGGCGATCCTGCACTTCGTCGAGGACGAGCGGGCCTACCCGATCGTCCGCGAGCTGATCGGCGCGCTGCCCTCGGGCAGTCGGCTCGTGCTCAGCCATCTCACCGAGGATCTCAACCCCGAGAACGTCCGCGCGGTCCAGCGGACGTACACCGAGCGGGGCTTCACCTTCGTGCTGCGTACGAAGGCGGAGGTCGAGCGGTTCCTCACCGAGAACGGGCTGGAGGTCGACGAGCCCGGCGTGGTCCCCGCCCACCACTGGCGGCCCGACAACGCGGCGCCCGTGCCCGAGCAGCCCGAGGCGGGCTACCTCGACGGCCTCGACGACATAGAGAAGGTCCGCTACCGCGACATCAACGACGTGACGGACGCGGACATCAACGTGTACGCGGTCACGGGCCGCAAGCCCTGACCCCGCCCCGATCCCCGGTCAGTCCCACCAGAACGACCAGGAGCGTACGCCGAGCACTTCGCGCTCGGCGTACGTCCGCAGGGAGGCGTGGCCGCTCCGCGTGATGCCGTCCGGGCAGAACGCGTGGTGCTCGGCGGCTATCGCCTCCGCCTCGGCCAGGGTCCGGGGCGGGGCCGCGACGGAGACGACCAACCGGTCGAAGGTGAGCGCCACGACCCGTATGCCGAAGCGGTCCTCCCGGGAACGCAGGACAGCGCACAGCAGCGCCACGTCGTCCGTGAGGTTGAGCGGCCCGCACCAGCCGAGGGCCGCCGGGATGTCCGCGCTGCGGCGGGCCGGGACGAGCGCGATCCGTGCCTCCTTCAGCGGACTCGCGCCGCCGACGAGGGCGTCCGTCACCTCGGCCGCCCGCGCGTCCGGATCGGCGTCCGGCGTGCCCGCCGCGGCGAGGCCCGGCCAGTCGGTGTCCTCCGCTTCGGCCGCGTACTCCTCCCAGAGCTCCGCGAGCACCTCGTCGGCGTCGTGGTCACCCGGGTAGGAGGCGAGGTCGGGGTCCAGCTCCCACTTGTCCGGGTGGGGGTCGCCGGCCTCGCTCCCGGCGACCAGGACCGGATACAGGCCTGCCGTGTGGCGTGCCGGTGCCAGACGCAGCCAGTCGCCCGGTGCCGCCGGGGCGTCGGCGCGCCACAGCAGCGGCTCGCCCCAGGGGCCCTCGACCGTCGTGTCGAGCAGGGCTCCGGGCGGGAGGTCGAGACCGAGTGGGCGGCCGGTCGGATCGGCCGCGAGCATCGGCAGCTGGTTCGGAAGAGTCGCCATGCACGTGACTTTATTGCCCGCCACTGACAACGGCTCCCGAGGCCGCCGACACCCCCGGCCGGCCCCCGTCAGTCGGTGCCGAACCAGGTCTGCGCGAGTGAGTCCAGCGTCGGCTCCGGCGGCTTGGGCAGCATGCTCAGATACGAGCGCAGGTTGCTGTAGACGTGCAGCAGCGTGTACGCCATGAGCGTGTGCGGGTCGAACGGCGGGCGCCCGTACGCCTCGTAGAACCGCTTCAGCAGCCGGGGCTGTCCGCACGAGACGAACAGGCCGACGCTCACGAAGTCGTAGGCCGGGTCGCCGACCATCGCGGGCTCGAAGTCGAACAGGCCCGTCAGCCGCCAGCCGTCCGGGTCCACGGTCAGATGCTGACGCATGAACTCGGTGTGCAGCAGCACCCGTCGCGCCGGGGCGGCCAGCGGTACCGAACTCAGGAACCACGGAATCTGGTCGAGCCACGCCTTGGACAGTCCGGACTCGCGCTGCTGTTCCACCGCGTTCGCGCGCTGCGAGTCGACGAACAGGCCCCAGTCGGGCGGCCCGACGCAGCCCGCGAGCGGCGCGGGACTCAGCGCGTGCAGCGCCGCGAGCGTCTCACCGGCCTCCGTGACGATACGGTCCTGCTCCGCCGCCGGAATCCGCGGCCACACCTCCGCGAGGCCCTCGCCGGGCAGCCGGGACATCAGGACGAAGGACCAGCCGTTCTTGTACGCGCCCGCCGAGTACAACTGCGGTGTCGGCACCGGCAGCTTGCCGTACACATGACTGAGCACCCGCTCCTCGCGCTTCGCGTCGAGCTTCTCGAAGGCGGGGAACAGCTTCAGCACGTGCGCGGCGCCGATGGAGTACACCGGGAGCGAGCCCTCGATGTAACGGACCATCGGCTTCGGGACCAGGTTGAGGCGCTCGCACAGATCCGCGACGGCCGGCCGCAGCAGGGCCTCGTCCCGGACGACCTCGTCCAGCTCTTCGCCGGTCTCAACGAGTGGCAGCATGACTGGCGGACACCCTCCGGGCGGCTGGAGGGAAGGAGAAGGGCAGTGCGGTGCTCATTGCGCTCCCAGCGTGCGGTCCAACAGGGCTCGTGGCCCTCCCCGGAGTCGGGGCGGGCGGCCCCGCAGCATCGCATCATGCGGGGCGCGCTCCAAGACCTCAACCTTTGGCCAGCGCTGTGACATGCGGGCACTCAACAGCCCTTCACCCGAACAGGTGAAGGGCTGTTGAGTGGTACGACTTCAGAGGCGGTCGGGAGTCCTGATGCCGAGCAGCGCCATGCCCTGGTGAAGGGTGCGGGCCGTCAGGTCGACGAGGAACAGCCGGTTCTCGACGACCTCCTTCGGGTTCGCGTCGCTCAGCACCTGGCACTGGTCGTAGAACGTGGTCAGGTGCGACGCCAACTGGTACAGGTACGAGGCCAGTTTGTGCGGCTCGTACCCCGCGGCCACGTCCAGCAGCAGCTCGCCGAACTGGTCCAGGTGCAGTCCCAGCGCACGCTCCGCCGGAGCCAGCGCCAGCTCCGGGTGGGCCAGCGGATGCGCGTCCCCGGCCTTGCGGAGGATCGACTGGATACGGGCGTACGCGTACTGGAGGTACACGCTCGTGTCGCCGTTCAACGACACCATCTGGTCCAGGTCGAACTTGTAGTCCCGGACGGCGGACGTGGAGAGGTCCGCGTACTTCACGGCGCCGACCCCGACGAACCGGCCGTTCTCGACGATCTCCTCCTCGGTCAGGCCCACCTTCTCGGCCTTCTCGCGGACCACCGCCGTGGCACGGTCGATCGCCTCGTCCAGGAGGTCCACCAGCCGGACCGTCTCGCCCTCACGGGTCTTGAACGGCTTGCCGTCCTTGCCGAGGACCGTGCCGAAGGCCAGCTGCTGCGCCTTTGTCTCCTCGTTCAGCCAGCCCGCCCTGCGCGCCGTCTCGAAGACCATCTTGAAGTGCAGGGACTGGCGGGCGTCGACCACGTACAGGACCGTGTTCGCCTTCAGGTCGAAGACCCGGTTCCGGATCGCGGAGAGGTCGGTGGCCGCGTAGCCGTAGCCGCCGTCCGACTTCTTCACGATCAGCGGGACCGGATTGCCGTCCGGGCCCTTGACGTCGTCGAAGAACACGCACAGGGCGCCCTCCGAGCGGACCGCCACGCCCGACTCCTCCAGGAGGCGGCATGTCTCGTCCAGCATGTCGTTGTAGGCCGACTCACCGACGATGTCCGCGTCCTGGATCTCCATGTCCAGCTTCTCGAAGACCGAGAAGAAGTAGATCTTCGACTCGTCCACGAACCGCTGCCAGGTGGCGAGGGTGTGCGGGTCGCCCGCCTGCAGGTCGACCACCCTGCGGCGGGCCCGCGTCTTGAACTCGTCGTCGGAGTCGAAGTGCGTGCGCGCCGCCTTGTAGAGGCGGCCGAGGTTCGACATCGCCTCCTCGCCCGTCTCCACAGTGCCCTCGGGGGCTTCGCGGTCCAGTTCGTGCGGGTGTTCGTCCAGGTACTGGATGAGCATGCCGAACTGGGTGCCCCAGTCGCCGATGTGGTGCCGCCTGACGACGGTCTCGCCGACGAACTCCAGGATCTGCGTGACCGCGTCACCGATCACCGCGGAGCGGAGGTGGCCTACGTGCATCTCCTTCGCCACGTTCGGCTGGGCGTAGTCGACGACCGTGGTGCCCGGGTGCTCGGTGAACGGCACGCCGAGACGGTCCGCCGGGTCCGTGGCGCGGGCCGCGAGGGTCTGGATGATCGCCCGGTCCGTGATCGTGATGTTCAGGAAGCCGGGCCCCGAGACCTCGATGTCCTGGATCAGGTCACCCTTGACGACCCGGTCGACGACCTGCGTCGCGAGGTCCCGGGGATTGGCCTTCGCCTTCTTCGCCAGGGCGAGGATCCCGTTGGCCTGGAAGTCCGCCCGGTCGCTGCGTCGCAGCAGCGGGTCCGTGGCCGCGCTCTCCGGCAGGGCTGCCGTGAGCGCGTCCGACAGGCGCTGGTGGACGTGGGCGGTGAGGGACGTGACCGAGGCCATGGAGTGGGTGCCGTTCTCCTGGTGGGTACGGGTGGGTCCCCCCACTATCCCACGGGGGGTAAAGGGGTTTTCGCCCCGCCGCCCCTGCCCGTCCCGTACCTGGGGGCTGCGCCCCCAGACCCCGCAATCGCGCTGAACGCGCTCGTCCTCAAACGCCGGACGGGCTGACATACCCCGCCCGCCCGGCGTTCGAGGACCGGAGGTTCGGGCGCGGTGAAAAGCCGTTTTCGTGGATGCGGGCAGAGCTGGGAGAATGGGGCGGTCAGCCGCGCGACCGTACCGCCGGCCTATGACGACTCCTGAGGAAAGAAGGACGTGCCGATCGTGGCTCAGAGCACCGAGACCACCGACTGGGTCTCCCGTTTCGCGGATGAGGTCATCGAGGAGTCGGAGCGCCGAGCCCCGGGAAAACCCGTTGTCGTCGCGTCCGGACTGTCCCCCTCCGGTCCCATCCACCTGGGCAACCTGCGTGAGGTCATGACCCCGCACCTCGTCGCCGACGAGGTCCGGCGCCGCGGACACGAGGTCAGGCACCTGATCTCGTGGGACGACTACGACCGCTACCGCAAGGTTCCGAACGGTGTCCCCGGGACCGACACGTCATGGGCCGAGCACATCGGCAGGCCCCTGACCTCCGTACCCGCCCCGGAGGGCTCCCCTTACCCGAACTGGGCCGAGCACTTCAAGGCCGCCATGGTCGACGCGCTCGCGGAGATGGGCGTCGAGTTCGACGGGATCAGCCAGACCGAGCAGTACACCTCGGGCGCCTACCGCGAGCAGATCCTGCACGCGATGAAGCACCGCGGTGACATCGACGCGATCCTCGACCAGCACCGGACCAAGAAGGCGCCCGCGAAGAAGCAGGGTCAGAAGCCCGTCGACGAGGCCGAGCTGGAGGCCGCCGAGGGGTCCGGCGCGGCCGCCGAGGACGACGGCACCGGCTCCGCCGGATACTTCCCGTACAAGCCCTACTGCGGGGACTGCGGCAAGGACTTCACCACCGTCACGGCCTATGACGACGACACCACCGAGCTGACGTACACCTGTACCGAGTGCGCCTTCTCGGAGACCGTCCGGCTCAGCGAGTTCAACCACGGCAAGCTGGTCTGGAAGGTCGACTGGCCGATGCGCTGGGCCTACGAGGGCGTCGTCTTCGAGCCCAGCGGGGTCGACCACTCGTCGCCCGGGTCCAGTTTCCAGGTCGGCGGACAGATCGTCGGGAGCGTTTTCGGCGGCAAGCAGCCCATCGGGCCCATGTACGCCTTCGTGGGGATCTCCGGGATGGCGAAGATGTCGTCCTCCAAGGGCGGCGTCCCCACCCCCGGCGACGCGCTGAAGATCATGGAGCCGCAGCTCCTGCGCTGGCTCTACGCCCGCCGCAGGCCCAACCAGTCGTTCAAGATCGCCTTCGACCAGGAGATCCAGCGGCTCTACGACGAGTGGGACAAGCTGGAGGGGAAGGTCACCGACGGGTCCGCCCTCCCGGGGGACGTCGCCGCCCACGCGCGCGCCGTCGGCACCGCCGCGGGCGAACTCCCGAGGACGCCCCGCACCATGGCCTACCGCACCCTCGCCTCCGTCGCCGACATCACCGCGGGCGCCGAGGACCAGACCCTGCGCATCCTCAGCGAGCTCGACCCCGCCGACCCGCTCGCGTCGCTCGACGACGTCCGGCCGCGGCTCGACAAGGCAGAGGCCTGGATCAACACCCAGGTCCCCGCCGACCAGCGGACCGTCGTCCGGGACGAGGCCGACACCGAGCTCATCAAGTCCCTCGACGACCAGGGCCGCGCGTCACTGCGGCTGCTGCTCGACGGCCTCGACACGCACTGGTCGCTGGACGGGCTCACCCACCTCGTCTACGGCGTTCCGAAGGTCCAGGCCGGCTTCTCCGCCGACGCCGGCCCCAAGGAACTCCCGGCGGAGATCAAGGTCGCCCAGCGCACCTTCTTCGCGCTGCTCTACCACCTGCTGGTGGGCCGTGACACCGGCCCGCGCCTGCCCACCCTGCTCCTCGCCGTGGGCCAGGAGCGGGTGAGGAAGCTGCTGGGGGCGTAGGCCGCGGCACGGTCGGCAGTACTTACCAGCTTGTACGTGAGAGGGGGCGCCCGGAGATCTCCGGGCGCCCCCTCTCACGTACGCACGCCGCGTGGGCGCCTGCTTCCTACGCGATGTGGTCCTCCTGAAGTACCGCCGTGTGGCGGTTGGTGAAGCGAATGACCATCCGGTCGGCCTCGCGCTGCGGAAGCTTGATGCCGTACGTGGCTTCCACGTCGCCCCTGAACTGGCCCGAGGTCGGGTAGCTGCCGTCTATCGACTTCTTGAAGACCAGGTAGTAGTCCTCCTCGGTCGGCTCCGTGCCACCACCCGCACCCAGCTCACGGGTACGGCCCGGGCCGGATGGGATCGGGAAGGTACCGGTGTCCTCCGGAGAGGGCTCCGGGGCGGGGGCCGACGGCTCCTCGTACTGCTGCGGGAAGGTCTCCTGCTCGAACTGCCGCCGGTCCTGGAACCGCCGCTGGTCCTGGAACTGCTGCTGTGCCTCGAAATCCTCGGCCTGCTGCTGCTCCGAGTACCACTGGGTGTACGCGTCCTCCGGGTCGTACGTCGGGTCGTAGCCGCCCTGGTACGCGATGGACTGGGGGTGCCGGGCGTGGAGCCACGGATTCTGCGGCTCGACGTGATCCGGCTGCTCGGGGGGTTCGTCGCCCTCGGGAGCCGGACGCCGCCCCCGGGCAGGTGCCGCGTCGTTCTGTACGGCGGGTGCTGTCACGGGGGTGCGACCGCCCGCGGCCGTGTCGGCCGGCTCCAGGGCGGGCTGCGGTGCCGGGGGCAGCAGCGCGGGCTCGATGCCCGCCGCCGCCAGACCGGAAGGCGCCGTCTCCGCCAGCGGCACGCCGTAGCGGGCCAGCCGAAGCGGCATCAAGGACTCCACCGGGGCCTTGCGACGCCAGCCGCGGCCGAAGCGGGAGCGCAACCGCGCCTGGTAGACGAGACGTTCCTGCTCCAGCTTGATGACCTGCTCGTACGAGCGCAGCTCCCACAGCTTCATCCTGCGCCACAGCAGGAACGTGGGGAATGGGGAGAGCAGCCAACGGGTGAGGCGAACGCCCTCCATGTGCTTGTCGGCCGTGATGTCGGCCATCCGGCCGACGGCGTGCCGGGCCGCCTCCACGGAGACCACGAACAGGATCGGGATGACCGAGTGCATGCCCACGCCGAGCGGGTCCGGCCAGGCGGCCGCGCCGTTGAACGCGATCGTCGCCGCCGTCAGCAGCCACGCCGTCTGCCGCAGCAGCGGGAACGGAATCCTGATCCAGGTGAGGAGCAGGTCGAGCGAGAGCAGGACGCATATACCCGCGTCGATGCCGATCGGGAACACGTAGCTGAAGTTGCCGAAGCCCTTCTCCAGGGCGAGTTCGCGTACCGCCGCGTAGGAACCGGCGAAGCCGATAGCTGCGATGACGACCGCTCCGAAGACGACCACTCCGATGAGGATCTTGTGCGTCTTGGTGAGCTCGATAGGCGCGGCCACCCGTACTCCCCTCCCGTTACGACCTGTTGCGCGCAACAGAGTGGCACATGTGTACGGGGTCCGGATGCCCGGTACGGGTCGAGCCCGGCCTCCGTGGGGGCCGGGCTCCTCCAAATGTCCTGGTCGGGCTGCGAGTGGGACGGCAGCCGAACTGGACACCGCGTCCCCGGATTCGGGCCCGCGTCAGTCCTTCACGACGGCCGATGCCGGCGGACTAGTGCCGCGGCACTAGCTTGCCGCCTTGGTGGCGGCCTTGCCGGCCGATTTGGTGGCCGACTTGCCGGGGCTCGCGCTGTCGTCGGCATCCTTGCCGAGGTCCGAACCCTTGCCGGAACCCTTGCTGGCGCCGGCGCTCGGGCTCTTGCTCGGGCTCTTGCCCGGGGTCGCGCCGGAGCTCGAACCGGCCCCGGCACCGTCGCCGGCCTCGTTCGCGGTCACGACGGCCTGCACGGCCTCCTCGGCGGCCTTCTGCGCCGCCTTCGACAGATCGGCGGCCTTGGGGGATGCGTCACCCGCCAGGCCCGCGCCGTTGTAGTCGACCGTCACGACGACGTTCTCGACCCGCGTCACGAGCGTCTGCTGCTTGAAGGTGCCTTCCTTCTTCTTCAGGTCGTACGTCACCAGCGTCGCCTCGTTGCCCGTCCCGGACACCGGCTCCGACTTGACTTCCTTCGCGTCCTCCACCGAACGCGCGTCCTCGGCGTGCTTCGCGTAGTACTCCGAGGCCAGCTTCTCGCCCGTGCCACGGGTCTGGTCCGACTCGAAGCGCAGCAGCGACACGTTCAGCCAGCGGAACTGCGAGCCCTTCACGCCCTTGTTGTCCAGGCTGTCCCAGGAGCAGTTGCCGCGCGTGGCGATGTCGTCCGACTTGCCTTCCTTGTTGGACTTGGCGCCCTCGGGCACCAGCTCCTTCAACGTCTTCGACGAGAAGACCTTGCACGGCTCGGGCAGCTTCGCGTACGCCGCCTCCTTCACCGCCGAGCCCGCCTTCGTGGTGGAGGACGATGCCGAGGCGCCGGAGTCCTTCTTCGCGTCGTCGCCGGAGCCGGAGCCGTCGCCGGAGTCCGAGGAGCAGCCGGAGGCGACGAGCATCACCGGGACGGCGGCCGCCCCGACCAGGATGCGGGTGAGTCGCTGACGGTGTCGCTGTACGGATCGGTGCATGGTTCCTTCACTCAAGACGCTCGGGTGTGCGTGCGGACGGCCGCGTTCTTCGCCGGCCGCACTCGGTCGCGTGTCCGGGGAGCCACGGTACGCCGAACGGGACAGGTGCGGCTCAGGTTCCGCCGAGGCCGAAACCCCCGCCGAACGACCCTAATCGCTGAACGTCTCGGCGAGCTGACCCGCCAGCTTCCGTGCCCTGTCCTGCATTTCCTCGCTGCTCGGGACGTCCGTGGTGGTCGCCGGCTGCTCGTCGTACTGGATCGTCACCAACACGTTGGACGTGCGGAACACCACAGTCACCGACCGCTGCTTCGAGGCGTTCAGCGCGTCGTCGAGGAACGCCGCGTTGCCCAGGCTGTCGAGTGTGCGGGGCTGGAGGGCGGTCGGTGTGGAACCGGGGGCGCCACCGGCGGAGGAGCTTGTGGACGGGGCACCGCCCGCGTCGCCGGACGCACCGGACGCACCGGACGCACCGGACGCACCGGACGCACCGGAACTCGGGGTCGAACCGGACGCGGACGACTCCGGCGACTCCGGTGCACCAGACGCATCGGGCGAATCAGATGTATCGGGCGAATCGGCTGCGTCGGATGACGACGCGACCGGTTCCGGAATGTCCGCCGCCTCCTCCTTCTTCGTGTAGATCTCGGTCGCGCGGTCGTCGTCGCTCACCGCGTTGTCGTACGAGACCACCCGCTCGAAATCCACCAGCAGATGGTCCGTCGCGGTCCCCGACTCCGCCTTCCAGCGGCAGCCAACCTTCCGGTCCGTGTCGTACGTGACCGTCGCCGTGCCCTCGTACGCCTTCTCGCGCTGCTCCTCGTCTGTCAGCTGCTCGATGCCCGGCAGCAGGGAGTCCAGGGTGTCGGGCGACACCGCGGCGCAGGGCTCGGGGAGCGTGCGGTACCTGCCGGGCTGTGCGGCGGCCGTCGTCGCCGTGTCGCCCGGCTTCGGGTCGTCCTCGCCACCACCGTCCGGCGATCCGCCGGTGCAGCCGGCCAGCAGCGCCGCGAGAAGCGCGGCGACGCCGGGTACGTACGCCTTCCGCTGCACGGTGGGGCTCCTCTCGACGGGTCGCTCGACTGTGCTCGCGACCAGGGTGTCCTGTGGTTATTCGGTTGCCCCGCGGGGGCGGGTCCTGGAGACAATGTGTATCGCACGCACTGCCGTGGATGCCGGTCCGTTGTCCCAAACGTTGTCCTTGGCGCCGGTTTTGCGATTTAAGACTTCTGTTGGTTTTGCGGGGGAATGAGGGCGATATGTCGTACGTGGAAGTGCCGGGGGCGAAGGTTCCGATCCGTATGTGGGCGGATCCGGCGTCGGTGGACGACGGCGCGATGCAGCAGCTCCGGAACGTCGCCACGCTGCCCTGGATCAAGGGCCTGGCCGTCATGCCGGACGTGCACTACGGGAAGGGCGCGACGGTCGGATCGGTCATCGCGATGCGGGGCGCGGTGTGCCCGGCGGCGGTCGGGGTGGACATCGGCTGCGGCATGTCCGCGGTCAGGACGTCCCTGACGGCCAACGACCTCCCGGGGGACCTCTCCCGACTCCGCTCGAAGGTGGAGCAGGCGATTCCGGTGGGGCGCGGGATGCACGACAGCCCGGTCGAACCGGGGCGGCTTCACGGGCTTGCCACCGGAGGGTGGGACGACTTCTGGGGACGGTTCGACGGGGTCGCCGAATCAGTGAAATTCCGCCAGGAGCGTGCCACGAAGCAGATGGGAACGCTTGGCTCGGGCAATCACTTCGTCGAAGTCTGTCTGAGTGAGGACGGTTCGGTCTGGCTCATGCTGCATTCCGGGTCCCGGAACATCGGCAAGGAACTGGCCGATCACCACATCGGCATCGCTCAGAAGCTTCCGCACAACCAGGGCCTGATCGACCGCGATCTCGCCGTCTTCGTCGCGGACACCCCGCAGATGGCGGCATACCGCAACGACCTGTTCTGGGCGCAGGAGTACGCGAAGTACAACCGCACACTCATGATGGCGCTCCTGAAGGACGTGATCCGCAAGGAGTTCAAGAAGGCGAAGCCGACCTTCGAGGCCGAGATCAGTGCTCACCACAACTATGTGGCGGAGGAGCGGTACGAGGGGATGGATCTCCTCGTCACCCGCAAGGGCGCCATTCGCGCGGGCTCCGGCGAGTACGGCATCATTCCGGGCTCGATGGGCACGGGCTCGTACATCGTGAAGGGCCTCGGCAACGAGAAGGCCTTCAACTCGGCCTCGCACGGCGCGGGGCGTCGTATGAGCCGCAGTGCGGCCAAGCGTCGCTTCTCGACGAAGGATCTGGAGGAGCAGACGCGGGGTGTGGAGTGCCGCAAGGACTCCGGTGTCGTGGACGAGATCCCGGCCGCGTACAAGCCGATCGAGCAGGTCATCGACCAGCAGCGGGACTTGGTCGAGGTCGTGGCGAAGCTGAAGCAGGTTGTCTGCGTCAAGGGTTGAGCGGATGCGTGTCGGGCCCCGAGCTGAACCAGCTCGGGGCCCGACGGCCACTCGATCACTGAATTACTGGGGCTTGGTCACTTGTCCTCGTGCTCATTCCAGCGGCGCCTGTGACCTTCTTCGAGCTTCTTCGACCTTCTTCGAGCTTCTTCGCCTAGCGGCACAGGCGCGATGCCGGTCGTAGCGCCGGTTCAGCGGGGCTACTTCGCGTGCATCGCCGCGTAGATCATCACGAACGCCACGAGGTGGATGCCGAAGAGGAAGTACGCGAGGTACCACCAGACGTACCGTTGGTCCTTCTTCTCCTGGGCCAGGCGGCGTTGTTCCTGTTCCCGGGCGGGTGGTTCCTGGGCCGAGTGGTCGGCGTCCGGCACTACAACTCCCTGTGGACCTTCGTGTTGGAGGCCTGGGCCCGGGGGCGTACGACGACGAGGTCGATGTTGACGTGGGAGGGGCGGGTGACCGTCCAGATGATCGTCTCGGCGACGTCCTCGGCGGTGAGGGGCTCCGCCACCCCGGCGTAGACCTTCGCGGCCTTCTCGGTGTCGCCGCCGAAGCGGGTCAGCGCGAACTCGTCGGTCCTGACCATGCCGGGGGCGATCTCGATGACCCGGACCGGCGTGCCGACGATCTCCAGGCGGAGAGTCTCGGCGAGGACGTGCTCGGCGTGCTTGGCGGCCACGTAACCGCCGCCGCCCTCGTAGGTGCCGTGTCCCGCCGTCGAGGAGACGACGACCACCGTGCCGTCGCCGGACGAGGTCAGCGCGGGCAGGAGGGCCTGGGTGACGTTGAGCGTGCCGATGACGTTCGTCTCGTACATCTGGCGCCACTCCGCTGGGTCGCTGGACGCGACCGGGTCGGCCCCGAGCGCGCCGCCCGCGTTGTTGATCAGGACGCCGATCTTCTTGAAGGCCGTCGCGAACTCGTCGACCGCCGCGCGGTCGGTGACGTCCAGCGTGTACGCCGTCGCCTGGCCGCCCGCCGCGGTGATCTCCTCCGCGAGCGCCTCGATACGGTCCTTGCGGCGGGCGGTGAGGACCACCCGGTAGCCCGCGGCCGCCAGCTGCCGGGCCGTCGCGGCACCGATTCCGCTGCTCGCGCCGGTGACGACGGCGATACGGGACGCGGTGGCGGGCGCGGCGGGTGCGGCGGATGCGGCGGTCATGGGGCTGCTCCTCGGGGGAGGTGGCGGGTGCGGCGGCCTGCGGCCGCTGCTCGCTCGTACGGTCGATTGCTTCACCGGCCAGGATAGGCGGGCGGGGGGTCTGGTTGTCGGTGCCGTCGTGGTGCCGTCGTCGGTCCGTCGTTGGTGACGTGGAGCACGGCGTTGTCTCACCTGATGGGCGGCGTCTGCCGGGCGGCGGGGGTGGCATACATCCGTTGACCTACGGGTCAGGGAAGAAGCCACACATGGGCCGACGCGGAGGACATGACAGATGCGAATTCTTTGTGAGCTGAGGGCGGCGGCAGCAGCGGCTGCGGCTGCGACGGCTGTCGCGACCGTCGCGACGGTCGCGGCTCCGGCCGCCGTGGCGGCGGCGCCCGAGGCCGATCTCGCCTTTCACGGGCATCTGTGGATGAACGGCAGGCAGATGGTTCTGCGGATGACCCCGCAGAACCACGGCCCCGTCGGCGTCACGGACGCGACGGTGCGGCTGCGCTGGTCGGTGCCGCTCGCGGACGAGCAGCAGTTGCCGGCCGAATGCACCCGGGCGGAGGCGCGGACGGTGCTGTGCCAGACAGGGGCGCTGTCGGCGAACGGCCGGGGCCGGATGCTGACCATGGCGGTGCGGCTGAAGGGCAAGCCGTCGGAGGTCACGCTGGGCATCGACACGGTGTGGGGCGGCGGTGCGGTGGACCGCAACCATCGCAACGACCGGCAGGAGGTGCTGGTGCTGGACACCGGGGACGGCTACGCGTTCTAGGCGGTGCAGGCGCGCCCCTGACGGGGCTGGGTCAGTGGGTGGATCGGGTGTACGCCGTAGGCGGTACCCCCACCGTGGCGGTGAAATCCCGGATCAGGTGGGCCTGGTCCGCGTACCCGAGGTCGGCGGCGAGGGTGGACCAGTCGACGGCCGGGGCGGACTCGGCGTGCTCCAGGGCCTCGTGGATGCGGTACCGGAGGATGGTCCACTTGGGGCCCACGCCCACGTACGCGGAGAAGAGGCGCTGCAGCGCACGTACGGTCATGCCCTGCTCGTCGGCGAGGTCGGCCACGCGGCGGATCGTGCGGTCGGTGCGGATGCGGTCGGCCAGGGCCATCGCCTGGTCGGCCCGGGGGTCGGGGGCCGGGGCGAGGCCGAGCAGGAACGTGTCGAGCGCGGCCACCCGGGCGTCCTCGTCGGCCGGGGTGAGCACCGCCTCGATGTCGTCCTGCGTGGCGGGGATGGCGTCGGTCAGCGGGAGGCGCCTGCCCGTCCAGTCCGACACCGGGCGCCGGGGCGCGAAGGGGCGGAAGCCTCCCGGCCGGAACTGGATTCCGCAGACCCGGCCCCGGCCCTCCAGCTTCTTCGTGAAGAGCTCCAGGCTGATGCCCGAGATCTCCGCGGAGCCGGGCGGATCCCGTGCCGGATCGGCGTCCTGGGCCGTGTACCGCTGGAAGACCACGTTCACCGAGGGATGCGGGACGACGTGGGTCGCGTACGGCTCGGGCAGGTCCCAGTCGATCAGCCAGTAGTGCTCCAGGTACGGGCGCAGCGGTGCGGCGGGCTCGCGGCGGCGGAAGCGGACGTGCGAGAAGAGCTCCGGGGCGTCGACGATGCCTCTGGTGTCGCGGCGTGGGGCGGCCATCTTCGGATCGTAGGGCGGGGCACTGACAATCGGGCTCCGGGAGAGTCGGGAGAGTCGGGAGGGGAAGGGCAGGCGGGGGAGCAGGGGGTACGGGGGAGTGGGGGAATAGTCCGGGGGCGGGACCCGTTTGCGGGTATAGTTGAATCGTAAACAAACCTGCGGAGGATGAGGCAGTCATGCAGTTCGGGATCTTCACCGTCGGCGACGTCACGCCGGACCCCACCACGGGCCGGACCCCGTCCGAGCATGAGCGGATCAAGGCCATGGTCGCCATCGCCCAGAAGGCCGAGGAGGTCGGGCTCGACGTCTTCGCGACCGGGGAGCACCACAACCCGCCGTTCGTGCCGTCGTCGCCGACCACCATGCTCGGCTGGGTCGCCGCGCGCACCGAGAACCTCATCCTCTCCACCTCGACCACCCTCATCACCACCAACGACCCGGTGAAGATCGCCGAGGACTTCGCGATGCTCCAGCACCTCGCGGACGGGCGCGTGGACCTGATGATGGGGCGCGGCAACACCGGCCCGGTCTACCCCTGGTTCGGGAAGGACATCCGGCAGGGCATCAACCTCGCCGTCGAGAACTACGCCCTGCTGTACCGCCTGTGGCGCGAGGACGTGGTGACCTGGGAGGGCAAGTTCCGTACGCCGCTGCAGTCGTTCACCGCCACGCCGCGGCCGCTGGACGGCGTGCCGCCGTTCGTCTGGCACGGCTCGATCCGCTCGCCGGAGATCGCCGAGCAGGCCGCGTACTACGGGGACGGGTTCTTCCACAACAACATCTTCTGGCCGGCCGACCACACCAAGCAGATGGTCGAGCTGTACCGGTCGAGGTACGCGCACTACGGGCACGGCACGCCGGAGCAGGCGATCGTCGGCCTCGGCGGCCAGGTGTTCATGCGGCGCAACTCGCAGGACGCGGTGCGGGAGTTCAGGCCGTACTTCGACAACGCGCCGGTGTACGGGCACGGTCCGTCGCTGGAGGAGTTCACCGAGCAGACGCCGCTCACGGTCGGTTCGCCGGAGCAGGTGATCGAGAAGACGCTGGCCTTCCGGGACTACGCGGGTGACTACCAGCGGCAGTTGTTCCTCGTGGACCACGCCGGGCTGCCGTTGAAGGCCGTGCTGGAGCAGATCGACCTGCTGGGCGAGGAGGTCGTGCCCGTCCTGCGCGAGGAGTTCGCCAAGGGGCGCCCCGCCGGGGTGCCGGAGGCGCCGACGCACGCGGCGCGGGTCGCCGCAGCCGCCGCGACCGCCGGTGCCGGCACCGGCACTGGCACTGGCACCGGTTCCGACGAGGAGGTGACCGCGTCATGAAGCTCGTCGTCGTCTCGGCGGGGCTGAGTGTGCCGTCGTCCACACGGCTGCTGGGTGACCGGCTCGCGGCGACCGTCGTGGGGCGGGTCCCCGTGGCGGCCCCGGCCGAGGTCGAGGTGGTGGAGCTGCGCGGCCTCGCGGTCGAGATCGCGCACCACCTCACCACCGGGTTCCCCGGGCCCGCGCTCGCTGCCGCCCTGGACGCGGTGGCGTCGGCGGACGGCCTGATCGTCGTCACGCCCGTCTTCTCCGCCTCGTACAGCGGGCTGTTCAAGTCGTTCTTCGACGTCCTGGACCGCGACGCGTTGGCCGGGAAGCCCGTGCTGGTCGCCGCGACCGGCGGGTCGGCGCGGCACTCGCTGGTCCTGGAGCACGCGTTGCGACCGCTGTTCGCGTACCTGCGGGCGGTGGTCGTACCGACCGGCGTCTACGCGGCCTCGGAGGACTGGGGCGCGGAGGGTCTCGCCGAACGGATCGAGCGGGCGGCGGGGGAGCTGGTCGCGCTGATGGGCGCAGCTGCACCTGCGGTGGGGCGCGGGCAGGCTGTGGTGCACGCCGTGCACGCTGTGGCCGATGAACCCGCGCCCGCGGGAGAGCCCGCGTGGCATCCTGGCTCGGCGGGCCCCGACACGGCGCATCCCGGCATGGCGCACCCTGGCGCGGTGCGTCCTGATGCGGCTCAGCCTGCGGCCTCGTCCGCTGCGACCGCACCCGCACCCGTACCTGCGGCGCGACGGGCCGAGGCCATCCGGGTCGGCGGCTTCGACGTAGTCCCCTTCGCGGAGCAACTTGCCGCGTTGCGGGGCGAGTAGTAGCGGCGAGGAGGCGCGCCGAAGGCGGCCCGGGGGCTCGAGTTCGGCTGCGGGCCGGTGCGGGCCGGTGGGGGCGGCCGGTCGCGCGGTTCCCCGCGCCCCTGGCGGGGCTCGGGCCCCTCAGGGCCCCGCTGGCCCCGCCGTCTTCGTGCCGTTGACCTGTGGGCGGCCCGGCAGCGCGCGGCGTGCCCTCCGGACCTGGCGGCGGGCCCAGCCGGCCACGCGGACGCGGCCCCGGGCCCAGGCGCGGCGGCCCCGGGTCGACGTGAGCTCGGCGAAGAGGTTCTCGTAGCGCTCCAAGATCGGTTCGGCGTCGTAGCGGTGGGAGCTCGCCAGCGCGGCCTCGCCCATCGCCCGGCGCAGCGGCTCGTCCGTGATCAGGTCGTGCATCGCCTCGGCCAGCGCGCGGGAGTCGCCCACGGGGACCAGCCGGCCGTCGACGCCCTCGGTGATGATCTCGGCGGGCCCGAGCGGGCAGTCCGTGCTGATCACCGGGACCCCGCAGCGCATCGCCTCGACCAGTGTCATCCCGAACGACTCCGCGTCCGAGGCCGAGACCACCAGCGCCGACTTGGCGAACTCCGCCTCGATCGGTGTGCGCGGCCCCATGAGCCGTACATGTGCCGCCAGGCCCAGACCGTCCACGAGGTCCTGGAGGTGGTCGCGCCGGGGGCCGCCGCCGTAGATCCGGAGCTGCCAGTCGGGCTCCTTCGACGCGACCGCGGAGAAGGCCTCTATCAGCAGGTCGAAGCGTTTGCCGGGGACCAACCGGCCCGCCGCCGCCACCACCTTCGTCGTCGCGTCGCGGGTGATGCCCTCGGGCGCCGGCACGATGTTCGGCACCGCCGCGACCCGGACCCCCGGCAGTGTCATCCGCTGCCGGTACACCTCCGCGTCCGCCTCCGTCGTCGTCACCACCGCGTCCAGCCGGCGGTAGTGCCGGGCCAGCACGCCCCGCAGCCGCTTGGTGTGCGAATCGTGCCGCAGGTGCTCCTGGGCGATCCGCAGGGCCCGGCGCGGTGCGAAGAGGGACACGTAGACGTTGATGCCGGGCCGGGTGCCGATCACGACGTCGGCGTCGCAGACCGTGAGGTAGTCACGGGCCCGCAGATCGGTGAGCCGGGTGTACTGCGCGTACCGCTTGTCGGAGCTGGGGAAGTCCGTGGCCGGCAGGGCGTAGTCGGGGTTCGCGAGGTCCTCGCTGCCGTCCCGTTCGTCCACCAGCGGCACGATCGAGAGCCGCGGGTCGACGGTGAACCGCGGCTCGTCCCGGTGCCGCCGCATCGATACGATCTCCACGTCGTGCCGGTCGGCGAGCGCCGCCGCGAGGTTGAGCGTCGTGCGGACGGTCCCCCCTATGGCGTACGCGTTGTGCAGTAGGAAGACGACCTTCGTGCGGCCGGTGCGTCCCGTGCGGTCCCTACGACCCATACGGCTCATGCGACCCATACGGCTCATACGGTTCATTCGCTTCGCGGTCCCCTCGCCATTTGTGCGTTCCGTAGGCCCCGTGGCCCCCATAGGCTCCGTGCGCCCCGTGTGTCCCGTACGTTCCGTATGCTCCGTGCGTCCCGTGCGCTCCATGCGGTGCGTGGCCCTCCCCGTCGTGGCGCTCGCCCCCGGCACGAGGGAAACAGTGGCTGGGCGAGGTAAGCCACCGGTCCCGGCAGGGTGAGAGCCGGGTAAGAGGCCCGGCCGTACCCCCTCTTCATCAGGTACTACGTAGAAAAGGGCTTGGCAGACTGGTCCCGTGCCCCAGAATCTGCTGCTCGCCGAGGACGACCGTGCGATCCGCCATGCCCTGGAGCGGGCCCTGACCCTGGAGGGATACGCGGTCACGGCGGTCGCCGACGGTGTCCAGGCGCTCGCCCAGGCCCACCGGAACCCTCCCGACGTGCTCGTTCTCGACGTGATGATGCCCGGCATCGACGGCCTCCAGGTCTGTCGCGTCCTGCGCGCCGAGGGCAACCGAACACCCATCCTGATACTCACCGCGCTCGTCGAGACCGCGGATCGCATCGCAGGCCTGGACGCCGGCGCCGACGACTATGTGGTCAAACCTTTCGACGTCGAGGAGGTCTTCGCCCGGCTCCGGGCGCTGCTGCGGCGTACGGTCGCTCCCGACGACGTACCCAGCGAACCGCAGCGCACACCCGATGGCCAGATCGCCGCCGCGGGTCTGCGCATCGACCCGCAGGCCCGCCGGGTCTGGCGGGGCCCGCGGGAGATCGAATTGACCCGCACCGAGTTCGACCTGCTGGAACTGCTCGTCCGCAACGCCGGCATCGTCCTCGACCACACCACGATCTACGACCGCATCTGGGGATACGACTTCGGGCCCGGCTCCAAGAACCTCGCCGTGTACGTCGGCTACCTGCGGCGCAAGCTCGACGAGCCGGGTGTTCCTTCGCCGATCCATACGGTGCGGGGCGTGGGATACGTGCTGAGGGAGGACTGAGTGCGACCGCGGCTGTCCTCGCTGCGGACTCTGCGGACCAGCTTCACGGTGTCGTTCGCGGCCGTGGCGGCGGCCGTCACCGTCCTCGTCGGCTTCCTGTCGTACGACGCGGCCGCCCGGCTCGTGCGCGTGGACCAGCAGACCGTGTTCGAGGGCGTCGTACAGGACCTGCTCGACGAGGTGCGCCGTACCCCCCTGTCGCCCGGTGACTTCGCCACCGCCGACGCCGACGGCGGCCCGCGCGACGAACTCGTCCGGCCGAGCGGCACGGTCGTGCAGATCCTGGGGCCGGGCGGGTCGGTCGTCGACCGGGGCCACCCGCCGCTGCCCGTGGACGCCGACGACCGTCCGATCGCGGCGGGGCAGACGGCCGGGCGGCTGGTGGAGCACCGGGACGTCGACGTCGGCGACGACGTCTACCGCGTCGCGACCGTCTCGCTCGGCGGCGGCCGGGGCGCCGTACAGGTGGCGCAGGAGTTCAGCGGCACGGAGGACCTGCTGCGCGACCTCCAGCAGCGGACCGTGCTGCTGGTGGCCGCCGTGGTGATCGCCGCGGGTCTCTTCGGGTGGTGGCTGGCCCGGCGCATCACCTCGCGCCTGGTGCGGCTCGCCGGGGCCGCCGAGGACGTGGCGCGCACCGGGCGCCTGAGCATCCAGGTGCCGGTCGCCGGCTATGACGAGGTGGCGCGGCTCGGCCGTTCCTTCGACCGCATGCTGGGCCGTCTCGCCCAGTCCGAGGACGACCAGCGGCGCCTCGTCCAGGACGCGGGCCACGAGCTGCGTACGCCCCTGACCTCGCTGCGCACGAACATCTCGATGCTCCGCCGTATCGACGAACTCCCGCCCGCCGCCCGCGAGGAACTGGTCGTCGACCTCGCCCAGGAGTCCCGCGAACTCACCGACCTGGTGAACGAGCTGGTCGCGCTGGCGGCCGGCCGCTCCGACACCGAGCCACCGCGGCGGGTGGCCCTTGCCGACATCGCGGACGACGTGGCGGTGGCGGCACGCCGGCGCACGGGACGGACCGTCACGGTAAGGGTGTCCGGCGACACGGAGACCGACGGGCGGCCCACGGGGTTGCAGCGGGCCGTGTCCAACCTGGTGGACAACGCGGCGAAGTTCGACCGGGGCGGGAGCGAGCCGATCGAGCTGGTCGTGACGCGCGCCGGGGACACCGTCCGCGTCGAGGTCCTTGACCGCGGGCCCGGCATCGCCCAGGAGGACCTCGACCGGGTCTTCGACCGCTTCTACCGCGCGGCGGATGCCCGGAGCCTGCCCGGTTCCGGGCTCGGCCTGTCGATCGTCCGGGAGGTGGCGGCCGCCCACGGGGGAGAGCCGTTCGCCAGGCGCCGGGAGGGCGGCGGTTCGGTGACCGGGTTCACGGTCGTCGCGGTCGTCGGGGGCCGGCCGGGCAGCGGGGGTGTCGCTGAGTACACCTCCTGATACGGGTTCTGCGCCCAATGTGCCCGCCCCGTCTTCTCCGTAGCGTCTTTCACAGGGCACAGGCAGTGCCCGACAGCGGGGCGCGGACCGTGCCCGACGGAGGCTGATGACAATGTTTCGCCGAACCGATCGACGTAGTCACGACCTTGGCCACGCCCACGGCACGGGCCCCGCCGGGACGGCTCTGCGGCTGGTCAAGGTCAGCAAGACCTACGGGAGCCAGGACGGCAGCGACGACAGTGCCGTACGGGCGCTGGACGAGGTGACGTTCAGCCTGGCGAGCGGCACCTTCACCGCGGTGATGGGACCCTCGGGCTCCGGCAAGTCCACGCTGCTGCAGTGCGCGGCGGGGCTCGACCGGCCCGACAGCGGCATCGTGACGGTGGACGGCGCGGAGATGACCGGCGGCACCGAGGCCGAGCTGACGAAGTTCCGGCGCAACCGGATCGGCTTCGTCTTCCAGCAGTACAACCTGCTGGACACGCTCACCGTGGCGCAGAACACGATCCTGCCGCTGAAGCTCGCCCGGCGCCGCGTGAACCGGGACCGGGTGCGGGAGATCCTCACCGCCGTCGGCCTCGGCGACCGCCTCGGCCACCGGCCCGACCAGCTCTCCGGCGGCCAGCGCCAGCGCGTCGCCATCGCCCGCGCCCTGGTGACCGAGCCGAGCGTGATCTTCGCGGACGAACCGACCGGCGCCCTGGACACCCGCAGCGCGCGGGACGTCCTGCGGCTCCTCCAGGACGCGGTACGCGTCCACGGCCGTACCGTCGTCATGGTGACCCACGACCCGGTCGCGGCCTCGTACGCCGACTCGGTGCTGTTCCTCGCGGACGGCCGGCTCGCGGGCGAGATGCGCCGGCCGACCGCGGACGCGGTGGCGGAGCGCCTCGCGCACCTCGGCGACGACGTGATGGCGGGGGCGTGAGCGCGATGTTCACGATGCTCACCCTGGCGGTGCGTTCCGTACGGCAGCGCCCCGGGCGCTTCGCCGCGACACTGCTGTCCGCCTTCCTGGGCGCGGCGATCATCATGACGTTCAACTCGATGCACGACACGGCCGGCGCGCGGGGCGTCGACTCCGTCAGCGCGGAGACCCTGTCCACCTCGGCCGGCGTCGTCGGCGGCTACGGCACCCTCCTGGTGTTCTTCGCCGTCGCTTCCACCCTGACGGTGAACGTGTGCCAACGCTCCTCGGAGATCGAGCTGTTGCGCTGCTCCGGTGCCACACCCGCACAGATCAAACGCATGATCGTCGGGGAGTCGGTGGCCGTCGCCCTGGTGGGCGCGCTGCTCGCCATCGGCCCCGCGATGCTCGGCGGGCGGGCCCTGCTCGGCGTCTTCAAGGACAGCGGACAGGTCGCCGAGTCCGTCGACTACACCTTCGGCCCCATCGCCCTGTACTCGGGCCTCGACATCACGGTGCTCGCCGCGGCGGGCGCGGCGTTCCTCGCGGTGCGCCGGGCCACGCGGCGGAGCCGGCCCCGGGGCAGGGGACGCACGTTCCTCGTGCTGGCCGCCCTGGCTCTCGGCGTTCTGTCGGTCGGCTCCACCTTCGCCTTCTCCCCGACCTACGAAGCGCTGATGGCACCGGCCGCGTACGGCTCGATCCTGCTCGCGGTCGGCTTCGCGCTCCTGTCGCCGAAGTTGCTGAAGGCCCTGCTCGGCCGGCTGCCCCTGACGGGCCCGAGCGGCTACCTCGCCGTACGCACCCTGCGGGTGCAGGCCGCCCAACTGTCCGGTGTCCTCATGCCGTTGATCCTCTTCACCGGTCTGGCCACGGCGACCCTCTACATCCAGGCCGTCGAGAACGACGCCATCGACGCCACGGGTGTTCCCAAGTCCGTCGACGCGAAGAACCTCGAAACCCTCAACCTCACGGTCGTCGGCATCATCGTGGTCTTCTCCTGCATCATGCTGATCAACTCCCTCTACGCGGCGACGGCCTACCGCCGCAAGGAGTTCGGCCAGCAACGCCTCGCGGGGGCGACTCCGCGTCAGGTCCTCGGCATGATCGGCATCGAGTCCCTCGTCCTGACGGCCACGGGCGTCTTCTTCGGTACGGCGGCCGGGCTCGCCGGGATCATCCCCTTCACGATGGTCCGCACGGACGCGGCCCTGCCCGACCAGGGGCTGGGCATCTGGTTCGGGATCGTGGCGGTGGCCGCGGCGGTGACGCTGGGCACGAGCCTTCTCACCGCGTGGCGGGTGCTGCGGGCGCCGGCGATCAGGGCGGTGGCGCTGGCCGCTTGAGGTTTTCGTCAGTGGGCGTGGGTGATCGCTTCGGGCGGTTGCCCATGGCCCTTTTTGGGGTGCCTCAGGTGTGTTGACGGGTGCGGGTGCGCTGTGGCTGGTCGCGCAGTTCCCCGCGCCCCTAAAGGTAAAAGACTGCGCCGTTCCCCGCGCCCCTGGACGCGGGTCCGCTGTCGGGCGTGGGCCGGCAGGGAACTCTGGGGCCAACCCCGCGCATCGTCTCTCTTCGGCCGGAGAACCGGCGGTCGTGATCAATTCGAAGCGTGGCGAACTCGTGAAAGATTGACGGGAGTTGTGAAAGGGGACAAGAATTCGGATCGCTTCGCTCCGCTGTGTCTGAAGCGAGCGAAGTGGCGCAAATGACTCGGTCGCGCACGCCTTCGTTGCGTCCCCCGCGTTGGTCAGGCGCGCTCAGCCACCTCCCACACGGCTCTATCCACAGAGGTTCACCTTGTCGCGTTCGCAACAACCCAGAATGTCGGCTGTCCTCGCAGCATCCGCGTTCCTCGCAGTCGCCGCCGTGCCCGTCTTCGGAGCGGGCGTCGCAAGCGCCACGCCCGGCGGGGCGTGCCAGTCGGCCACCGTCCAGTACCGCATCGTCGGCGCCGACGGAGGTGTCGTGGGCGCGGACTGGACCTCGCAGGGCGGATTCCGTTCCTGGGACACCGTCCCCGGGTCCGTCGAGGTCCGGCTGGCCCCCGGAGAGAAGGTCGGGGACGGCTGCAAGTACCCGGTCTCCCTCGCCGAATACACCACCGAGGGGTCGAACTGGCAGACCTCCGGTCGTCAGACCATGGTGGACAAGGCCACCGTCTACCTTGCCGCCGCAGACGTGGCCGGCGACGACGACGCGAAGCGGACCTGGCAGAAGCTGACCGTCAAGCAGCCGGACTGCTTCGGCCAGATCGACCTGTACGGCGACGACATCGCCTATGACGGCAAGACGGGGGAGGGGCACGGCCCCGCCCCTTACCAGCCCGAGGGTGTCAACACTCCGTACCACCTCATAGCGGCGTGGAACGGCGGCGAGAAGGCGTGTGCCGACGGCCCGCCGGACTCGCCCACCCCGACGCCGTCCAAGCCGGAGCCGACCCCGTCGACTCCCGAAGGCAGCAAGCCGCCCGCGGAGGAGACGACTCCGCCGACCACTCCCAAGCCTTCCACGACGCCTCCCACGACGCCGGACGTGCCGCCGCTGTCGTCGAAGCCGCCCACCACTCCGAAGCCGACGCCCAGCGACAGCACGCCGCCGCTGGCGGAGACGGGGGCCGGCACGCCGGTCGGCCCGATCGCTGGTGGCGCCGCTGTGGTGATCGCCCTGGGTGCCGGGGCTTTGTACGCGGCCTCCCGCGCACGTCGCTCGCGCCGCGCGTGACGGACCGGCACGGGATCATTCCCGTGCCATAGCGCACACCTGCGGCTCCGCCTCCCGTACAGCACCTTCCGTGCCGCATGGGAGGCGGAGCCGTGACGTCCGGCTTGAACTTCGCATAACGGCCTCTGATGACGGCGCCCTCTCCGGCACTGAAAAGGGCGAGGCCCGAAGACCCCGCCCGATACCAGTGAAACCCAAGCTCAGGGCCACACCAGGCAGTACGGCTGGTGCCCCGCCTCGTGCAGTCGGTGGCTGAAGTCCTGCCACTCGTGCAGCAGTTGGTAGACGTTGTACGCGTCACGGGGGCCGCCGCGGTCCGGGACCGTCGACCAGATGAAGGCGGCCGCGCCCACGGCCTCCTCGCCTATGCCGCGGAGCGGGTCGACGACGGTCATGGGGAGCCGCACGACGGCGTAGTCGGGGTGGAGGACGACGAGTTCGAGCGGGGGCACCTTGTGCAGGGGTATGCCCTCGATGCCGGTGAGGACCATCGCGGCCATCGTCTCCGGCTTGATCTTCGTGAACATGCCGTTCATACCGAGCTCGTCGCCGCCCAGTTCCTCCGGGCGCATGGAGATCGGGACGCGGGCGGCGGTCGCGCCGTCCGGTGCCCCGAAGTATTTGTAGGTCACCCCCACCCGGCCACCATTCCCGCTGCTTCCTGGCCTGAGCTGGTCTGCCCCGCGGTCCGTGTAGTCCATACCGTCCATACGCGCGGACGGCTCGATCCGCTCAGGTTCGCCCTGCGATCCCTGTGTGTGCCGTGCCTCGGCTGCTTCCGCCTCGCGCCGGTGCTTCCCCTGCCGGGCACGCCGAGGACCGAGGTCATCGGTCCCTTCGCCCAGTCCGCCACCGCGATGCATATCTCCACCCGACTGCTTTTAGGGCGCGCGACCCCCGCCACGCAACCCGATCATCGTGACAGTGACCTCCCCCACGGCCGCACGCCGAAACGTGCGCTGAAACACCTGTCCGCAGGATCTTCGCAGCCTCTGACACCATGGTTCGTGTGAGCTACCCGTACGAAGTGCCAGTTTCGCAGACTCTCTACGACCGTGCGGCGGCCGTGACGCCCGGCGGCGTGAACTCTCCCGTCCGCGCGTTCCGCGCCGTGGGCGGTACGCCCCGGTTCATGGTGTCCGGTAACGGTCCATACCTGACGGATGCCGACGGGAGGGAATATGTGGACCTCGTTTGTTCCTGGGGGCCGATGATCCTCGGCCATTCCCACCCCGAGGTGATCTCGGCGGTTCAGGCGGCCGTGTCCAGAGGCACCTCCTTCGGTACGCCGGGGGAGGGCGAGGTCGCGCTTGCCGAGGAGATCGTCGCCCGCGTCGAGCCGGTCGAGCAGGTCCGTCTCGTGTCCAGCGGCACCGAGGCGACCATGTCCGCCATCCGTCTCGCGCGCGGGTTCACCGGGCGCGCCAAGGTCGTGAAGTTCGCCGGCTGTTACCACGGGCATGTGGACGCCCTGCTGGCCGCCGCCGGGAGTGGCGTCGCCACCTTCGCGCTTCCCGACACCCCGGGTGTCACCGGCGCCCAGGCCCAGGACACCATCGTCCTGCCGTACAACGACCTCGATGCCGTACGGGAGGCCTTCCGCGCGCATCCCGGTGAGATCGCCTGTGTGATCACCGAGGCCTCGCCCGGCAACATGGGCGTCGTGCCGCCAGGACCCGGCTTCAACCAGGGACTCAAGGACGCCTGCGCCGCGGACGGCGCCCTGTACATCTCCGACGAGGTCATGACCGGCTTCCGGACGAGCAGGGCCGGCTGGTACGGGATCGACGGCGTCGAGCCCGACCTCATGACCTTCGGCAAGGTCATGGGCGGTGGCTTCCCGGCCGCGGCCTTCGGCGGGCGCAGGGACGTGATGGCGCACCTCGCGCCCGTGGGCCCCGTCTACCAGGCCGGCACGCTGTCCGGGAACCCGGTCGCCACCGCCGCGGGCCTCGCCCAGCTGCGGCTGCTCGACGACGCCGCGTACGCCAAGGTCGACGCGGTGTCCGAGCAGATCCGTACGCTCGTCACGGACGCCCTCACCAAGGAAGGTGTGGTGCACCGACTGCAGAACGCGTCCAACATGTTCTCCGTCTTCTTCACCGGGGCAGAGGTACGCAACTACGAGGACGCGAAGACGCAGGAGTCGTACCGCTTCAACGCCTTCTTCCACTCGATGCTGGCGCAGGGCGTCTACCTGCCGCCGTCCTCGTTCGAGTCCTGGTTCGTGTCGACGGCGCACGACGAGCAGGCGGTACAGCGGATCGCCGACGCCCTCCCGGCGGCGGCACGGGCAGCAGCGGAGGCCACGGCAGCATGAGTGACATCACCGTCGTACACGTGATGCGGCACGGGGAGGTCGCCAATCCGGACGGACTGCTCTACGGGCGGCTGCCCGGCTACCACCTGTCCGAACTGGGGCGGCGGATGGCCGAGCGGGTCGCCGGGCACCTCGCCCCCCGGGACATCACGCACGTCGTCTCCTCCCCGCTGGAGCGGGCCCGGGAGACGGCCGCGCCGATCGCCGGGACGCACGGTCTGGACCTCGCGACCGACGCCCGGCTGATCGAGGCCGAGAACGTCTTCCAGGGCAAGGCCTTCGGGGTCGGGGACGGGGCGCTGCGCAGGCCCGAGAACTGGAAGCACCTCGTCAACCCGTTCAAGCCGTCCTGGGGCGAGCCGTACCTGGAGCAGGTCGTACGGATGATGGGGGCGCTGGACACGGCGCGGGACGCCGCGCGGGGGCACGAGGCCGTGTGTGTCAGCCATCAGCTGCCCATCTGGATGCTGCGGTCCTTCGTGGAGCGGCGGCGGCTGTGGCACGACCCGCGCAAGCGGCAGTGCACGCTGGCCTCCCTGACGACGTTCACGTACCAGGGCGACAAGATCGTGTCCGTCGGTTACACCGAGCCCGCGCGGGATCTTGTGCCGGTGCACCTCCTCGCGGGGGCCAAGCCGGTGAAGGGTAAGTCCAAGGCGTTCGGGGCGTAATAGCCGCGAGGCCGGCCGGGTCGGGTTGATCCGGCCGGCGGCGGAGTGTCTTACGGGGACGGATATTCGGGGCGATCAGTTCCGTGGTGTCTGTCACAGATTCATCATCGATTAGTCGCCGAAATATCTGAGTGTGAGCTGGAACCCCCGTGTTCGTCGTGCCCTCTAACTCTGTGTCCAGATTTCTTGGGCGCAGGCACGATGAATGGGGAGCGGAATGCGCGACATCAGTCGAAGGGGAATGCTGGGGATCGGGGCCGGGGCCGGGGCGGCGGCCGCCATGGGGCTCGCGGGCTGTGGTACCGCTCTGGGCGGCTCCGACGGTGTCGGGGGCGGAGACGCTGGTGCTGGTAAGAAACGCTCCTCCCGTCCCATCGGTGACGGCTCCACCTCCTTCACCGGGAAGCAGCCCAAGCAGCCCGGTAAGCCCGTGCCACTCGAACCCGGCGAGACCCCACCGCAGTTCGTCGTCTTTTCCTGGGACGGCGCGGGTGACGTCGGCAATGGCCTCTTCGAGCGGTTCCTGAAACTCTCCGAAGAGCATGACGCTCGAATGACGTTCTTTCTCTCCGGGCTCTATCTCCTGCCCGAGTCGAAAAAGCGCAAGTACCTTCCGCCGAACAATGCGCCGGGCGCGTCCGACATCGGTTATCTGACGGACGGTCACATCAAGTCGACGCTGAAGAACATCCGCCGGGCCTGGCTCGAGGGACACGAGATCGGCACTCACTTCAACGGCCACTTCTGCGGTGGCACCGGCACGGTCGAGAACTGGACGCCGGCCCAGTGGAAGAGCGAGATCGCCCAGGCGAAGGCCTTCGTCAAGGAGTGGCGTACGAACACGGGCTGGAGCGAGGACGAGGTGCCGTCGCTGCCCTTCGACTACGAGAAGGAACTCGTCGGCGGCCGCACCCCGTGCCTGAAGGGCCAGGACAACCTGCTGCCCACCGCCCGCGAGCTCGGCTGGCGCTACGACGCCTCCTCGCCCGGCGGTACCCAGGTCTGGCCCGCGAAGAAGGGCGGCGTCTGGGACCTGCCGCTCCAGGCGATCCCCTTTCCCGGCCACACCTTCGAGGTCCTCTCGATGGACTACAACATCCTCGCGAACCAGTCGGTCAACTCGACCAAGGCCCCGCCCGCCAACTACCCGGCCTGGCGCAAGCAGGCGACCGACTCGTACATAGCGGGCTTCGACCGTGCATACGAGTCGAACCGGGCCCCCTTCTTCGTCGGCAATCACTTCGAGGACTGGAACGGCGGTATCTACATGGACGCCGTCGAGGGCGCGCTGAAGCACATCGCGGGCAAGAAGGACGTACGCCTGGTGTCGTTCCGTCAGTTCGTGGACTGGCTCGACGTGCAGGACGCGGCCGTCCTGGAACAGCTGCGGTCGCTGGGTGTGGGCCAGGAGCCGTCCGGCGGCTGGAACGCGTTCCTCGGCGATGTCTCCACGAACTCCGGGTCCGGGAGTGGGAGCGGGTCCGGGAGCGGGAGCGGTTCGGGCTCCGGGGATTCCGAGGATGGTGCGTCGCAGGGCTAAGGGCTGGTGCCTGCCTGTCGCGGCACCAGGAAGCAGGCCCGGACGGACCGTCCGAAACGGCGCCCAAAAGGTGGTTTCACACCTGTGAGGGGGGTGCCCAAGATCCCCGGAACGGACATGCGAAACTTTTCACATGAGTTCCGCCAGCCGCGCCCCCCGGCGCACGAACCGGACCCGTAGCCGCGCCGCTGTGCTGACCTGCGGAGCCGTCGCCGCGTCGCTGCTCCTGTCCGCGTGCGGATCCGGGGGCAAGTCCGGCGGGTCGGGCGACACCGGCTTCGTCACCGGCTCCGACGGCATCGCCACGGTGGCGAAGGGCAGCCGCCCCGACGCCCCCGAGCTGTCCGGCGAGACCATCGACGGCAAGCAGCTCGACGTCGCCGACTACAAGGGCAAGATCGTCGTGCTGAACGTCTGGGGCTCCTGGTGCGGCCCCTGCCGCCTGGAGGCCAAGAACTTCGTCGCGGTCTCCGAGGACCTGAAGGACCAGGGCGTGCAGTTCGTCGGCATCAACACCCGGGACACCAGCACCACCCCGGCGATCGCCTTCGAGAAGGCGCACGGCGTCAAGTACCCGAGTCTGTACGACCCCACGGGCAAGCTGATGCTCCGCTTCAAGAAGGGCACGCTGAACCCGCAGACGATCCCCTCCACGCTCGTACTCGACCGGGACGGGAAGGTCGCCTCCCGGTCGCTGTCCGCGCTCAGCGAGGCGAACCTGCGCAAGATGCTCAAGCCGATCCTCGCGGAGAAGTGACCGCTCGTGTCTCTTCTCGTAGCCGCGGGCACCGACCCCAACCAGACCGTCCTCACCGGGGCCCTGGTGCTCGCCGTCCCGATCGCCGTCCTCGGCGGGCTCGTCTCCTTCTTCTCACCGTGCGTGCTGCCGCTCGTGCCCGGCTATCTCTCGTACGTCACCGGGATCAGCGGCACCGACCTCGCCGAGGCGCGGCGCGGGCGGATGGTCGCCGGGGCCTCGCTGTTCGTGCTCGGTTTCACCGCTGTGTTCGTCTCCGGCGGGGCGCTCTTCGGCTACTTCGGGTCGACCCTGCAGGAGCACAAGGACACCATGTCCAAGGTGCTCGGCGTGCTCATGGTCGTCATGGGGGTGTTCTTCCTGGGGATGATGCCCTGGCTGACCCAGCGCGAGTTCCGCTTCCACAAGCGGCCGGTCGCCGGTTTGGTCGGCGCCCCCGTGCTGGGCGCGCTCTTCGGGATCGGCTGGACGCCCTGCATCGGCCCGACGCTGGCCTCCGTGCTGGCGCTCTCCTCCAGCCAGGCGAGTGCCGGACGCGGGGCCATACTGACGGTCGCGTACTGCGTCGGTCTGGGCGTGCCCTTCGTCGTCGCGGCCGTCGCCTTCCGCAAGGCGCTCGGTGCCTTCGGCTGGATCAAGCGGCACTACGTGTGGGTGATGCGGATCGGCGGCGGCATGATGATCGCGACCGGTCTGCTCCTGCTGACCGGCGCGTGGGACAGCATCGTGCAGGAGATGCAGGGCTGGTCCGACGGTTTCACGGTAGGGGTCTGAACTCATGGGCACGACACGCGACACCGACGTGCGGACCAACGACGAGAACGACGAGAACGGCGACAGGGGCAACCAGGGCGGCAAGGGCGACGAGGGCGTCAGGAACGACTCCGCGGCGCGGGACGCCGGTGATCTCGGCGATGCCGGGGCGCAGCTGTCCACCGCGCCCCGGGAGACGGCGATGCCCGGCTCCTTCGGTGGCGCGCGCCCCCACGGCGCCACGGGATGGCTCGTGTGGGCCGGCCGCGAGGCCATCGGCTGGGCCCGCTGGATCTGGCGGCAGCTGACCTCGATGCGGGTCGCGCTGCTCCTGCTCTTCGCGCTCTCCCTCGGCGCGATCCCCGGCTCGCTGATCCCGCAGTCCGGGACCGACGAGACGAAGGTGGCCGACTTCCGGGCACAGCACACCACGCTCGGTCCCCTCTACGAGAAGCTCGGGCTGTTCCACGTGTACAGCTCCGCGTGGTTCTCCGCGATCTACCTCCTTCTCTTCATCTCGCTCATCGGCTGCATCGTGCCCCGCACCTGGCAGTTCGTCGGCCAGCTGCGGGGCCGCCCGCCGCGTGCGCCGCGGGTGCTGACCCGGCTGCCCGCGTACACGACGTGGCGGACCGAGGCGGGCCCCGAGGAGGTCCGTGAGGAGGCGCTGAAGCTCCTGAAGAAGCGGCGCTTTCGTGCGCATCCCGCCGGGGACGCGGTCGCCGCCGAGAAGGGCTACCTCCGTGAGGTCGGCAACCTCGCCTTCCACATCGCACTGATCGTGATGCTGGTCGCCTTCGCCTGGGGCCAGCTCTTCAAGTCCGAGGGCAACAAACTGATCGTCGAGGGCGACGGGTTCGCCAACACCCTCACGCAGTACGACGACTTCAAGTCCGGGAGCCTCTTCGACACGAACGACCTGGAGCCGTTCAGCTTCGGCCTGAAGGACTTCACGGGCACGTACGAGGAGACGGGGCCCAACAGGGGCACCCCGCGCACCTACCAGGCGACCGTCGACTACAGCGTGGGGGCCGACGGCGAGGAGAAGAAGAAGACCGTCAAGGTCAACCAGCCGCTGGACATCGACGACTCGAAGGTCTACCTCACCGCCCACGGCTACGCGCCCGTCGTCACCGTCCGGAACGGCAAGGGCGACGTCGTCTACCGCCAGGCCGTGCCGCTGCTGCCGCTCGATTCCAACTCCACCTCGACCGGCGCGATCAAGGTCATGGACGGCTACGAGGACGCCAAGGGGAAGCGGGAGCAGCTCGGTTTCCAGGCCTTCTTCCTTCCGGCGTACGGCGGGGACGGCACCGCGGTGGTCTCGCAGTTCCCGTCGCTGCTGAACCCGGTGCTGAACCTGGCGGCGTACCACGGCGACCTCGGCGTCGACGCGGGTCTGCCGCAGAGCGTGTACCAGCTCGAAAAGAAGAACATGAAGGAGTACAAGAACTCCAAGGGCAAGCAGCTGAGGGAGAACCTGAAGCCCGGCGAGACCATGCAGCTCCCGAACGGCGCCGGCTCGGTCACCTTCGAGAAGGGGATCAAGGAGTGGGCGAACTTCCAGGTCACCCGCCAGCCCGGGGCCGGCTGGGCCCTCGTCGGAGCCTTCGGCGCGATCTTCGGTCTCGCCGCCTCCCTCTTCATCCAGCGCCGCCGCGTCTGGGTGCGCGCCGTCACCGGCCCCGACGGCGTCACGGTCGTCGAGATGGCGGGCCTCGGCCGCAGCGAGTCCGCCAAGGTCCCGGAGGAACTGGGCGTCCTGGCCGGCCACCTGTACGACCTGCATCCGGGCGCGCCCGACACCCCCGAGACCTCCAGCGAGACCCCCACCCCCGAACCTCCCGCCGCACCTGCCGAAGGGGCTGAGACGAAGTGACTCTCGCCGCCGCAACCGACCTCGCCGCCGCGACCGATCTGGCTGCCGCGACCAACGAGAACCTCGCGAACATCAGCAACACGCTGATCTACTCAGCGATGGCCGTCTACACGCTGGCCTTCTTCGCGTACATCGCCGAATGGCTCTTCGGCAGCCGCAGCAAGGTCGGCCGCACGGCCGCCGCGCTGACCACCGACAAGGGCGCCGGGGACAGCAAGGACGCCAGGGACGCCAAGGGCGCCAAGAAGGCGGCGGGCCCCGCGGTCACCGTGCAGAACGCGGCCGGCACCGCCGTACTGGAGCGGCCCAAGGTCGTCACGCGGGCCGCGCCCGGCGCGCGGGACGTGCCGGACGGGCCCGGCGCCCACGGCGGGGACGCGCAGGGGGACCTCTACGGCCGTATCGCCATCTCCCTCACCGTGCTCGCCTTCCTCATCGCGTTCGGCGGTGTCCTCGCACGCGCCCTGTCGGTGCAGCGGGCGCCGTGGGGCAACATGTACGAGTTCAACATCACCTTCTCCACCGTCGCCGTCGGCGTGTACCTCGCGCTGCTCGCGATGAAGAAGAACGTCCGCTGGATGGGCCTCTTCCTGACGACGACGGTCCTCCTGGACCTCGGTCTGGCCGTTACGGTCCTCTACACCGCCAGTGACCAGTTGGTGCCGGCCCTCCACTCGTACTGGCTCTACATCCACGTCTCCACGGCGATCTTCTGCGGCGCCGTCTTCTACGTGGGCGCGGTCGGCACGATCCTGTACCTCTTCAAGGACTCGTACGAGAACAAGCTCGTGACCGGCGGCAAGCCGGGCCGGTTCGCGACCTCCGTACTGGAGCGCGTGCCCGCCGCGGCGTCGCTCGACAAGTTCTCGTACCGTGTGAACGCCGCGGTCTTCCCGCTGTGGACGTTCACGATCATCGCCGGCGCCATCTGGGCGGGCGACGCGTGGGGCCGTTACTGGGGCTGGGACCCCAAGGAGACCTGGTCCTTCATCACCTGGGTCGCCTACGCCTGCTATCTGCACGCCCGCGCCACGGCCGGGTGGAAGGGCCGCAAGGCCGCGTACATCGCGCTCGTCGCCTTCGCCTGCTGGCTGTTCAACTACTACGGCGTGAACATCTTCGTCACCGGCAAGCACTCCTACGCCGGCGTCTGACACCTCCTAGTCGACGCGGAGGGGCCGACCGGCCAGGGCGTCCTTGGGCCAGTACCGGGAGGCCCGCCGCAGCGGCTCGGCGTCCGCGGTCCTGAGCCTCGACAGATGCTCCAGCTCGGACCGCAGCCGCTCGGCGACGACGGGGTCGGGCAGCACCAGCGGGTCGGTCACCTGCCAGACCCCGTACAGGAGCCGGCGCACCCGCAGGTGCAGCGCGGTGTCCACGCCGTCCGGCGGTCGCGGGCCGGTGCCGACGCGGCCGAGCGCGACCGGGGCCCGGTCGTCGGCACCGGCGCCGTCATGTCCGTCCGGGGCGGCGACAACGGGCTGGTACGGCGCCGACGCGAGGAGGGCCAGCGCCGACAGCCACTCCACCGCGCCGAAGCGGTGGAAGGTGTCGCGGAGATACCCGACGGCCGACTCGGTGGCGCCGAGGGCGAGTTCGTGGTGGAGCCGGTAGAGGACGCGCTGCCCTTCGCTACCCGGCTTGTCGGTGTAGTGGGCGATGAGTGTGCGGTGGGCGGCCTTCCAGGTGTCGTGGTCCGGTTCCCTGCGGTGCAGGTCCAGCAGCAGCAGCGCCCGCAGCAACGGGTCGCCGACGAACTGCCCGGGGGCGGTGGGCAGGCCCTCCTCGGCGAGCCGTGCCTCCAGGGCGAGGACCCCCGCCGCGCCGAAGTCGCCGGGGAGCCGGGCCGTGGCCAGCGCGCACGCCGACTCGTGGTCGTGCGCCACGGCCAGCAGCGACAACTCGTCCCGCAGCGACAACCCGTCCCGGCGGCCGTTTGGCACCAGGCGGTCGAGGAGTTCGCGGTAGGCGGGGCGGCCGTTGTGCTGCTCGTGCGTGACAAGGTCCGCAGTGAGCAGTTCGCCGGGGGTGACGGCGCCCCGGGGCAGGTTCTGCCGGGCGGACTCGGCGAGCAGCGCCGTGCCGAGCGGGCTGCCGCCGGTCAGCCGGTGGGCGGCGCGCGGGAGCCGGGACGGTACGGCCAGACCCCGGCAGGCCGCCTCTACGACGCGTGGGGTGTCGTCGGGGGACAGCGGTGACAGCGGCACGAGCAGCGCCCGGGACGAGGGCGTGCCGCCGGGCTTCCAGCCGCTCGTGCGGGCCAGCTCGGGCAGGGTGCTGCGGGCCGCGTTGCGCAGGGCCGGATGACCGTGCCCGCGCAGCCCGGCGAAGAACGCCACCCGGTCGGCGATGCCGTCGGCCCGGTCCCGCAGGACCGCTGCGATCAGCCCGACGCCCGCCGGGCTCTGCGCGTTGTCGATGAGGACCACCGGACGGCCGGGCCGGTGCCCGCGCGGCAGCGAGCCGCCGTACGCGTCGTCGAGGTCGGCCAGCAGAGCCCGTACGAGATGGCCCTCGGCGTGGACGCGGGAGTCGCCGCCCGCCCTGATGTGTCCCGAGAGCAGGAGGAGTCCGAGCTTGGGGTTGCCGTCGGCGTTCGGGTGGTCGCGGTACCAGGTGGCAGCCTTCCGCAGTCGGCGGTGCGTGGGCGAGACCCCTTCGGAGAAGGCTTCCAGGGCGGCCTCGATGACCGGCTCGACCACGGGGCCCTTGCCGGACAACGAGCCGGACAGCGCACCGGACAACGTGCCGGACGGTGACCCGGACAACGAGCCGGGTGGTGGCCCGGACAATGAGCCGGTCAGGGTGTCGGTCAGCCTGGCCGACACCCGGCCGACCCAGCGGCCCGCGAGTCCGCCGGCCCACGAGCCCGTGTCGTTCAGCAGCAGGATGCGTTCGGCCTCCTGGCGGATGCGAGGTGCGTCCCGGTCGTTCCAGCCGCCCGCCGCCACGGCCAGCAGCCCCGTCGCGAGCCGCGGGAACGGTATCCGTCCCGCGTCGGCCACCGGCTCCGCGAGCTGCTCGGCGATCGTCACCAGTGCCTGGGACACGGGCGACCAGACCTCGCGCGGCCGTCGGGCGGGAGGCTGCGCGAACTGCTCCGTCTCGCAGTCGATCAGCGCGATGGGCGTATGCCCCTCGTACGCGGCCCGCAGCTCCTCCAGCAGCACACTCTTGCCGAGCCCGCGGGCGCCGGTGAACACCACGAAGGGAACGTCCCTCGGGTGCTCGTACGGACTGGGCGCGTGCTGGAACGGGCGCAGGCCGACGAGCCGTGGCGCGAGGCCGGGCGGCTCCGTGTCGAACAACGCCCCTCGGCCGTGCAGCCTCCTGCGCACCGCATCTCCCCCTGGGGCCCTTGGGTCCGGTTCTCGTGTTGAGGTGAGGTGTATCAACCATGGGGCGGCCAGGGGGCGTTGCTTCGGAGTGGATCGTATGGTGTCCGTCGGCTTCCGGGAATGTCGGTGCCGCCGCCGGAGTCCGACCGCCGAACGGCGCGTCCGGGGGCGCCCACCCTTGCCCCCGCGCCCGGCTCTCAGGCCCGCACGCCCCAGCGGTCTCAGTTCACCGTGATCGAGTCCAGCTTTCCCCGCAGGTACACATGGGAGTCGACGGGCTCGTACGCGACCCGTCCCACCGGAACCGGGACCGACTCGACCCGGGTCCCCGGAGTGCACTCGCCGAAGTAGACGAGGGACATCAGCTCCTCGGTGGGCTCGTCGGCCGGCGGGGGCAGTACGCGGTGGCGGCCCGAACGCCAACGGTCGCCGGTCCAACGGGCCATCAGGTCACCGATGTTGATGGTGAATGCCGCCGGGTCGAAGGGCGCGTCCTCCCAGCCGCCCTCGTCCGTGTAGACCTGCAGCCCGCCCTTTCCGGCCTGCCGGTCGAGGATGGTGACCGTGCCGAAGTCGGTGTGGGGGCCGATACGGAACTGGCCCTCCTCGGGCTCGCCGACGACCTCCGTGCCCGGGTACCAGTTGATGTTGAAGCCGTACGTCGGGTGGTCCATGTGCCGGGTGAAGAAGTCAGGTTCCAGACCCAGCGCCTCGCCGAGCAGGGCGAGGAGATGGTTCTCCAGCTCGCCCATCCGCGCCAGGTACTCCTCGCACAGGGCCTGGAGCCCGGGAGCCTGCGCCGGCCAGACGTTCGGCGCGTACCACTCCGCGTTGGTCCGCGGGTCGTCGAAGGGCTCGTGCGTCGCGAAGGTCAGCGACTCCTTCAGGTCGGGCGGGGTCCGCGTGCCCTCCGAGTGGCCGTTGGCCTCGGCGCCCGGACCGAGCCAGCCACGGCCGCCGACCTTCACCGCGTACGGCTCCTTGGCCTCGGCGGGCAGCACGAAGAAGGCGCGGGCCGCCTCGCGGACGCGTACGCGCAGGGCCGGGCCGACGCCGTGACCGGTCACCAGCAGGAATCCGGCACTCCGGAGCGCCCCATCGACCGTGCGGGCGATCCGGGCGCGGGCATCGGGGTCGCCGGAGAGCCATGGCCGCAGGTCGACGGTGGGAACACGGGGGCTGCCTGCCGGGATACGGGAGCTGCTGGGGCTGACGGCGTCATTCACCGATGTCCTCGTTCCACAGTGCCGGGTTGTTCTTGACGAAGGTGTGCATCACGGAGACGCACTCGGCGTCGTCGAGGAGCACGATCTCCACGCCGTGCTCCGCCAGCCAGTCGTGCCCGCCGCGGAAGGTCTCGGCCTCCCCGACGACGACCCGGGAGATCCCGAACTGCCGCACCAGACCGCTGCAGTACCAGCACGGCGAGAGTGTGGTCACCATCGTCGTACCGCGGTACGAGCCCTGCCGTCCCGCGTTCCGGAAGGCGGCCGTCTCGGCGTGCGCGGACGGGTCGCCGTCCTGGACGCGGCGGTTGTGGCCCCGGCCGAGCAGGGTGCCGTCCGCCGCGTACAGCGCGGCGCCGATGGGGATGCCGCCCTCCGCGAGACCGGCCCTGGCCTCCTCGACGGCGGTCGCGAGCCATGCGCGGGCCCGTGTCGGGTCGAGGCGCTCCAAGTCGTCGCTCATGGTTCCACTCTCCTCCTGGAGAACGTCCGGACAACGTGCGGAACGTACCGGGTGCGCGACCAAAGTCGTGGGCACGTAGACCATCGGCCGACGACCGGACGCGCCTTTCTCCGCACACTGGGAACGAGCGGTGGTCACACCATCGGTGCCGTACGGGGGAGCGGAAACGTGGACATGCAGAAAAGGCCCGAGCGGCAGACGGATGGCCGGGCGGACGAGCCCACCGTGCTTGCGGAACAGGCCTGGGCGATCATGCTCATCTGCGTGGTGGGCACAGGCGCGGTCAGCTGGCTGGTCACGTTCTTCGCGGAGTGGCTGCCGAAGCTGCGCTGGGCGCCGTTGAAGGGACCGGCCCGGCTGCTGAACTCGGTCCCCGAGCCCGGCATGTCCATCGGTGCGGTGGCCGTGGGGCTGCTGCTGGGCGTGCTGATCGGGTTCGGCGCGGTGCACGAATCACTGATGGTCCGTATCTCCGGCAGCCGGGTGGTCCTCGCCGTGAAGGACGCGGAGCAGGAGTTCACCCGTGCCGACATCACACTCGTGCACCGGGACGACAAGCAGCTCGTACTGCTCGGCGCTGACGGCGAGGAGCTGGCCCGGGAGAAGTCTGGCCTGCCCTGGAGCGGTCTCGCCGACGCCTTCACCGCGCACGGCTACCCCTGGGCGGACCGCCCGCAGACACTCAGGGCCTCGCGATGACCGAGAACTCCACGCCGAAGGGGTCGGTGACGGTGGCGCTGCGGCCGTAGGGGGTGTCCTCCGGGGCGTCGGCCGTGCCGCCCGCCGCGACGGCGCGGTGGACGACCGCGTCGGTGTCGGCCACCTCGAAGGTGGTCGCCCAGGCCGACGACGGGGCGGCCGGGAAGCCGAAGATCCCGCCGATCTCGTGGCCGTCCCTGCGCCGCAGGAAGGTGAAGTCGAGGTCCGGGAGCGTCTCGTTGAGGTCGAGGGTGTAGGCGAACACGGCGGTGTAGAAGTCCCGGGCGGGCCCGGGGTCAGGGGTGACCAGGTCATTGCGGACCAGCGAGTCGGGCTCGTTCACGATCTCGCAGCCGAGGTGGGCCCGCCCTTCCCAGAGCCCGAAGCGGGCCCCGACCGGGTCTACGGCGACGGCCGCGCGGCCCAGGTCCCCGACCAGGCCCCCGATGTCCGTCGGAGGCTCGATCAGCGAACCGCCGGCCTTCGTGACGCGGCGGGCGGCGCCGTCGCAGTCCGCAGTGGCGAAGTACATGGTCCAGCCGGAGCCGGAGCCCGTCGTGGGGGCCTGCGTGATGGCCGCGACGGGCTTGCCGTGCAGCAGACACACCGTGCCGAGGTCCCGGCCGCCGGCCGCTCCCGAGCCGCCCGCCGCTTTCGAGTCGTACTCCCATCCGAAGAGCGCGCCGTAGAACGCGAGCGCGCGGTCCAGGTCGGGCACACGGAGGTCGATCCACGTGGGCGTACCGTCCGGCTGATTGCGGGTGACGTAACTCATCGGGTTCTCCTGGAGGTCGGACAGCGGTGCATCAGTTCCTGACGGTAGGGACGGTAGGGGTCGACCAGGCCAGAACCTGTCCTATATGGCCGCCCGCCGGTCACTCCCCGGCCAGCCGCAGATCGATCCAGAGTTCGCTCTCGCCAGGCAGCACGTAACGGTCGCACTCGACGTACCCGTGTGCCCGCGCGAAGCGCAGCCCCTCGGAGTTGGCGGCCAGCACGACCGTCTCGATCGTCCGGGCGCCGAGCCGGCGAGCGAGCGCCAACCCTCGTACGTGCAACTGCTCGCCGAACCCCCGGCGGCGGTGGCCGGGGAGTACGCGGGCGATCACGGTGGCCGTCGCCTCCTCGTCCTGCGGCGGCCGTACCGTCGTGCAGCCCACCAGCACGTCATCGAGGTACGCCACGTCCAGGTGATACCGCCCGGCCCGTTCCCGGACCTCGTCGAGGGACAGGGCGGCCGGCGGGACGATCACGTTGTGGACGTGCTGCCAGTCCCTCAGGAGGGACTCGGACTCGGACAAAGAGCCGTCGGCGCCGACCCGCTCGATACGGAGATCAGTCATCGCAGAAGGCAATCGCGCGGGTTGGCCGGCGTCAACCGCGTAAACCGGTGGGCGTTGGTGTCTCTTCGGGGAGCAGGCCCGTCGTCTTCAGGGCGGTCCAGAAGTCCGCCGGAACAGGGTGGTCGAAGAGCGCCACGTTCTGGGCCACCTCGTCCGCCGAGCGGGCGCCGACGACCACGCTTGTGACGGCGGGGTGCCCGAGCGGGAACTGCATGGCGGCCGCGAGCGGCGGGACGTCGAAGTCCGCGCACACCTCCCGCAACGCCGCGATGCGCGCGGCCAGTTCGGTCGGCACCGAGGCGTACCCGTGCGGCGCCCCGGGACGGGGGTCGGCCAGCAGACCGGACTGGTACACACCGGCGGCCATGACAGCGACCCCTCGTTCGGCGCACAGAGGCAGCAACTCGTCCAGCCCTGACCGGTCGACGAGGTTGTAACGTCCGGCCAGCAGGACGCAGTCCGGGCCGGGCGACGCGGCCTCCCGCAGGAAACGGGCCGCCACAGGCGCGTGGTTGACGCCGATCGAGACGGCGCCGACGACACCCGCGGTCCGCAGTTCGGCCAGTGCGCGATACGCCTCAGTGACCGCGGTGCCGAAATCCTCGTCGGGGTCGTGCACATGGAGGACGTCGACCCGGTCGAGCCCCAGCCGCTCCAGGCTCTCCTCGACCGAGCGCAGCACTCCGGCGTACGAGTAGTCGAGCCGCGGCCCGACGCCCGCCGGGGGATCCGCCCAGATCGGCTGGATGTCGGGGCCTCCCGGTTCGATGATCCGCCCCACCTTGGTGCACAGTACGAACGCGTCACGCGGCCGTACTGCGAGAGCGGCTCCGGTACGGCTCTCCGAGCGCCCGTAGCCGTACACGGGTGCCGTGTCGTACAGCCGTACGCCCAGGTCCCAGGCGATGTCGAGGATGGCGGCCGCCTCCTCCCGCGGCACCGGTTCGAACAGCCCGCCGAGGGAGGCGAGTCCCAGCCCGAGGCGGCTGACCCGCAGTTCCGTGCGGCCCAGTGGTACGAGTTCGTCGGCTCTCATCAGGCTGCGCCACCTTCCGTCGCGCCAGGTCCCCCGGCGATGTGAGGTCTCCCGGCGTTGTGCCCGATCTCTTCCGGGCTCACTCGGCCGCGGGGGCCTGCCCCTCCCCGCGGTCACGGTACGTTCCGAGGATTCCGGGGACTTTGCCAGTTCTTTACAACGCACCGTGCCGCCGCTTCGTCTCTCCTCTCGATCTGTACCGCAGCCGCCCGCCGTTTCCTTGTGCGGGCGGACCGATGAGAGAGAGCTCTTCATGCGCCGAACTGTCCTCAGCGCCGTCGCACTTGCGTGCACCGCCGTGCTCGCGAGCACGGTGCCCGCGTTCGCCGACGGGACGTCCCCGAGCCCCGGCTCCGCCACCGAGGCTCCGAGCACCGCACCGGACGGGGGCCAGACTCCCACCCCGGCGTCGTCCGAGCCGCCGAGCACCGAGCCGAGCGCCGCACCCACCAAGGCGCCGTCCCAGGACGAGGTCTCCGTCGTACCGAGCGGAGCGCCCGACACCGGTGAGACGTCGACGGAGTCCGGTGGCGAGGGCGGCCTGATCGGCGGAAGCGCCGCCGCGGCGTTCGCGCTGGGCGGCGCGGCCTTCTATGTCGTACGGCGCCGACGGGCGACCGGGGCATGACCCTGCCCTCCAGGCGCGCCTTCGTCACCGCGGCGATGGCCACGCTGCTCGTGGGCTGTGGCGGCGGGGGCGGAGGTGGCAAGTCCGACGGGGCGGGTACCGCCCCCGGTGAAAGTACGCCATCGCCCTCGGGTTCCTCCGGGAGGGACTCGCGGGATTCCGGGAAGGCGGTGCACGCCCTCGGACGTTCGGTACCCGTCGGGCTGCGCGTTCCGGCCATCCAGGTCGACACCTCGGTCATGCGGCTGGGGCTGGCCACGGACGGCAGCGTGCAGGTGCCGCCGATCGAGGCCGACGACCGGGCGGGCTGGTACCAGCACTCGCCGACGCCCGGCCAGGTGGGCCCTTCGGTGATCCTCGGCCATGTCACGGTCGGCAAGTACGGGGACGGCGTCTTCCGTCAGCTCGCGCGGTTGCGGCGGGGCGACCGGATCGTGACGCGCCTGGAGAACGGCACGGAGGCGGAGTTCGCCGTCAGCGAGGTACGGACGGTCGCGCAGGCGGAGTTCCCGACGGACGACGTCTACGGGGACGTGGGCCGCCCCGAGCTGCGGCTCATCACGTGCGGTGGCCCTCGCAGCGGCGACGGGTACCGCGACAGCGTGATCGTCTTCGCGACGTTGAGCGAGGGAAGCCCCTGACCGGAGCTGCGGATTCCGGGCCGGTGGAACCGTACGCCGACGGCCCGGGGTCCTTGTTCACGAGTCCTACGAGTCCTACGACTCCTATGAGACCCACGAGGCCCATGAGACCTGAAAGTCCCACGAGCCTTACGAGTTCCAAGGGTTCCAAGGGTTCCAAGGGTTCCAAGGGTTCCAAGAGTGTCGTCCCGACCTGGAGAGCGTTGAAACGGTCCCGCGAGGAGGCAGCGTCCGAGCTGTTCGCCGCCGTCTACCCGCGCCTCGCCGGCTGGTGCCGCCGCCTGGTCGACGACGACGGGACGGCTCACGAGATCGCCTCGGAGGCGTTCACCCGGCTGTGGGCCCGCTGGACCTCCGTGGCGGAGCCCCGCGGCTTCCTCTACGTCACCGCGGCCAACCTCGTCCGGGACCACTGGCGCAAGCTGGAGCGTGAACGCAAAGCGGTGCGCCGGGCGACGGCCGAGGCCGCCGTCCGCCCGGGGACCGAACAGGCCGACCCGTCGGTACGCCTGCTCGTGCAGTCGCTGCCCGAACGACTGCGCGTCCCGATCCTGTTGCACTACTACGCTGACATGCCGATCCGGGAGGTGTCCGTGCTGACAGGGCGCAAGGAAGGGACCATCAAGGCCGATCTTCACGCGGCCCGCGAACTGCTCCGCGCCCATCTGAGGAGAAGCGTTGATCACACACTCTGACGACGGCCCGGACTTCGAACCCGACGACCCCCTCGCCGTCATCCTGCGGCCCACCTCCGACTACCTCGGCCCGCCGCAGGGCCGGTACGAGACGATCCGGCGCGGTGCGGCCCGCCGTCGGCTGCTCCGCGCCGCGGCCGGAGCCGGGGCGCTGTGTGCCGTCACCGCTCTCGTGGCGCTGCCGGTCCGCCTGTCGGCCCCCGACCGCCCTACGTCCCCGTCGGTCCCCCTCGCTCCGCCGCCCGCGAGCAGTCCTTCGCCGTCGCCCACCCCGCCGTCGTCGCTGTCACCCGGGCCCGCCACCCCGCAGGCCACCGAGACGCCCCCGACCGTAAGTCCCGGTACGGCGACCGGCCCGCCCTCGGCCGGCGCCGGCGTGCCGTCCACCCCGACGGCCGACACGGCACCATCCACACACCCGACACCGGAACCGACATCGACAAACGAGCCCATGCAGCCCTCCGCGGGCGGGGACACGGCCGGTGGTCCCCCGTCCGCAGGCGGCGGGTAGTCGCCGACCGGCCGAAGGAGCCGTTCCGGAAGGAAGGAGCCGTTCCGGAAGGGGCGTGGTGGGGCTAGCCGCACCACAGGTCTGGTAGGCCGCTTCATGGTGGCGGAGGCCGGGCGGCGAGATGGTTGCACCAGACGCTCCGAGAGGGTCAGGAGCAGCTCTCCACCCGGAAGGAAACCGTCATGAGCATCGCCACCACTCCCAGCATCTCCCCGGCAGGCACCGCCGCCGTCGTCGCGGCCCCCGAGAGCGAACTCGCCCCGCTGCTCGCCGCCTGGGACCACGCACACTCCACGGCCGCCGACGACCTCGAGTGGCGGCACCTGCTGGACGAGATGGCCCACCCACGCACCACCCAGGCGTTCTACCGACTGGCCGCGGGTGCGAATGCGGGGACGAGTACGGGTACGAGCACGGGTGCGGGTACGGGTGCGGGTACGGGGAACTGAACGCCGGAGCGACGTGAGACGCGGTCCGCCCGCCCGTCAGGGCTTCGGCGGGGCGGTGTCCTCGGGGCCCTCTCCACCGGTGTCGCCGTTGCCGTCATCCCTCCTGCCGTCCTTGCTGTCGTTCTTGCCGCCGTCCTTGCCGTCGTCCTTGAGGGACTTGAGGAAGTCGGGGTTGTCGTCCGGCGCGACCCAGCCGCCCCGGCGGCCCGAAAAACCGTCGCGTGGGGTGCGGACGCGGCCGACGATCAGCCAGGAGATGGAGCCGACGAGCGGGAAGAGCAGCACGAGAATCGCCCAGAGGGGCTTCGGGATGTAGCGGACGTCCTTCTCATCGGTGGTGATGCAGTCGATGAAGGCGTAGATGCTGAGTGCCAGCGGCACCAGAATCATCAGCACCCGAAGCATGCGGTGGTCCCCTTGCTTGTGGAGAAGCGTGCGAGATCGGAGCCGGCAGACCGGCCCCCGTTACAGAGCCTCGGAGTCGGCCGACCGGCCCCCGTTACAGAGCCAGGGTAGCGAGTAGCCGATACTGGAACGCATGGCTTACGACGATCTTCGCTCCCTGCTCCGGGCGCTGGAGCGCGAGGGCGACCTCCAGCGCATCAAGGCCGAGGTGGACCCGTACCTTGAGGTCGGGGAGATCGTCGACCGCGTACACAAGGCGGGCGGCCCCGCGCTGCTCTTCGAGAACGTGCGCGGATCGGCGATGCCGCTCGCGATGAACGTCTTCGGGACGGACCGACGCCTCCTCAAATCGCTCGGCCTGAAGTCGTACGACGAGATCAGCGAGAAGATCGGCGGGCTGCTGAAGCCCGAGCTGCCGCAGGGCTTCATGGGTGTGCGCGAGGCGTTCGGGAAGCTCGGCGCCATGACGCACGTACCGCCGAAGAAGGTGAAGTCCGACAACGCGCCGGTCCAGGAGGTCGTGCTCCAGGGCGACGACGTCGACCTCGACGCCCTGCCCGCGCTCTTCACCTGGCCGCAGGACGGCGGGTCCTTCTTCAACCTCGGGCTCACCCACACCAAGGACCCCGAGTCCGGCATCCGCAACCTCGGGCTCTACCGCCTCCAGCGCCACGACAAGCGCACCATCGGCATGCACTGGCAGATCCACAAGGACAGCCGCAACCACTACCAGGTGGCGGCGCGCCGGGGTGAGCGGCTACCGGTCGCGATCGCCTTCGGCTGCCCGCCGGCCGTGACGTACGCCTCCACCGCGCCCCTGCCCGGCGACATCGACGAGTACCTGTTCGCCGGATTCCTGCAGGGCAAGCGGATCGAGATGGTCGACTGCAAGACGGTGCCGCTCCAGGTGCCGGCGCAGGCCGAGGTCGTCATCGAGGGCTGGCTGGAGCCGGGCGAGATGCTTCCGGAAGGTCCCTTCGGCGACCACACCGGCTTCTACACGCCGCAGGAGCCCTTCCCCGCGCTCACCATCGACTGCGTCACGATGCGCAAGCGCCCGCTGCTCCAGTCGATCGTGGTCGGCCGCCCGCCGACGGAGGACGGCCCGCTGGGCCGCGCGACGGAGAGGTTCTTCCTGCCCCTCCTCAAGATCATCGTGCCGGACATCGTGGACTACCACCTCCCCGAGGCGGGCGGCTTCCACAACTGCGCGATCGTCGCGATCGACAAGAAGTATCCGAAGCACGCCCAGAAGGTGATGCACGCCGTCTGGGGCGCCCACATGATGTCCCTGACCAAGCTGATCGTCGTCGTCGACGCGGACTGCGACGTCCACGACCTGCACGAGGTCGCGTGGCGTGCGCTGGGCAACACGGACTACGCGCGGGACCTGAGCCTCGTCGAGGGGCCGGTCGACCACCTCGACCACGCCTCGTACCAGCAGTTCTGGGGCGGCAAGGCGGGCATCGACGCCACGAGGAAGTGGCCCGAGGAGGGCTACACCCGGGACGGCGGCTGGCCCGAGATGGTCCTCTCGGACCCGGATACGGCGGCGAAGGTCGACCGCCGCTGGAAGGAGTACGGACTCTCGTGAGCAGCGCATCAGCCGCGATCCCGCAGTCCGGGCGCACCAAGGCGTTCCTGCGCCTCGTCATGATCGAGCACTCCGTCTTCGCGCTGCCGTTCGCGTACACCGCGGCGCTGACGGCCATGTTCCTGACGGGCGGTGACATCCAGTGGGGACGGCTGCTCCTGGTGACGATCGCGATGGTCGGTCTCCGCACCTTCGCCATGGCCGCGAACCGGATCATCGACAGGGAGATCGACGCCCGCAATCCCCGTACCGCCCACCGCGAGCTGGTCACCGGCGCCATGTCGGTGAAGCACGCCTGGACGGGCGCGCTGGTGGCCCTGGTCTTCTTCCTCGGCGCCGCGGCCCTGCTCAACCCGCTCTGTCTGGCCCTGGCCCCCATCGCGGTGATTCCGATGGTGGTCTACCCGTACGGCAAGCGGTTCACGAACTTCCCGCAGGCCATCCTCGGTCTCGCCCAGGCGATGGGCCCGATCGGCGGCTGGCTGGCGATCACCGGTGAGTGGTCCTGGGACGCGGTGATTCTGGGGTTGGCCGTCGGCGTCTGGATCGGCGGCTTCGACCTGATCTACGCCTGCCAGGACGTGAAGACGGACCGCGAGGTCGGCGTGAAGTCGGTGCCGGCCCGCTTCGGCATTCAGGCCGCCGTCTGGGGCGCCCGCGGCTGCCACGCGGTCACGACCGCCCTCTTCGTCTGGTTCGCACTGGCCACGGACGCGGGCGTTTTCCTCTGGCTCGGCCTGCTGATCGTCGCGGGCGCGTTCCTGTACGAGCATTCGATCGTCCGCCCGAACGACCTGTCCCGCCTGAACCGGGCGTTCTTCCAGGTCAACGGTTTCATCGGCATCGCGTTGTTCGTGTGCGCGCTGCTGGACCTGTTGGTGCGGGGGCTGACGGTCTAGGCCAGGTCCAGGCCCTGTCCGGCCGACCGCCCGCTGCGGTTCAGCCCGCGTCGACCTCGTCGGCGCGGGCTTTCTTGATGAGGGCCGGGGCGCCGGGGGAGACGAAGGAGCCCATGCCGGGTCTGCCCGTGGACCCGAAGGCGTGCCACCGGTCCTGATTCGGTGCCGTCGCGCCGGTAGGCTCAAGGTGTGAACGCAGGAGAAACACAGCGGCGGCCTTGGATCGTGGGGGTGTCCGGCGCGTCCGGAACGCCGTATGCCGCTGCCGTGCTGCGTGCCCTCCTCGCGGCCGGTGAGAGCGTCGACCTCATCGTCTCGCGTGCTTCGCGGCTCACCCTGCTCGACGAGACCGGGGTCAGCTTCCGGGACGCCCACTGGCAGCACGACCTGCGGGAGTGGCTGGCCCGGGGGGCCGACGGCAAGCCCGGCACCTTCGCCGTGGACATCGAGGGACGTCTCGACGACGTACGCCACTGGAGTGCGGGGGACCTGGCGGCGGGGCCGTCCTCCGGTTCGTACCCGTCCAAGGGCATGCTCATCGTGCCGGCCTCCACCGCCTGTGTCGCCGGAGTCGCGCTCGGCCTCTCGAAGGACCTGCTGCAGCGTGCGGCGAGCGTCACGCTCAAGGAGAGGCGGGGGCTGGTGGTCGCCGTCCGCGAGACCCCGCTGAACGGGCAGACCCTGCGGCACCTGGTGACGCTCGACGACGCGGGCGCGACCGTACTTCCGGCCTCCCCGGCGTTTTACGCGGGGGCCACGCACATCCAGGACCTGGTCGACTTCGTCGCCGGGCGGGTGCTGGACGCGGCGGGCGTCGGGCACACGCTCTACCGCCGCTGGGAAGGCGAACTCGGCGGCGGTTCCCGCACCACCCGCACCACGTGAGCACCACCTGAGCACAGCGCACGACAGCAACGCGGCAGTACCAACCCTGCACATCACCTCAGGATTTCTTCAGCGGAAGGCTATCGATCGCATGGACGCGGTGGACAGGCAGCTCATCCAGGCTCTCCGGGAGAACGGCCGGGCCTCCTACGCGGAGCTGGGACGCCTCGTCGGACTGTCGGGGCCCAGCGTCACCGACCGCATCAACCGCCTGGAGGCCGCCGGTGTCATCACCGGCTACCGGGCGACGGTCGACTCGGCCTCGCTCGGCCTCGGCGTCATCGCCCTCATCGGCATCTCGCTCTCCGACGCCGCCGACCACGAGGACGTGGCGATCCGGATGAAGGACCTGCACGAGATCGAGGACTGCTGGTTCATCGCCGGTGACGACTCCTACATGCTCAAGGTGCGGGCGTCCGACGTGGACGGTCTGGAGCGGACCATCCGGCGGCTGTCGGGGACCAAGGGCGTCTCCCGGACCCGCACCACCATCGTGCTCTCCACGAAGTGGGAGAACCGGGTGGGCGAGCTGCCCGAGGAGGAGTGAGGGGAGTAGGGGAGTAGAGGAGTAACAGGGCGGGAGAGTCGGGAGAGTACGGTTGACGGGGCCTGTCGCACGTCGCGGGTGACGCGGTCCGCGGGTCACGCAGTTCGCAGGTCAAGCAGGTCACAGGGAGAGGTACACGCATGGACGTCGGGCTCAAGCGCGAGCTGGAGGACAAGGTCCGGGCCGGTGAGCGGCTGACCCGCGAGGACGGCGTCGCGCTCTACGAGTCGGACGACCTGGCCTGGCTGGGCGGGCTCGCCCACGAGGTGCGTACCCGTAAGAACGGTGACGTCGTCCACTTCAACATCAACCGCCACCTCAACATGACGAACGTGTGCACCGCGTCATGCGCCTACTGCTCGTTTCAGCGCAAGCCGGGCGAGAAGGACGCGTACACGATGCGCATCGAGGAGGCGGTCAAGCTCGCCAAGGCGATGGAGGGCGAGAACCTCACCGAGCTGCACATCGTCAACGGCCTGCACCCGAACCTGCCGTGGCGGTACTACCCGCGGTCGCTGAGCGAGCTGAAGAAGGCCCTCCCGGACGTCTCCCTGAAGGCCTTCACGGCCACGGAGATCCACCACTTCGAGACGATCTCCGGGCTCAGCGCCTCCGAGATCCTCGACGAGCTGATCGACGCGGGTCTTGAGTCCCTGACGGGCGGCGGCGCGGAGATCTTCGACTGGGAGATCCGGCAGCACATCGTCGACCACCGCACCCACTGGGAGGACTGGTCGCGCATCCACCGCCTCGCGCACGAGAAGGGTCTGAAGACCCCGTGCACGATGCTGTACGGCCACATCGAGGAGCCCCGCCACCGGGTCGACCACGTCCTGCGCCTGCGTGAGCTGCAGGACGAGACCGGCGGCTTCCAGGTCTTCATCCCGCTGCGCTACCAGCACGACTTCGTGGACATGAAGGACGGCAAGGTCCGCAACCGCCTCCAGGCGCGTACGCAGATGGCGACCGGCGCGGAGGCCCTGAAGACCTTCGCGGTCTCCCGGCTGCTCTTCGACAACGTGCCGCACGTCAAGGTCTTCTGGGTCATGCACGGCGTCCAGACCGCCCAGCTGGCGCTGCAGCACGGCGCCGACGACATGGACGGCTCGGTCGTCGAGTACAAGATCACCCACGACGCCGACAACTACGGCACACCGAACAAGCTGACCCGTGAGGACCTGCTCGACCTGATCCGCGACGCCGGGTTCCAACCGGTCGAGCGGAACACCCGGTACGAGATCATCCGCGAGTACGAGGGTCCGGCGGCGGGCCGCCGGGAGACCCCGCAACCGATGCGGGTCTGAGCCTCCGGGGGCCGCCCGTCGGGGCCCCCGTATCGGCTTGCCTGTCAGCTTGCATATCGGCTCGTCTATCGGCTTGCAGATTCAGCCTCGCCGGAGGTAATAGGTACTCTCGCCTTATGTCCATTACGTTCGAGCTCGACCCCTCCGTGGACTTCGCCCTGCGGCACGGCCTCGTCGACCTCTGGGCCGACGTCTCCAACGCGGGCGGCTCCGTCGGCTTCGTACCCCCCGTCTCGCGCGAGACGATACGACCGGAACTCGTAAAACACTTCGTCGCGATGGCCGAGGGGCGTACACGGCTCCTGGTCGGCCGCGACGAGGACGGATCCGTCGCGGCGGCCGCCTTCCTCACCCTCAACACCCACCGGCTGATGACGCACTGGCTGTGGCTCTACACGGTGATGGTGCACCCCAGGCATCAGGGCAGAGGCTACGGCCGCGAGCTCCTCGCGGCCGCCGCCGACGCCGCCCACGACTTCGAGGGCATCGAGGCGATACGGCTCACCTGCCGCGGCGGCGAGGGCCTCGAACGCTTCTACGCCTCGTGCGGCTACAAGGAGGTCGGCCGCGTACCGGACGCGATCAGGGTGCCGCAGGGCGAGGACCGGGACGACATCACGATGCTGCTGCCGCTGGGCCGCCTCGACTGAAGGCGCCGGCCGCACCCCCCTACAAGATCGCGGCACCCCCGTGCTTGACTGGACGGTGACTTTGGGAAGTTCGGAGAAGTTCGGAACGGGAAGAGTGGATTGAGATGCTCCGCTACACACTGATGCGCCTAGGGATCTTCGCGGGCTGCCTCGTGGTCGTCTGGGGCCTCGTCTACTCCGGTGTCGCTCCGCGCGGCCTCGGCGACTCGAACGGTATGTGGGTCGTCATGCTCGCCCTGCTGATCTCGGCGCCCATCAGCTTCGTCGTCCTCCGCAAGGAGCGCGACCGCGCCTCGGTGCAGATCGTCGAGCGCGTCGACCGCGTCAAGTCCAACCTGGAGGCCAACCGCAACCAGGAGGACACGGAGGTCGACGATGCGCCGAGGACCCAGGGCGAGACGGCGAGGGCCCACCAGGGCGAGGTGTCGCAGGCCTAGGCCGTCCCCCCCCTGAAGGCGAAGTCGGCCGTATCGCGAGACGTACTGCGAGCCGCACCTCGGCCCGGTGCAGCCGTCGGCAGAACATACTCTTTCCTGTATGGGTGCAGTGAAGAGCAAGCGGATGCCCCGTGCCGTGCGCGAGCAGCAGATGCTGGACGCCGCCGTACGGACCTTCGGGCAGCGGGGCTACCGGGCCGCGTCGATGGACGAGATCGCCGATCTGGCGGGCGTGTCCAAGCCGTTGGTCTACCTGTACCTGAACTCCAAGGAAGACCTCTTCACCGCGTGCATCCGGCGTGAGGCGGCCGCCCTGACCGCGGCCGTACGCGCCGGAGTCCGGCCGGAGCAGCCCGCCGACCGCCAACTCTGGGAAGGGCTGGGGGCGTTCTTCACCCACACCGCGCAGAACCCGGACGGCTGGGCGGTGTTGCACCTCCAGGCCCGTACGCACGGGGAGCCCTTCGCCGCCGAGATCACCTCGATGCGCGAGGAGATCGTGGCGTTCGTCACCCAGCTGATCGTGGTCGCGGCGCGGGAGGCCCACCGGGACCCGTCGCTGCCGGAGCGTGAGGTCGCGGGCCTCGCGGAAGCCCTCGTCGGCGCCGCCGAGTCCCTCGCCGCCTGGGCCAACGCCACCCCCGGTGTCTCCGCCCGGCAGGCCGCCGCGACCCTGATGAACTTCGCCTGGGCGGGCCTGGGCGACCTGATGGAGGGGCGGCCGTGGTCGGAAGCCCCCGAGGTGGCGGCGAGACCCTGATCAGAGCAGCGGCAGTACGTCTCCCGCCAGATGCAGCCGGCCACCGGCCCCGCGCAGTTCGAAACGGCTGCCCTTCGCCCCGTACGACACCGTCCCCGGCAGCAGTACCGGTGCCTTGAACTCCGCCTGCAACACGGCCGCTTGAGGCGTCCCGTGCTCGGCGAGGCAGCGCGCCACGGTCCACATGCCGTGCGCGATGGCCCGGGGGAAGCCGAACAGCCGGGCGGTGAGGGGGTGCAGATGAATCGGATTGCGATCTCCGGACGCGGCCCCGTACCGCCGTCCGACGTCCTCCGCGAGACGCCACTCGGCGAGGACGGGCAACGGGCGGCGCTCCTCCGCCGCGGCCCGCTCGCCGGTGCTCTCCGGCCCCGTGTTCTCTGGCCTTGCGTTCTCCGGCCTTGCGCTCTCCGGTCCCGTGTTCTCCGACCCTGCGCTCTCCGGCATCGTGCGGTGGCGTGCCAGATACGTACTGCGTGACTCCCACACGAGATCCCCGGCCGACCGCACCTCGGTCACGACGACGGCCTCGGTGCCGCGTCTGTGGGGCACCAGGTCCTCGACGTGCACGGCGAGTTCGTACGTGCCGGTGGCGGTGAGCGCCCGGCGCTGCGTGATCCCGATGGACGTGTGCACCAGCCCGAGCAGCGGCAGCGGGAAGGCCCGCTCGCTCATCAGCCGCATGGCCACCGGGAAGCCGAGCACCTGCGGATAGGTCAGGGGCAGCTCATCCGCTCCCACCCCGAATCCGCAGGCCCGCTCGTACGCGGCGAGCCTGCCCAGGTCGATCCGGACACCGGGGAGGACCAGCCGGGCGCGGGGTGCGGTGACTCCCGCCCGAGGCCGTTTGAACGGTGAGAGCAGCGCTCCCCGGGCGAGCGACGGCCACAGGGACGGCGAACCGGTGAGGGTGTGGCTGTACAGGGCATCCGTCGTGAGGTCGTCCATCGCTGTCACTCTCCTCTTCGCCGTCTCTCCTCCTCCGCGGACGGGCCAGGCTTACTCCGGAGTAATGTTACCCGAGGTAAGCCTACGTCACGGTGAGGAGCAGGTCGAGATGGGTCCCGCGGGCAACGCCTCTGACGCGCAACGCCTCCGACGTGCGACGCGGCTGACGCGCAACGTCCCTGAGGCGAGCCGGGCCCGGTCAACTCCGGCGGGACGGCGGGCAGAAGATGAACAGCCGTCCGAACACGCACCAACCTCTCACTCTTCCGCACACAAGCCCCCCAGTTTCCCGGGTGAACCTGCCACTTCACGGGGCCGTAATGGGAGGAGTACGAGAGCAAGGAGCCGCCCGTGTCCCGCGATCCCTCTTCCCATCCCCGCCCTGCCCTCCCCGGACCCGAGGTCAGGCGACTGGACGGGGTCGTACGAGAGGTCTCGGTGCCGCCGCTGATCCTGCCCGTGACGCACGGTTCGCTCGCGGACATCCCCTTCGACAACGCCGACCAGGTCCCCGACGACGCGGTGCTCAGCCGGAAGGGCCCGGACGGCCGCTGGACGGACGTGACGGCGGCCGAGTTCGCCGACCAGGTGCTCGCGGTCGCCAAGGGGCTGATCGCGGAGGGCCTGATGCCGGGCGACCGGCTCGCGATCATGGCGCGTACGACGTACGAGTGGACGCTGCTGGACTTCGCCGCGTGGGCCGCCGGTCTCGTCACCGTCCCCGTCTACCCCACCTCGTCCGTCTTCCAGACGCGCTGGATCCTCCAGGACTCGGGCGCGGTGGCGATCGCCGTCGAGCACGTGTCGCAGGCCGCCGCGCTCGGCCCCGAACGCGACCGGCTGCCCGACGTCCAGCACATGTGGATCTTCGAGAAGGGGCACACGGACCGCCTCGCCGAGCTGGGCCGGAACGTACCGGACCAGGAAGTCGCCGTACGCCGGGGGGTGCTCGGCCCCGACTCGCTCGCGACGATCATGTACACCTCGGGCACCACGGGGCGCCCCAAGGGCTGTGCGCTGACCCACGGCAACTTCTTCGCCGAGGTCGACAACGCCGTCGAACTGCTCCACCCCGTCTTCAAGTCCAGCTTCAAGGAGCCGGCGTCCACGCTCCTCTACCTCCCCCTCTCCCACGTCTTCGGCCGGATGGTCTCCGTCGCCTGTATGCGCGCCCGGGTGCGCCTGGGTCATGCGCCGAGCATCCGTACGGAGGAACTGCTGGCCGACCTCGCGAGCTTCAGCCCGACCTTCCTCCTGGCCATCCCGTACGTGCTGGAGAAGGTCTACAACACCGGCCGCGCCACCGCCGAGAAGATGGGCCGCGCCGCCTCCTTCGACCGGGCCGGCCGGGTGGCCCGCAGTTACGGTGAGGCGCTGGAGTCCCAGCAGCACGGCACGGGCTCAGGGCCGAGCGCGAAACTCAAGGCGGCCCGCGCCCTCTACGACCCCCTCGTCTACCGCCGGATACGCGCGGCCCTCGGCGGCAAGGTCCGCCAGGTGGTCTGCGGCGGCTCCCCGCTCGGCCGCCGCCTCGCCTCCTTCTATGCCGGCGCCGGCATCCAGGTCTACGAGGGCTACGGCCTCACCGAGTCCACCGCCGCGGCGACCCTCACCTACCCGCACCGGCCCCGCCTCGGCACGGTCGGCTGGCCCCTGCCCGGCACCCGCGTCCGGATCGCCCAGGACGGCGAGATCCTGCTGAGCGGGGAGCAGGTGTTCCGCGGCTACTGGGACCCGCAGGCGGGCGGGGTGGTCCCGGCCGACCAGGACGGCTGGTTCGCCACCGGCGACATCGGCGAGCTGGACGACGACGGCTACCTCACGATCACCGGCCGCAAGAGGGACATCCTGATCACCACCAGCGGCAAGAACATCGCCCCCGCGCCGCTGGAGGACTGGCTGCGCGCCCATCCCCTCATCGACCAGTGCGTCGTCGTCGGTGACAACCGCCCGTACGCCACCGCGCTGGTCACCCTGGAGGGCGAGGGCATGGCCCACTGGTGCCGTATGACCGGCAGGAGCCAGGTTCCGGTCGCCACGCTGGTCGCCGACCCCGACCTTCTCGCCGTCCTGCAGCGGGCGGTGGACGACGCCAACCGCCTCGTCTCCCGTGCCGAGTCCATCCGCCGCTTCACCGTCCTGCCCCTCAACTTCACGGAGACGTCCGGACACCTCACTCCGACGATGAAGCTCCGCAGGGCGGTGGTCACCAGGTCGTTCGCCCGGGAGATCGAGGAGATGTACGCGGAGTAGGCCCGCCCATGCGGGCTGAAAGCTGCTTTCTGTTGGCTGCTTTCTGATAGCTACTTTCGCTTCGGCTTCAGCAACTGCTCCCACAGCGCCGTCAGTTGATGGGACGTCTCCACCGCCCGCGTCTCGTCGAACGCCGTCAGCGCGAGCAGCAGCGCGTCGGCGACCACGAGTGCGGTGAGCGCCTCCGTCGTTATGCCCGTCGGCGTGTGCGGCGCGATGAGGACCGCGTCCACCCGGGAGCGGTACCGCTCGGCGAGCTCGTCGGTGACGAGGATGATCCGGGCCCCCACCGACCGCGAGCCGTCAGATCCGTACACCCGCCTGCTGCTCGCTTCCGTACCGGGCGAGGGCTGGGACCCGGCGGACGCGGTGGTGGCCCGGGCGGCACTGAGCACGTGACACCCGGGCGGCACTGAGCGCGTGACACGACACCCATAAAAGGCAGGAGCCCCTTCACCTGACGGTGTCGGGGCTCCTTGGGTACTGCTGTCGGTTCCGGATCAGAGTGTCGGGCTCATGGAGCCAGGACTCAGCCGAAGGATCAGGCGGGGGTGACGTTCTCCGCCTGCGGGCCCTTCGGACCCTGGGTCACGTCGAAGGTAACCGCCTGGTTCTCTTCGAGGGAGCGGAAACCGCTCGCGTTGATCGCGGAGTAATGGACGAAGACGTCCGGGCCGCCGCCTTCCTGGGCAATGAAACCAAAGCCCTTTTCAGCGTTGAACCACTTCACGGTTCCGGTAGCCATAAGCCCTCCTTGGGCCCAAAGGGTTGCCCTGCTCCAGAACCTGCAAGGTGTAAACAAAAAGACTTGTCAACAACTGCATTCATCTGAAAAAGACGAGAGCCCGCGGTCACATGCTCCGCAGGCTCTGTACTGCAAGGGAAACCAAACTGCAACTTGCGGACGAGCCTACCCACGAGGGCAGCCGAAAGCAACAGAGGGCAAGATCACGTCATCCGAGAGTTTGACGAGGTCGCCGGATGGGCTGACGTAGCGGTATCACTTGGCGTCACAGGGGTTGACAGGAGGGATCGGGATGCTCTGCGAGACCGCTCCGGGACCCTGGAGCCTGCACGCTACCTCATCAGGGCTAGCCTCCTGATGTGGACAATTCTCCTGAGTCTCCCGAGGGGCGTCCCGACGCCCGCCGCTCCAGGCCGCGCGTCGGCCACATCCAGTTCCTGAACTGCCTGCCCCTTTACTGGGGGCTCGCGAGAACCGGCACGCTGCTCGACTTCGAGCTGACCAAGGACACTCCGGAGAAGCTCAGCGAGCAGCTGGTGCGGGGTGATCTCGACATCGGCCCCATTACCCTCGTCGAGTTCCTCAAGCACGCCGACGAACTGGTCGCCTTCCCCGACATCGCGGTGGGCTGCGACGGCCCGGTGATGTCCTGTGTCCTCGTCTCCCAGGTCCCGCTGGACCAGCTGGACGGCGCCAGGGTCGCCCTCGGCTCGACCTCCCGTACGTCCGTACGACTGGCGCAGCTCCTCCTGTCGGAGCGGTACGGCGTAGAGCCGTCGTACTACACCTGCCCGCCCGACCTCAGCCTGATGATGCAGGAGGCCGACGCGGCGGTGCTGATCGGCGACGCCGCCCTGCGGGCCAACCTGCTCGACGGCCCGCGCTACGGCCTTGAGGTGCACGACCTCGGCACGTTGTGGAAGGAGTGGACGGGCCTGCCCTTCGTCTTCGCGGTCTGGGCGGCCCGCCGCGACTACCTGGAGCGCGAGCCGGTCCTCACCCGCAAGGTCCACGAAGCCTTCCTCGCCTCGCGTGACCTGTCCCTGGACGAGGTCGGCAAGGTCGCCGAGCAGGCGGCCCGCTGGGAGGCCTTCGACGAGAACGTCCTGGAGCGCTACTTCACGACGCTCGACTTCCGCTTCGGCGGACCGCAGCTGGAGGCGGTCACAGAGTTCGCGCGGAGGGTGGGGCCCACGACAGGCTTCGCGGCGGACGTGAAGGTCGACCTGCTGGAGCCCTGACAAACCCCCTAGTCCGAGGGGGTACACGGACGTGCGGCACTACCCTGCTGGAGTGCGGCGCGCAGCGCGCCCGGGGGACAACCGGTAACGGACAACGGACAACGGACAACGGGTATACGGGGGAGGTGTGGGTGCCATGCGGCCACTCGACGTCGATGAACCCACTGTCGTGGGGCCCTACCGGCTGCTCGGCCGGCTCGGCTCGGGCGGGATGGGCCGCGTCTATCTGGGCCGCAGCGCGGGCGGCCGTACGGTCGCCGTCAAAATCGTGCACCCGCACTTCGCGCTCGACGAGGAGTTCCGCGCCCGGTTCCGCCGCGAGGTGGAGGCGGCTCGGCGTGTGGGCGGCGCGTACACGGCCCCGGTCCTCGACGCCGACCCGGACGCCCGCATCCCGTGGGTGGCGACCGGCTACGCGGCGGGCCCCACGCTGAGCGCCGCGGTCACCGACTCCGGCCCCCTCGCGGACCATTCCGTACGGGTCCTGGGCGCCGGTCTCGCCGAGGCGCTGTCGGCCGTGCACGGCCTGGGCCTGGTCCACCGCGACGTCAAGCCCTCGAACGTGCTGCTGACCCTCGACGGGCCGCTTCTCATCGACTTCGGTATCGCCCGTGCGACGGACGGCACCGCGTCCATCACCTCGACAGGCGTCTCCATCGGCTCGCCCGGCTACATGTCGCCCGAGCAGATCCTCGGCAAGGGGGTCACGGGCGCGGCCGACCTCTTCTCGCTGGGTGCGGTACTGGCGTACGCGGCGACGGGCTCGTCCCCGTTCCCCGGCGACTCCTCGGCAGCCCTGCTCTACAAGGTGGTCCACGAGGAGCCCGAACTGGGCGCGCTGGCGGGTGGGTTGCGGGAGGTGGTGGCCGGGTGCCTCGCCAAGGACCCGTCCGTCCGCCCGTCCCCGGCGGCTCTCGCGACCGCCCTCGCCCCCGAGGGCGCGGCACGGCTGGTGGCGGCGGGATGGCTGCCCGGACCGCTCGTGGAACAGGTCAGCCGGAGCGCGGTACGGCTGCTGAACCTGGAGGCGGCGGGAGCGGCGGAGGCGACACCGTCGGGAGTGGTGGGCTTCAGCAGTCCCTCGGTGGGGGAGGCCGCGTCGTCCGGGGCGAACTCGGGCCCTGCTTCCGGGCCGGCTTCTGCACCGGCTCCCGGGCCGGCCTCCGGGACGACACCCTCGGAGGCGGACGCCGGTCCGGCCCCGGGCGGGGCCCCAGATGCGGCGGAGGCCGCCGACGCGGCCGGTGTCGGAGCCGGTGACGGGTCCCCGTCCGCGGCCGGCGTGTTCGGCCCACCGGACCCGTCGTACGCGTCCCACTCGCCCTACTCCCCTCCTTCTTCCCCTCCTGCCTCCCCTCCTTTCTCTTCTTCCTCCCCGTACGCGGACCACGGGTCGCACCCGCCCCACCCCGGCACCCCCGGCCCCACTCCCACCCACGTCCCGGAACCACGTGACGCCACCGGCGGGGCCGCCGTTCCCGCCGGCAAGGTGTCCGTCAGCGTGGCAGCGACCTCCGTGCCGGGCGCAGGCGGCCGTGGCCGCAAGCTGAGCTGCACGGTCGCCCTCGCGGTGGCCGGAGCGCTGGCGGCGGTGACGTTGGGCTCGGTGTTCGTGCTCGACCTGCTGCCGAACACCGACTCGGACGACCGCGACTCGGGAGCCGCAGACCAGCCGCCCGCGGCCAGCGCGGCCCCTTCCACCGGGGGCAGTGCCGGCCCCTCCCGCGGCGAGGACACCACACCCTCCGCCGTACCGGAGTCCTACCTCGGCACCTGGGAGGGCGACGGCTTCGCCCTCGACGGCAAGCTCCCCATGGGCAGGTTCCGCGTCACGGTCCGCCAGGCCGAGACGGGCGACCGGCTCGGCACCTTCCGCCAGACCGACCTCATCGGCGGCACCTGTGACACCGACCTCTTCCTCAAGAAGGTCACCGCCGGACAGCTGGTCGCCACGAGCGTGGCCAAGCCGTCCGCCACGGCCAAGTGCACGACGGGCCGGCACGAGGTCCGTCTGATCCCGGTCGGTGACGACCTGCGCTACGAGACGGACAACGCGGAGGCGGGGGACCCGGTGGCCCGCATGTCGAAGGTCGGGTAGCGCGCAGCCCGCTCCTGCCGCCTGCGCCGCCCGCCTGCTCCGTCCGCCGTCCGCCGCCCGTCTCCGCCTCCCCGCGCGCCGCGCCGGCCCTGGCGATTACTACTGTGTCTGCGATAGCGAACACCACCATGCGCACCGTAGGCACCACAAAGGCACCACAACGGCACCACGACCAGACGTCCGGACTCCGGAAGCTGTGAATGAACGGGGAAGGCCCGACCATGGAGACACTGCAGCCCGACGATCCACGGGAGTTGGGCAGCTACCGGTTGCTGCGGAGGCTCGGTGCGGGAGGCATGGGACGGGTCTACCTCGCACGCTCGCCGGGCGGTCGTACGGTCGCCGTCAAGGTCGTACATCCGGAGCTGGCCGCCGACACCGACTTCCGCAACCGCTTCCAGCACGAGGTCGATACGGCCCGCGCGGTCTCCGGCCGCTACACGGCCCCGGTCGTCGACGCGGCGCCGGACGCCGCACTGCCGTGGCTCGCGACCTCGTACGTCCTCGGCCCCGATCTGACAGACGTCGTGGAGGCACACGGCGCGCTCCCCGAGCGAACGGTCCGTGCGCTGGGCGCGGGCCTCGCCGCAGCGCTGCAGGAAATCCACGCCGCGGGCCTGGTCCACCGAGACCTCAAGCCCTCCAACGTCCTGTTGGCGGCGGACGGCCCGCGTGTCATCGACTTCGGCATCGCGCGGGCGGTGGACGGAAACCGTATGACGCAGACGGGAGTCGTGGTCGGCTCACCCGGCTACATGTCGCCCGAGCAGGCTCTGGGGGAGGACGTCGGCACCGCCGCCGACGTCTTCTCGCTCGGTGTCGTTCTCGCCTTTGCCGCGACGGGCCGCAAGGCCTTCGGCGAAGGCCTTGTCTCACACGCCGCGATGCTCTACCAAGTCGTCCACGGTGAACCGGATGTCACCGGCGTGCCGCAGTCGCTCTCCGGCCTGGTACGCGCCTGCCTGCTGAAGGATCCGGCGCAGCGTCCCTCACCCGCCGAGATCGTGGCCGCCCTGGCGCCCGGTGGAGTCGAGGGGCTGCTGACGAACTGGCTGCCGTCGGCGGTCGCCTCGACGATCGCGACGCACGCGGCGGGAATCCTGGACCTGGAGGCGCCGGAACAGCCGCAGGCGCCGCAACCGTCGGAGGTACTGCCGGCTTCCGGGTTCGGGCCGCCGCCAACGATGGTGGACGGGGCACCGCCCGCTCCGGGGACTCCCGCGACGGGTACACCCGCTCAGGGATACGGGCAGGGCACCCCGCCGTACGGATACGGGCAGGGCACCCCGCCGCACGGAACCGGCGGGCCGCCCTCCGGCGCCGTGCAACTGGGAGACACCGGATCGGCTGCGGCTCCGACCGCGTCCCGCCGACGTTTCCTCGGCCTGGCCGCGGGCGGTGCCGCGGTGGTCGCGGTCGGCGGCGGCGCCGCCTGGTGGCTGACCCGGCCGGACGACGAGGACGGTGCGTCGGCGGCTGCCGGAGGAAGAACGGCCGGGCCCGCGCCGGGGAACTTCACGACACCACCGGCGGGTACGGCACCGCAGCCCCTGTGGCACAAGTCGGTCGCCGAGGACAGCATCAGCACGACCGAGAAGCTGCAGCTCCATGAGGGGCTGCTGTTCATCAGCGGCGACCCGCTGGTGGCGTACGACGTGAAGACGGGCAAGCAGCGTTGGTCCCGCAAGGACGTGCTCCCGTTCGGTGCCCCGCTGCTGCTCAACGGCGGCAGGCTGTTCATGGCTGACACGGACACGAGCGGCGCGCTCAAGGCACTGGATACGACGACGGGTGAAGAAGCCTGGCGCAGCCGCCTCGGCAAGGACCTGAAGGTCGAGAAGACGATCGCGATCGACGCGAAGAACGTCTACGTCACGGTGACCGACTTCAGCGACTCCCGCAGCGCCACGGACTTCCGTACGGGTGTCGCGGCCATCAGCCACAGCACGGGCAGGACGGTGTGGCTCCAGAAGCGCGACTGGGGCACCAACGACTACGACGTCGACGGAACCGCCTCCGGCAAGTACCTCGTCTACGCGGACTCCAACTACAACCTCACCGTCCGCGACACGGCCACTGGCACCCAGCTGTGGACCCGGAAGATCGGCAGTGACTGGACCTGGCGCCCCACGGTCGCCCCCGGCCCGGGTCTCGTCCTCCTCCCCGGTACCAAGCTGACGGCGCTCGACATCGAAACCGGGAAACCCCGCTGGACCCTCTCCCCGAACGGCCGTCGGGGCTTCGACAACCCGACGGTCGTCGACGGTGTCCTCTACACCGCCGACCACGACGGCGGCGTATGGGCGGTCGACGTCAAGACAGGCAAGAGGATCTGGCTCTGCGAGGACCCGGGCGCCGACGAGGCACCCGCCCAGTTCGTCCGGGCGGGCGGGACCTTGTACGGGGCCTCCGCCATGGACGGGGGCGGGGTCTTCGCACTGGATGCGAAGAGCGGTCGGGCGCGGTGGGTCTACAACGACAACAAGGATCCGGGGGAGCCGTGGCAGGTTGCGCTCTCCGGGAACCGGCTGTTGGCTACGCATGGCTATGAGATCTATGCGCTGCCTGCGGTGTGATGCGCACATGCTCGACCAGGACGACAGACCACGGGACTCGGCACTGCGGCTGATCTCCGTGAACGGATGTAGTGAACGTGGCCGCACGGGCCGACGGGGAGGAACGCAACCATGCAGGTGCTGGTGACTGTGGTGCACGAGGGCGGTGAGCCTCAGGACCTCATGGTCACCATGGACGACGCCGCTACCGCCGGCGACGTCGCGGAAGCTCTCGCTGAGGCCCTCGGCGGCCAGAGGCCACCCTCCGGAGGCCTGATGCCGAATGTCGTGGCGTTGCCGGGCACATCACTGGCCTCGCTGCCCGGTCACGGCGGAAGGGGCATGGAGGCACCCACGCTCTGGGCCGACGGCCTCCCCTGCGACCCGACGGCTCCGGCGGCCACTGTGCTGCGCGACGGCATGCGGGTCTCCGTCGACGACACGATCGGACCGCTGCTGCGCCGGGGAGAGCCCGTCGGGCAGCACGAACTGAGGGCTGCTGGCGGGCCCGCCTCCGGCCGGGTGGTGCGGCTGGGCGCCGGGCTGGCCACGGTCGGATCGGCCGCCACCTGCTCGATGTCCCTGCCGGACCCCTCGTTGCCGCCCGTGGCGATCCGTCTGACGGTGGACGTCCGGGGTGGGGCCGTACTCGACCCGCAGCCTGGCGTCGAGGTACGGCTCGACGACGAGACGGTGCGGGGCGGGACCGCGTGGCCGCTCGGCGGTGTGGTTCGCATAGGTGATTCGCTGCTCGTTCTCGACCAGGTGGCCGAGCCGGACGCGCACCTGTCCGCGATGAGCGAGGGCGGCCTCGCGTACAACCGGCCTCCCCGGCTCTCCCCGTTCCGGCCCCGGCGGCGGCTCGTCGTACCGCAGCCGCCCAGCAAGGGAGAGCGGGCTCGCTTCCAGTTCATCATGGCCTTCACGCCGATGATCTTCGGCCTGGTCATGTACTTCGTCACCAAGCAGATCTACATGCTGCTCTTCTGCCTGATGAGCCCTGTGATGATGGCCGGCCAGTGGCTGAGCGAGAACCGTGAGGGCAAGCAGAAGCACAAGACCTCGGTCAAGCAGTACAAGAAGGATCTCGCGGCCCACGAGGCCGAACTCGTACTCGTGGGCAAGGAGGAGCAGCGCGATCGGCGTACCGGCCATCCGGACCCGGCGGAGATCCTGCTCTTCGCCACGGGTCCGCGTCGCCGCCTCTGGGAGCGCAGGCTCACGGACCCGGACGCGATGCAGCTGAGGATCGGCGTCGGCGGGCTGCCGTCCGACGTCGAACTCGTACCGGGACGCGGCGGCACCAACTACGACGAGGACCGTCCGGAACCACCGGTCCTGCCGGACGTTCCGGTGACGCTTCCGTTCTCGGAACTGGGCGTCGTCGGCGTGGCGGGCGATCGCGCCCGCGCACTCGCGACCGCACGGTGGATGGGCGTGCAGGCGGCGGCTCTGCACAGTCCCAGAGACCTCTCGCTCGTCTCGCTCTCCTCGACGGCGGCCGCCGGCGCGGAGTGGAGTTGGGCCCACTGGCTGCCCCACACGGCGCCCGACCAGGGCCAGGACTGCGTCGCCCTCGTGGCCTCGGACTCGGAGGCCATCGCCCGCCGCGTCAACGAGCTGCTGAACGAGCTGAACCGGCGCAAGGCTGCCCGCGAGCACCAGAACACCATGGGGCAGCTCTACCCGGACCCCAACGTCCTGGTGATTCTCGACGGGGCCCGGCTGCTGCGCCGGATGCCCGGGCTCCCGCAGATCCTCACCGAGGGGCCGCAGTACGGGATCTACGCACTGTGTATCGACGAGGACGAGCGCCTGCTCCCGGAGGAGTGCAAGGCCGTCGTGTGCTGGACGCCTGACGCGTCGCACCACGTCCGGGTACGGGGTTACGGCCTTGAGGCAGTGGGCGAGGTGCTGGCCGACCAGGTCACGTTCGAGTGGTGCGAGCTGTTCGCCCGTTCCCTCGCGCCGGTACGGGACGTCAGCCGCGACGACGCCGGCAGTGCGCTGCCGACCTCCGCCCGGCTGCTCTCCCTGCTCGGCATGCCCGACCCGACGGGCGGTGACGTGGAGCGGATCTGGCAGGCCGGTGGTTCGACGACGGCCGCTCCCATCGGCATCGCGGCGGACGGGCCGTTCGTCCTGGACATCCGGCGTGACGGTCCGCACGCGCTCGTCGCGGGCACGACCGGTGCCGGTAAGTCCGAGTTGCTGCAGACGATCATCGCGTCGCTCGCTGTCGCGAACCGGCCGGACGCTCTGAACTACGTACTGATCGACTACAAGGGCGGCAGCGCCTTCATGGACTGCGCCCGGCTCCCGCACACCGTCGGCATGGTCAGCGACCTCGACGCACACCTGACAGAGCGCGCTCTCGCCTCGCTCGCCGCTGAGCTCCATCGCCGCGAGACGATCCTCTTCAACACCGGCACCAAGGACATCGAGGACTACAACGACACCCGTAAGTTCCGGCCCGAGCTGGAGCCGATGCCCCGACTCGTGCTGGTCATCGACGAGTTCGCGTCGCTGGTCGCCGAACTCCCCGACTTCATCGCGGGACTTGTCGACATCGCCCGGCGTGGCCGGTCGCTCGGTGTGCACCTGATCCTGGCGACGCAGCGGCCGGCGGGTGTGGTGAGCGCGGACATCCGCGCCAACACGAACCTGCGTATCGCGCTGCGCGTGACGGACGCCTCGGAGTCCCTGGACGTCATCGACGCGCCGGACTCGGGCGCGATCGCCAAGTCCACACCGGGCCGCGCCTATGTGCGCTCGGGCGCCCAGTCGCTTGTCGGGGTGCAGTCGGCGCGTATCGGTGGCCGCAGGCCCGCGACCGGCGGGAGTGGGCCCAAGGCGACGATGGTCCCGTTGTCCTGGAACGCGTACAGCCGTCCGTTGCAGAAGCGGACGGAGGCCGAGGACGACGGCACCATGGTCACCGACCTCGCCGTCCTCGTGGACGCCGTCCGCGGCGGAGCCGAGAAGATGGGCTTCGGCGAACAGCGAAGCCCCTGGCTGCCGCCGCTGACCGAGCTGGTCACGCTGGACGAACTCGCCGCGTACGACAGCGATCCGGTGTCCGGTGGCTCCGGTGGCTCCGGTGGCTCCGGTGACGACGTCGCGCCGGTCCCCTTCGGCCTGATCGACCTGCCGGCTCGGCAGAGCCGTAAGCCCCTGTCCCTGGACCTCGTCCACGGGGAGCACAGCCTGTTGCTCGGCGGTGCCAGGTCCGGCCGTTCCACCGCCCTGCGTACGCTGGCCGGATCGATAGCCCGCAGTACGTCTCCGCACGACGTACACGTCTACGGCATCGACTGCGGATCGAACGCGCTGCTGCCGCTGGTGCGGCTGCCGCATGTCGGCGGCGTGGTGAGCCGTGACGAGCCCGACCGGGTACGCCGTCTGATCGACCGCCTGCTCGGCGAGATCGCCAGACGTCAGCAAATGCTCGCCATGGAGGGCGCGTCAAGCGCCGCGGAACAGCGGGCGAGTGCAGCTCCGGAGGACCGTCTCCCGTGGATGGTGCTGCTGCTCGACGGCTGGGAGGGCTTCGCGTCCACCTTCGAGAACTACAACTACGGGCAGTTGCTCGAATCGGCCCAGCGAATCTTCCGGGAGGGAGCCGCGGTGGGCCTCAAGGTCGTCATGACCGCCGACCGGAGCGGTCTGAGCGGCCAGGTCTCATCCGCCTTCGCGGATCGGCTCGTGTTGCGCTTCGCCGACCCGAACGACTACTCCACCGCGGGGCTCCAGGTGCGCGAGGTACCCAAGAACATGCCACCAGGACGCGCCCTGCGGATCACGGACACGGGCGTGGACGAGACACAGATCGGACTGCTCGCCGAGGACCCCGCGGGCCAGGCGCAGGTGCGTGCGTTGCGGGAGATCGCCGAAGAGGCGGGCGCACGCTTCGGACGCCTTCCGGCCGAGCGCCGGCCGATGCGGGTGGACGCGCTGCCCGCGCGTATGACGGCGACCGAGGCACTGGCCCTCGACCCGGGCTTCACCCCGCCGTCGCCGCTGTGGGCGCTGATCGGCGTGGGAGGCGACGAACTGCACCCGATCGGGATCGACCTGGAGGAGAACGGGCCCGGTTTCCTCATCGCGGGGCCGCCCAAGTCGGGCCGTTCCACGGTGCTCATGGCCGCCACGGAGTCTCTGCTGCGGGCCGGCACCCGCGTGGTGCTCATCACCCCGCGCAGGTCCCCGCTGAGGGAACTCGAAGGCCGTGACGGCGTACTGGGCCTGCTCAACGCGGACAGCAGGGAGAGCGACCTGGAGGAACTGGTCGAGAACCTCGCGGAGGACCCGTACGTCGTCGTCGTCGATGACGCCGATCTGCTCTATGACACGCCACTCGACGAGGCGTTGGAGTCCGTGATCCGCAAGGGGGCGGACGGTGGCATCGGGCTGCTCGCCGCCGGTGCGACGGACAGCCTGTCCGGTCAGTACCGAGGCTTCTCCGTCGAGGCACGCAAGTCCCGCAACGGCCTGCTGCTGACGCCTCAGAGCCCTTCGGAGGGAGAGCTTTTCGGCATCAGACTCCCCGCGAACAGCGGTGGCGGCCCGGCGGGCAGCGGCTTGCTGGTGTCCGGCGGAGCGTTCATGCCGATCCAGGCGGTCATGAACGGCTGACGTTCCGGAGACCGCAACCAACGACGGCGGGGCACCCACCCCAAGGAGATCTCCCTTGGGGTGGGTGCCCCGCCGCTCTGTGGCAGTCGCCCCTGGATCAGGTGGCGCGCTCGATGTTGTCGGCGCTGGTGTTCGCCGACTTGCTGGCCTCGTTCAGCGTGTCGACCCACTTGTCGAAGGTCGGCTTCACGTCTGCCCAGTCGTTGCGGAAGCGGTCGGCCTTCGGGCCCTTCCAGTAGCTCGAGCTGTCGGCCGTGGCCTTCTGCAGAGCACTGATGAGGATCCGCAGATCGTCACCCTTCTTTCCGTAGAGCTTGGACAGTTCCCGGAGCCTTGGTAGATCTGCACCGCGATCCATGACGATCCTCCCCGTGTGTAACAGAGGCAAACGGACTATCCGTTTGCACCAGTGGACGCTACCGCAACGACAGTAGGTCCCGTAAAGGGGGAGCAACCTCGAGACGGGCGAACCTTCTGCTTAGATATGCCGATTGCGAAGTCTCGCCCGTTTTGTCTCACTGTTCGTCGCGAGTTTGTGGTTAAGGCTTGGTGAGGTCCGTCGAGGCTTTGCCCTTTGGCTTCTTGGGCCGGGGGGGCGGGGGGCCGAATGTGCGGAGATACCAACGGCGACGCAGGATTACCGCCACCATCAAGGCTGTGCATAGCAATGTCAGTGCCGCAGTGCCGAGGATGGGGAGGCTCAGGTATGGAGGGTTTTCGACCCAGGCTTGAGAAAGGACTCGAGATGGATCCTCGGAATCGTACGTCACCCTAAGATTTTCGCCGACCTTGACGTCCGGCAACATTCCCGCAAACTCGGACATGTCGGCCTTCGTGGTTCCGTTGGAGTTATCGAACCGCACCTTCATATGTTTCGGCTTGTCGTCTACCTCCGTAACCACGGCGGAAGTAGTTATTCCCCGGTCGTCAAGATCATCTGTGAGCGCCTTGGCGGGAAGCAGTAGTGCCAGAAATATTCCAAGACACAGCAATGACATACCCAGCCCCGCGAGAATGAATCGGAGTTGAGGGAATATCGGGCGTCTCAGCTCTGCTTCACGGGCTGCTAGTTCGATGCTGAAGGCATTGGAGTCTTCAACGTGTTGTGGCAGCTGCCACTTCCCCTTAGAGGTTTTCCTCTTCTGCTTCTTACTAGCCACAGTCGTCCAGCCTCATGAGAACCATCCGGTCACAGCGCCCTTCACCGATGACGCCCCATTGCTAATCGATCTTCCTGTGTCCTTTACTGCCTCAGTAGCGGCATTGACAACCTTCCTGCCAGTTTCGGTCTTGATCATATAGGAAACGGCGTATCCGGCGCCGAAGCCCAGGACGACGCCTGCCGCGATGCCCCAGCCAACAGGGCCTCCAGCGAGTGCAACTGCGCCTACGCCAATCCAGGTGCCAGCTGCGCCAGCCGCCATGCCGCCTGCGTTTGCCGCAATGGCGACATCCTTTTCTTCGCCATGACCGATGTCCCAGGCGGTAGCGCCGATCGTGAGGACCGTGCCCACCAGAGGTAGCTTTCCACCTGCACGTAGAGTTTTACCGAACAGTGATGTGGTGCTCGGAGGGCGGAGGCCGGGCGCCTTTCCAATGAGCCAGCTTCCACCGTCGTCCACGGAAGTCTCCATCAAGCGGGAGAATGATCCCATGCCGTACTTGGAAAGTAGCCGCTCTGCTTCGCGTGCGGAGGACTTGGAGGCCCTAGCGCTTTTCTTGGTTGCGTTCTTGAGTTGCCTTTTTTGTGCTTTGTTCATCGCGGCGATACGGTCGCGGTACTTCTGACTCGCTTCGTCGGAAAACTTTTGCGCCTGGTCCCAGTAGTGACTGGCAAACTTGGACTGCACTCCAATGACACTGGCCAGTAGACCAGCGCTGTCGGACCACGTGTCCGCAGGGTCGCCCAACTTCTTCACTGCAATCTTCGTATGCTTCCAGGCGATCTCCCAAAGCTCTGGGTCGTCCCCTTGCATGAGCGCGCGATTGAAAACGGCCCCAGGGTCGTCCTTCGGGAGATCTCCGTGGAAGAGTGCCACTGCCTTATCGAAACCAGGAGCAGGTGACTCGGCATTAACGGCAGTGGTGAAGGCTGAGCCGAAGAGTCTGACGTCGTCCTTGGCCGTGGGGGCGTTGGCCGTGGCAACGGCCATGGGCAGGTTCTTCAGGAGCTCCGGGTCCATCTTCGCGTAGAAAGCCGAAGCGAAGTCGGGGTCTCCCTTGTGCTTGCTCAGTACCTCGGCGATTCGATGGAACTCGGCACCGGCTTTGCCTGGATCGAGGTCCCCAGCCTTGGTGGCCGCGTCAGCGAGTTCCTTGCCATCCTTTCTGGCTTCCGCCACGGTGGCGATGGGCTCGCGGAGTTGGACCATGGGCGCCTTCGGCCCGTACCTGCCCTCCACCTCCATGGCTGCGGCCAGGGACTGGCGGCGTCGCAGCATGGGCAGTTCATCGTCGACCCAACTGGCAATCTTCCCGATCTCTGTGAGGCTGCCAGTTTCCAGCCCGTATTTCTGAAAACGGCTCAGATAGGACGTCTTGGCCCTGTGTAGTTTCTTACCACTTCCTTCGAGACTGTTGATGGTCTTGAGGAGATTGTGAGGATTAATTCCGGAGAAGTTCGGGTCAGTCATCGGCCTGCTCTTCCGCGAAGCCCTCAGCCAGTTGCGGGTCGACCAGGATCGCCTGCGCCCCAGAACCCGTCAGGGTTCCCTCCATCGCTTCCGTAGGGACGATCACCCATGCCTGCTCCTGGCCCAAGGCCTCGACGAGGAGGGGTACGGACGTGAAGGCGAGAGCCACCAGCCGTTCCTGTCCTCCCTCGGCCGCCACCGGCATGAGCATGACGTCGATGGTGCCGCCACTGAGTGGGGAACCATCCGGGTTCTGGCGGACCTTGGTCATGGTGGGAAGCACCAAGACGTCAGGGACCTCGCTGGTCGTTGCTGCCGAGTTCATCTCGCCAGATTAGGAGGGCGGCTCGATGGGAGGCAACGTGATCAGCTGTACAAGCGAGGAACTGAGGCGCGATTGTCGCGCAGCGGGGCTGGATCTTATCCGCGCGTCTTGAGCGGCACGTGCTGGTATAAGTGATGATCGGTTGACAGGGGCGAGGGAAGCAGGGGGACGGTGTCGGATCCGGAACCGAAAGTGTCGAATCCACGTAAGTCGGATTTGGAGAAGCTGCGAAGCGATGTGGCCAAGGAAGTCGAAGAACTCAGGAAGGCGCTCAAGGAGTCGGCCGAAGACATAGGCGGTGACACGGTTTGGGTGGGTAAGAACGCTCGATCGTGGCACAAGGAGCTGGACGGCCGTCACAAGAAACTGGGTGAGCAGGTCGATAAGCTCCTCCCGATCATTGACGCAGCCATCCGGAGCGAGCCGGAGAAGGTATCGCCGAGCGAGGCTCGGGCCTACAACAAGGGGATCTGAAGTACTCGTCGAGGACTTGAGGATGTTGAGGCGGCTTGAGTCGGCTGCGGCGGGCACCCAGCGGGAGCCCGCCGGCTGCTGTGGCTAGGGTGGGGGCTCTGGGACGGCCGGGGAGGCAAGTGTGGCAAATCCAGATATTCAGGAACTCAATCAGCGTGCCGCGCGGTTGCGGTCGCTCGCGGACCACATCGACTCCCTCGTGAGTCAGTCCAAGACGCACAGCACCACCGTCATGAAGACCTGGGCAGGCCCGAACGCCGACGCCGTGCGCGGCAAGCTGGGGACGTGGCAGACGACGTGCGGCACCGTCGCCAAGGCGTTGCGGGACGAGGCGCAGCAGTGCAGCCAGGATGCCAAGGGTTTGCAGGACGATAAGAAGTGAACCGACCGGCGGCGACCGCTGGATCAAGGCAGGAGACGAGAACAGTGCCTTCGTACGACAGTTCCCGCGGACGTTTCCGGCTGGCCGACCGCCATATCGCGGTGTTCGCGCATCTCCTGGACGGTGAGACGCCGCCGGAGGAGCTCTGGGTCTCCCTCACCGAGCTGCAGCGGATCGGCCTGGTCGGCGAAGAGGGCGAACTGGCCCCGCTGCTGCGCGATGTGCTCGGCGCCCTCGCCGACCCCATGGTCATGATCCAGGTGGAGGTCACCGGTGAGCACGGCCCGGTCAACCACGGCGTGGTCGTCGGCCAGGAAGCGGTCATCTCTCACGACGGCTGGCCCGGCGAGGAAGAGTCCGAGTACGTCTCGATCGAGCCCAACACTCTCGTGTGGGAGCTCGCGCGCAAGGTCAACCTGCACCGTGGCGAGAAGCCCGAGAAGTCGGAGAAGAACGCCGCGGACGTGCGTATCGGAACGACGATGGGCGCCCTGGACGCCGCGTTCGTAGCGCTCGGCGAATCGAGCGGTGACGACGCAACGTCTCGTGACCTGGCACGTAAGGCGGTCGTAGAGGCGGACAGCACCCTCAAAGACCCGGACCTCGGCCAGTTCCTGGAGCTTGTCGCCGCCCTCAACGCCACTTGGCGGATCACAGTGGCCTGGGACGGCAAGCACGAAGGCGAGCGCGCCGCGATGATCCGCGCCCTCGCCGTCTGGGACTGCGGCCCTCTCGGTTACTGGATCCGCGAACAGCCCGAAGAACCCATCGCACCGGGGCAGGTGGGTCCCGAGAGCGCGCTGGTGGTGGTCAGGTCGAACTCGGCGGAGGTCTGGGAGAAGATCACGGACTTGCTGCCGGACAGGGAAGATCTCGTCGACGAGGACTGAGTTTCACTGTCGAATCGGGGCCGCGCATCACGGTGTGCGGCCGCGAAGGTCTCCGGTGACTGGTGACTGGTGACTGGTGACTGGTCACGTGGTCGGTGCGGTGCCCGGCCTGCACCGGGCCGCCTTCGGCGGAGAGGCGTGGGTCAGAACCAGTTCGCCGGGTTCGCCTTCGACTCGGCGACGCTCTTCCCCAGATCCTCTGCCTTGTCGCCGACCCAGCCGGCGGCTTCCCCCGCACCCTTCTTGATGTCGTCCCAGTGCTCGACGACCTTGGCGCCGCCGTAGATGAGGCCGGTACCCACCGCGAGGCCGACCGTGATCGGGTTGGGGGCCACCATCGCCGCGGTCAGGGAGGCGTTGAAGCCGACCTCGGCCACGTCGGCGACGTACGCGGCGCCGTTCTTCTTGAAGGCGTCTACGGGGTTGCCCTGCGAGATGACATTGGCTGCGCTGAAGCCGGTGGAGGCGACGCCGCCGACGACCCCGAGCCCGCGCAAGGCGCCGGAAACCTTTGTAGCGCCCCCCAACGCCTTGCTGAAGGACGCGGCTCGGGTGAAACCGAGCCCACGCGCCTTGGAGAAGACGTTGCCCCCGACCTTCAAGAGGTTGGCGTTTCCCGCCCGTGCCACCGCCTGGCCCGAGTGCGTCAGTCCGCCGTAGCGGGCGGCGATCTTGTCCGAACCGACGACGAAGTCGATGACTCCGTTCGCGCCGAGGCCCCGCATGAGAGGGGTGGAACGAAGAGCGTTCCACCCGGTGCCGAGCAGGTCTCCCCGGACGCCCGCGGTCAACGGAACCCGGGAGATGTTCTGGTAGACGGAACTGCGCGACAGCAGGTTGCCGAGCTGCCCTGGTAGCCAGCTTCCCGGGGCACTGAGAGAACGGATCTGCGGGGCCCACCGGATGAGACCGTTGCCGGCCGAGCGGATGAGTCCGGTGTCCGAGCCACGCAGCACCACACCGAGCCGGGTCTTCCAGGTCCGCAGCGCACCTGCCTTCAAGGAGTTGCCGAGCAGCACCTTGGTCATCGACGCGCCCTGAATCGTGACGACCGCGCTGGCGGCGGTGATGGAGCCCCAGTCACCGTAGAGCCCGATCATGGTCGCGATGGTCTCTTCGTGTGGCTGGAGACCGGGGATCCGGGAAATCGCATGCGCCTCAAGGCGCTCGACCCAGTCGGCCAAGGACTCATCAGGCTGCCGCTTGAACTTGTCGGCGTTCGGATCTTTGCTGGCCGCGACGGAGTTGGCCAGCAGAAGTGCGTCGGGCCCCAGCTCTCCGGCCTTGTACTTCTTGATGTCCTCGGGGCTGAACCCGGCCCAGCGCAGGCCGGCCTCGGGGTCGCCGTTCTCCAGCCGAGCGATGGTGGCGCGCTTGCGAAGGTCCGGAGCGGTGTCGGTGACCCACGAACGCAAAGGCTTGAGCGTGGTCAGTTTGCTCGTGACTCCGAGCTGAGACGCTCGCGTGAACGCTTCGTCCAACTTGTCCTGGACTCCGCCGCGGCCGTCCAGGAGCTTCGCGAGCTGGTCAAGGTCGTCCGGATTGGCATTTCTCATGCCCATGCTTCATCCCCCTAAAGCATTTCACCGCTGGCTTGTCGAGGCTGGGGTGGCAGCAGACGCACCACGATACGAGTGTGCCTTACACACATGGCGTCAGCTCTCACGCAGAAGTGCATACGCGAACGCAAGACGCCGGTCGAGCCACGCGGCGCGGATGAGGAACCTGCGATGGCCTTCGGACGTCATCACCAGTTCGCCGTCGGCCTTCCCTCCAGCACACCTGACTTCGATGGCTGGTCACCGCCCTCAGCGCCCATGTCGGACACGGCCTGAACGGCACCGAGTAAGAGTTTTCCGGCGCCGCGTCGGACGATGTCTTTGGGGCTTCCCTCGGCCCACTCCGCACTGCTCACGATGTCCGGGTGGTGGGGCTGATCGATACGCCAGGTCGGCTTCAGCGCGTGCTTGAGAGGCGAAATGCGGCGGATCGTGCCGATGAGCTGCCCTTGTCCGCCGCGGACGCGATGATGGCGTTCACCTCTGATCTCCTCCGGGGCATCGAGGGAACAGAGTGGTTTTCGGCCCTCGGCGTCCTCATACAGGCGAAGGCCGGCGGCCGACGACGAGGCAGTCGGTGCCTTCGGGGGAAAGGGTGTATCCGGGGGAAAGAAAGCGCAGGGAGCGAAGACCCGCTGCATCCCTCCGCCGTGGGGGACCCTGAAGGCACGGTGCCCGAGTGCGGGACTCTTGCGCTGACCGAGGGCGGGCCGCTCCTCGTTGCCAATGGCGAATTCCCACGCGTCGGTCCAGGGGACGGGCGGCACGGGAGGTTCGTCGACGTGCGTGTTCCTACCGAACACCGGTCCTGTCTCCATGATTGATGTGCGTAGGGTCTGCTTGACCCTAGCGGCAACTGGGCGGCGACAGGCGGCCGGGTACCCGGAACATGCGAGCGCTGCGGGCGGCTCGTGCGAGGCGGGCCCTCATGCGAGGCCCTCATGCGAGGCAGGACCTCGTACTCATTGGTCGCTTACGAGTGCGAACGCGAAGGCCAGCCGACGGTCGAGCCAGTCTGCTCGGACGGTGACCTTCTCGCTGCCTTCCGACACCATCACCACCTTGTCGTCCGCCCTCCACTCCAGCGAGCGGGGCTTGGAGCGCTGGTCGCCTCCTTCAGCGCCCAGGTTGGCGATCGCCCCCACGACGCCGAGGGCGAATTTGCCGGCCGCGCGTCCCGCGACTTCCTTGGCGTCGCCGCTCGCCCACTCGTTACGGCCCGCGATTTCCGGATGACCAGGCTGGTCCATGCGCCAGGTGTGCTTGAACGGGCGCTTGGGCGGGACGCGCCGGATCGTCCCGATGACCTGTCCCTGGCGGTCGTGCACTACATGATGCTGTTCACCGTCGACGTCCTTGGGGGAGTCGACGTAGCAGAGAAGACTGCGGCCCTCGATGTCCTCGTACAGCGTGAGTTCAGGGCGAGAGGGCAGACCGGCGTGGTCGGATCTGCCGAGGAAGGCACACGGCGCGAGAACGCGGCTGTCCTTTCCGCCCTTCGGTACGCGCACCGCGCGCGGGCCCCGCACGACTCGCTTGCGCTTGGGCGTCAGTGGCCGCTCGACGGAACCGATGACGAACTCCCGGACAGTCGCCCAGGCGACAGGCTCGACGGGAACCTCCGCATCCGAATTGCCCGACTGCTTACCAAACGCCACCGCTGCCTCCTTGAGGGATCTCCGTCCTGAGACGACCCGAGCCTACCGAGCCTGCCGAGGTGACTGATGGGGCGGCTGGACGGCTCCCTGTGCCTGCTGCCAGTAGTGACTGGGGAACTCGGATACTCGGATTGCCGACTGGATCGGATTCAACGGCTGCGACGTACGACGCGTAGCCCCACCGCGTCCTGCTGATCCACGTCGTCTTCTACTGCCAGATGGATGGGAACGAAGAGAACCATCCAGTAGAAGCCGAACAGCCAACGACCGATGAGCCGGAAGAAGCCGGGGCGTCCGCCGTCGGACATGCGGATCACTCGCAGTCCGGCGAGCAACTTTCCGAGGCTGGCCCGGGCCGCCAGTGTGAGCAGGACGTGGTTGACGAGGGAGAGCCCGAGGGCCGCGCCGAGTGCTGAGCCCCACACTGTGGGGGACTGCGGCCGGAGTTCAACCACTCCGTCGACCACCGTCACGCCGGCCGCGGCTCCGGCTGCGAGGCCGCAGACCAGGGCAACGAGCGCGTCGACGGACGCGGCGGTGATCCGGCGCGCTTGCGAGGGGGCAACGTGGGCGGGTGCGGGAGCTGACTGCTGTTTGGGCATAGTGTTGATATGTATATCCGTCGTGACTGAGATACTGAGCCGAAACTGATTGGTCGCCTGGGCGCCTGGGCGCCTGGTCGTAGGTCGGGTGCGATCGAGGATAGGGACATGCGCCGGTTTTAGTCGGCCGCGCAAAAGGATCTGCGGCTGCGGGTGGTTGCGGCGCTGGAGTCCGGGCGGGCCCTGAGTAGTCACCCCCACACAGCACCACCACGCTCCAGCGCAGACGGAGATGGAGGCGGACCCTAGAAGCGGCGCCTCTGCCCGGCATAGAAGAGGGCGGAACCGGCCGTCAGGAAGAGTCCCGCTGTGATCCCCAAGCCGAGGGCATCGGGCGTTCGGGCACCGGGCAGCGCCTCGATCCACGGGTCGAGCGCTCCCTGCGGATCCTTGAAGAGGACGACGTGCTGTCCCACCTCGAACTGGCCGTAGCAGTTCTGCTGTTCGGACAGATCGTCCACACTCCCCGCCGTGTCGACGACCCGGCAGACGGCCAGCTCGGTGCTCCTCTTCACCCCCTGGCGCTCCCCGGTGTCCGCGACCACGGCGTGGACCCGCTCACCGAACTGCTTGATGTACGTCTCGTAGAACGCGGGCCCGGCGAAGAAAGGGAGCGCCAGCACGGCAACGGACGCGAGCGTCGCGGCACCCGCGCGATGCCAGACACCGCCCGCGACGACAGCAGCGGCGACGGCCACGCCCAGGGTGACGACGACTCCAACCCATATGCCGTAGGGGTACTGGCCCAGGATCCCTACAGCGACACCCGTCACAGGCAGGAGGAGGGCCCACTTCAGCGTGTTGAGCGCGCGACGCGAGGCTGAGGCCGTGGCGGTGCCGTCGGCGGGCGAATCGGTCTGCGCGGCCGGCGACTTCTCGTACGTCTCCATCGTCTCCAACATCTCCCTGCGGATCCGCTCGCCGCGAATCCATGGCTCGCCATCGCTTGCCGACACTAAACGGAACCCAGGAGACGAAGAATGAGTACCCGTACCCATGCGAACTCTCCGCCGCATCGTGCACCCTCTTGACCATGCAGATGTACGCGCAACCGCCCAGCCTGCCTCCGCATCGCCCCGGCAGCCCGGGCGCGATCGTAGTCGCTGTGGCCCTGTGGGGCGCCACTGTGCTCTGCACTCTGTACGTCGTCACCCCATGGGTGCTCGGAACGCTGCGCCTCGCGTTCAACCTGACGCTGGTGGCCTCGGCCGCGATGTTCGGTGTCAGCCTCCACCGTGAGTTCGGCGTCCCGGATCCCCTGCTGGCGCCCATGACTCTCGTCATCAGCGGAGCACTGTGCGCCATCGCCTGCTGCCTCCAGGCGGTACGAGCGCTTCCGCGCAGCCACCGCGCAGCCACCCTGGGCTGCTGCGCACTGTTCGCACCACTCCTGGCGACCCTCTGGATCGCCTGCTCGTGAGCTACCCCCCGACGGCCCCCCTTTTCGGGCGCCTTATTTCATGGGCGTTGGTGCTGTGTGGCCGTCGCTTGAACCAACGCGGTGAGGAAAGCCGCACGGTCACGGGTGGCGATGGTCAGGTGCTCGCCCTGACGAGTGGTGATCACCGCACTTGCCATGCCCATCGGCACCGCCCAGCCACCGCCCACGAGACGCGCGTTGCCCTGGGGCGTGGTCGGCGTTGCTGAGTGTTCGGCAGCCAGGACGGATGCGGGGTCGATGTCCGTAAGAGCGAAACGCTCGCGGCCTACTCGCAGGGTCTGGGAGTCGATCTGGACGCGGTTGAAGATGAACTTTGAGAATGGAACAGCCAGACATGGAAGCAGTACGAGAAGAAACAACGCGGATACGCCGAGCCAGAGGCCGAATTCATCTGGAATCGTATCGATTCCCATGTAGCCGATGCCGACCAGGTAAATCAGGATACATGTGGCCGACCAGATCTTTGGGGTCTTCTCTGCGTACTGCATAGCTCCTCGGTGTTTTGTCTAGAGGAAATTTCCTCAGTAGGTCGGCGCCTCGCAGTGAACCCCTGTGAGGCAAAGATGCAGTCAAGAGCAATGACGGTATCCGCGGGGCGATCGGTTTCGCTACAGCGAAGTTCCTTGCATGGACGGGCGAAAGCGCATGAATCCGGGCAAGTTGAAGGTTCCTGTGGCCCGATTGTGTCTGGGTCCACAGTCTCGCGGTCTGGTGAAACGCCAGGTCTCAACCGCCGATGGCCTGTGTCGCTATCGGCGTGGCCCGGTCGGCGGAAGGCGGTGCCACGGCCGCGGCATGGGGATACTGTGAAGCTGTGTGGGTGAAACGCTCTTTGCATCTCTGTACAGCAACGCAGCCTTCTAACCTGCTGTGATCGGGGGATCACAGCTACCAGGAGTTGCCTTGCTGCGCAGGAAGACCGCGGTGCGAGTTGCCGTTTCCGTCGCTGTACTCGCTCTTTCGCTGACCGCGTGCGGTGGCGGGTATGACGGCGCGGACGCCAAGCCGAAGCAATCGGAGTCCCAGTCGGAGGCCGCGGCGTCCGGGTCCCCGGCTGCCGAGGCTGCCTCCGGTGGCGCTCGTGACACCGGTCAGAGCGCCACAGGCAAGGTCGAGGAGGGTGACGTCGAGGTCACTTACGACGTCACGGCGCAGAAGGTCGACATCAGCACCGAGGCCGAGGCCCAGGCGCTGGTGCAGGGCAAGGCGGACGCCAAGGGGATGGTTCTTGCGGTCGCCCATGTGAAGTTCACGCACAAGGCCGGCAAGCCTCTGACGGATTCCTCCGACGCGAACGACGGCACCACGATCTGGGCCGGCGGAAAGCGCGGAGTGCTGCTCATCGGTGCCTCTGACGAGGCGCCCGGCTGCGAGGACCCGTACGACATCGAGAGCTGGAAGCAGGGTGAGAGCCATGTCCTGTGCGAGTCCTACCTGATCCCCGCGAACTCGAAGTCGGTTGAGGTGCGTTGGTCGGAGGAGGACGGGGAGCCGTACGTCTGGACATTCCCCGGTAAGTAGGACTTCGGCGTTGTGATGTGCACCGCCCAGCGAGTATCGACCGCTTCGTTGGCCTTCTGCCGGTCGGGTACGTTGCGGCAGACGTCGTTGGCTCGGACATCCCCACGTTCCTCGAATGTTCCGAGGAGATAGGCGATGAGCAGGGCGACAGCGGCAGCCGCGGCCACGCCGCTGTAGACGAGGTATTTCCGGAGTGATCTGCCTTGCCTTGACTTGTCGCCCTCGTCTCCCATCGACCATTCAAGTGGCTGGGTGGCGAAGGGTGAGGCTTCCTACGCCAACTCAACAAATGGTGGGGCATACACCTGCTATTCTCATTACAGTAATGCATAAATGTGTCCACGGTGATGGGGGTTGATGGTTGATCTCCCTCGGGTGGGGCATTACTCCGGGCGCACGCGGGCCCGGAGTAATGCCCCATTAGGGCCGGAAGGGGAGAGGGTGAACTTTTGGGGTGCTCGGGCCGCGTCGTTTGCGGTGTCACTCGGGCTTGGCTTGTTGCTTGGCCTGATAGGGCCTACCGCTGAGCATTGGGGCGGCCGTCCAGGTGCGGCCATGGGCGCCGTTTTCACCGGTGGGTGGCCGTGGGCCTGTTACGCGTTTCTGGTGGGTTATTTCCGCCGGTCCAAAATCGAATCGGTTGTTCTGGCGCCTCTGGGGCTGGCTATCGGTGTCGTGACCTACTACCTGGCTAAGGGAAACCTGGCCTCCCTGGGTGGACTGGATTCCGCAGGTGCGGGATCATCCGGAATTGCCCTCTGGGGTGTGCTGGCATTCCTCTTCGGAGCACCCCTTGGGCTCCTGGGGAACGTCGCACAGGTGCCGGGTATCGGCGGCCTGTTCTTCCGGCTGCTTGTTCCCCTGGTGGCTTACTATGAGACTTCCATGCGTCTGGAGATGGAGTCGCGCGGGCCGAGTCAGGTTGTTCTGGGTACCTGGACCACCGTTCGGTTCACGGCTATTGCCGTTGCGGTCGCTCTGGTGGGCCACACGGTCTGGGGTTGGTGGAGGTCTCGCCGTATTCGTTCCGCCGGGGTGGGCGTTGGCTAGGGGGTGTCCTGGGACAACCCTTAGGCACTGAGAATTTTCAGCGAGGCCCCTGACCGGGTGACGTCGGTGGGGTGCGCAACGCACGAGGCTCCCGTGCCGTTGGTGGAGGTGTTCGAAGTCTCAACCCACAGGCGCAGGAGTCCTGTTGGGCCCTTGTTCTGCCGCACTCGACCTGACCCATGCCCTGGTCGAGTGGGTGATCATGCTCATCATCGCCCGCGAGGGTGACCGCCGATGCAAGCTCCCGCCGTACCAACGTGTCCTGGTCGGCCAGTTGCCGTGGATCTCGCCCGCGGTGCCCGGCCGTGCACATGACGTCAGCCGGGAAGTTGGAGGTCCGTGCAGTGGTGGCGTTTTGCTGACGCTTGAGCGAAACCGGTGAGCAGGTCCTCGACCAGGTCCCGCGGCGCGGCAGCGCCGGGCTGCACGTACACGTCGAGCGTGAACAGTGCCCGAGCGCTGAAACCGGGGCACTTGGCACTCGCCCACGTGCCCGAGTCATCGCTTCCTGCCGTCCGGTTGTACTGCTGGCCGTCCTTTTCCTCATCCGACGCCGAACGAAGCCTTTGTGCGAACGGACCGAACCAGGCATCGAGGCTGTAGCGGGCCTCACCGTGCACCTTGCCCGCACCCAACAGGCAGGTCTCCACCGGGGCCATGCTGGACGTCTTCGTTTCCTCGATCGGCCGTGCCAGATCGGCACGGCCACGCAGCGGCACACCCTGGCAGGTCCCCTCGGCGGCGCCTGTTCCTGACGGCTTGGGCGCTGCCGGGAGATCCGGGATCCGACCGCCGCGGTCCGCATCGCAGGACCACCGGCGGGCTGCGTTCACCGCGGTGGAGGTGACCAGTTCGGCGATCTTGCGAACTCTGTCCAAAGACGGGTCGTCGGAGACGATCTGCCGCGCGGAGACGGCCACAGAGGCGTCCTGGTTGCGGCAGGGGAGCACCACGGAGGTGGTGTTCAGATCCGTAAAACCGCGCCAACCACCGCCGAGGGGAGTGGGCGGAGTATCCGTCTGCTGCGGCTGGATCTCGGTGAATATGCTCGGGCCGAACTCGTCGGCACCGAGGGCCCGACCTGGAATCCGGCCGAGGGTGAGGTTGAGGTTTGCGACACGGCAGATGTCGTAGTCGAGGCCGGCGCCGAAGCTTGGGTTGGTGTAATCCAGGTCCGCCGTGTCCAAGCCGGTGAACACGGCGGACTCGTCGTACGGGATCAGTCCCTTGCAGTAGCCGGCGAGCTTGTCCTCATACCGCCACCCCCTGGCAGTGTCACTCAGGCGGTACCACGCAAAGCCCGCCGCGCAGGCAAGCGCCAGCGGCAACGCCACGTACAGCGCCAGCCGGCGCATCCTCCGCATCGGTTCTCGTGCCCCTCCTCCTGGCCGCCCCCGTCCCGGGGCGCCGTACCTGGCTGCCCGCCAGGCCGAGATCCAATGGCCAACGGCCCTGGCGTACGGCAGGTTCAAGGATTGGTTTTCAGCGGTTGACCGACTGGATTTCCTCGACCGTGATGTTCTGGGTGGCCTCGATCGTGCCGTTGGGCATGCCGACTGGTTCGGCCTGGCCCGTGCCCGTCCAGCTGATCTCCCAGGTGAGGGATGCCTTGAGGGGGAACGTCTCGCCCCCGGAGCTGCGGCGGTAGACGATGCCGCAGGGCGGGGTCTCCTTGGCCTTCCCCTTGGCGTAGGGCTCGCCGATCTTGCCGTCGACGATGGGGCATCCGCCGTCGGTGGGGATCGTCGTGGCGTCCGTGGTGCCCGGGTTGAGGGTGAGGGATTTGGGGGTCGCGGTCGTGGTCGCCTCGATGTTGAACCCGGGGGCGTTGACCGTCGCCGTCGCCTGGACCTCGTCGAATACGGCTTCGTCGAGCCAGGCCCAGGTCGGCAGGTTCACCTTGGCGATGGCCTCGGGCGCGAGTGTCACCTTGGTGCCGGGCAGTTCCATGTGCTGGTACGCGAGAGCCGAGAGCATCTTCGGAGTGATGGCCTCTTCGTGCTGGGGCGGTGGGGGCTCACCGTTGTCGACCCAGAAGGGCAGGTCGGAGCAGGCGGTCCGCTTGAGGTAGTCCGGCTCGTTGGGGTTCTCGACACTGGCCCAGAACATCCCCTTGCCGTCCTTGTCGACGTTGTAGTCCTTGTAGCCGGGGGTGTCGGTCCAGCCGAAGTCGCTCTCGTAGTGGCGCTCCACCTCGCTGAGCGCCGAGCCCGCGGTACCGGCCATGCCGGGCCCGTTCATCGCTCTTTTGAGGTTCGCGGACATCTCTTTCTTGAAGTCCTTGGCGCCCTTGTAGGGGGCGTACCAGCAGGGCGGAGGGGTCCAGTTGACGTCGGCGGACGCAACGTTTCCGGCGTTGCCGTTCTTGGTGACGGCTCCGGAGTACTGGACGCTGGCGGCGGCGTAGATGCCGGTGTCGTCCTTACCGCCCTGTTGGTCGCTGCTGGCACCGGTGCCATCGCGCGGCCCTCCCGCCGCGTGGGCCGGTGCCGCGAGGATGAGAGTGCCGAGGGCCAGCGTCAGGGCCACTGAGTTGATGCTGACGGACGTACGCCGTGCTGCGTTCACTGGCACTTCCTCGCCTCCTCCTCGACGAACACCTTGGACGCTTGCCACAAGCTGTCGCTCGTGGGGTACTTGACCATGATGATCTTGAAGTAGCTGAAGTCCTCAAGGCTGGGTTTGGTCTTCAGGACCTTCCCCGTCTTGACTTCTTTGGCGTAAAACTTGCTCGAATCCGAGCAGAACGCGACTTCCACGGAGTTGCCGTTCGTGGTGGAGCGTGTGGTGGCGTCGTAGTGACGGCGGGTGCCGGTGGCGGTCCAGCCGCCCTTCACCCATTCCTTGGTCTGGACTTTCGCGTAGTGGAGGCCGTCGCCGGTGGAGTAGGCAGTGACGGCCGCATCCTTGGCCGTGCGCTTGCCGACGCCCCGGTACATGGCGCGGAGGTAGTTGGCGGCGTCGTCCATTGCCGCCGCCTCGTTCTTGGCCTTGGGCTTGTCCCAGTCGAAGACCAGGTCCAGGTTCATGTCCTTGGGCAGGGACACGTCCACGCCGTCCGGCTTGTCCTTCGCCGCTCCTGCGGGCTCTGCCGACTTCTCCGGCTTCTCCGTGGTCTGGTCGGCGCCGGCGATCTTGTCGTTGTCGCTGGACTTGTCGTCCCCGCTGCTGCCGCACGCCGTCAGCAGTAGGGCTGCGGTCGCGGCGAGCGCGGTAGCAACGGGCAAAGTGCGGCGCTTCACAGTGAACCCCCGTGAGATTTAGAAGCATTCAAGAGCTACGAAGGTATCCGTGGGGCGAACGGTTTCGCTACAGCGAACTTCCCTTGCATGGCCGGTCGGACAGGGAGGAATCGGGGCAAGCCGATGGCCCTTGTGGCCTGATCGTGTCTGAGTGCACAGCGGCCCCGGATACGCCCCGGACATGCCTCGGGCCCCGGACGCCGACGCGCGTCCGGGGCCCGAGGGGGTCCTTATAGTTCTGCTTCGCCGTGCGGGGCTCCGGCGTCCGGCAGCGTGGGCATCTGCATGGCGGATACGCCGACGTTTGTGGCAGCGGGCCGCCCTGGACGAGGGTCCGGACTTCGAACCTGTTCCGCTCTCTCCTCGAAGGTTCCGAGCAGGTAGGCAATAAGTAGAGCAATGGTCCCAGGCGCGATCACAGCTCCAAAAGTGAGAGGTTTATGGGCATGTCAGCGTTTAGTGGGTTCCGTCAAGTTTGATCACCTATTCGCCATTGAAGGGGCTGGAGGGCTTCTCAGCGGTTTCGCTTCTCGCTATCAGCGCATTGGCGTCGTGGAGCCTTTGCCTGCCTGCTCGTCAGCTTTGGACTCGGCCCCCTCGTCGCCGGTGGCGGCCTTGACGGACTTCTGGGTGGTGAGGATGGCTGATTGCTTGACCTACCCCAGGCCCGTCACGATCGGTGACCGGCCATAAGGCAGCCACTGCCGCACCCTCACTAAATTCGAAGACCCAGTGGAATACGCAGGCTGGTAATCACCGACGCCGATGCCAAGCGTCCCCCGCTCCTCGCTCGCCGTTGCATGCAGTGGGTAGTCTGACTGGAACGAAGGCCGGTTGAAGCTGAGGGGGAGTGGTCATGGGCGGCGCGGACGGTTCTGGAGCGGGCCCAGCGACAGCTTCGTACGGGCGGGCGGTTATATACCAGGAGAAGCTACCGAGGCGCTGGACGATCGCTACCACGGTGGTTCTTGCCGTCTGGGTCGCCTATCAGGGCAGTGTCCTTCTTCCCGACGACAGCACGGTCTGGTTCGTCATTGTCGGTGCCTCGACGCTTCTGGGGCTCGTCTTCAACGCTGTGCCGCTCTCCAAACGTATCTACCACCGAATCCGCGTTCGGGACGGGCAGCTGACCGTGGGACGGGCGACGATCGCGGTGGAGTCGTTGACCGTCGTCTCACTTCGGGAGGCTCGTGAGCAGCCCACAGATGCGGAGTTCGCCGCGTCTCTGGCCTCGCGGTCGCGTGAGGAGCTCGCGGAGTTGCGGCGGACGAGCCGTGCGACCGAGCCGCCACGGATCATGGGGGGAGGATGGTCCGTGCCGATGGGTATGGCCCAGATCGTGGTCGAGACCGTCCAGGGTGAGTCGCTGCTGATCGCCACCCACGACCGCGAGGCACTGCTGGACGCACTGACGCGAGCCCGCCAGATCTAGTTGCCGGAGCCCGTCGGCTCCGAGGTCCAACCGCGGCCACGATACGGTGTTCGCGAGCCTGTGCTGCTTCCTCCTCGGGAAGGGGCCGACGTTGATCACCTGAGGGAGATTCGTGGCGGGCAAGCCGAACAGAGTGGTGAACCCACAAGACCTCGAGCAGCTCGCCAAGTTGCTCGACGGGCGGGGAGGAATGGGGGACAGGCTCGACGAGGCGTTCACGCGGGCCTCGGCACTCGGGGTGTCGGACAAACTGAGCGCGCTACGGCCCATGCGTCCCTGGATATCGGATACCGCGCCCGAACTCCGCAGTAAAGCAGGGTATGCCCGCCTGGAGAACGGCGATCCGCTGGCCGGATTGCTACTCGCCGGGTTTACCCCCGAGCAACTCAAGAACAAGGACCTGCCACCGGACATCCTGTTGGTCGCTAATGCGACCGCGTCCAACAGCGAAGTCGAAGATGACTGGCTCAAGAAAAAGGATGGCGAGACCCTCGACGACTGGCTCGTCAGGGTGCAGGGCGACGCCGTCACCCAGCTCACCGGCAACGAGAAGCTGGGCAAGGCGGTCGCGACGTACATCGAGGGGGCCGCCAACCTGTCGGCGTTTTTCACATCGTCGACCACGGCGCTGCTGGGCGGCAAGTCGCTCATCTCGTACTTCAAGGCCTCCAAAGTACTCAACGCGCCGGGCACCTTCACTGCCCGCCTGATCAACGGCCACTGGGACAAGCTGTCCAGGATTCCCCGGGCCGGGAGCTGGCTGACCCGGGTGCCGGTCAGCGCGCTCGCCGGCTCCGACGAGGCGGCGATGCTCGCCGGCTACATGCGCAACGGCGCCCTCTACCTGCCCACCGCCACCGAGGCCAACCTGCTCAGCGTCGCCCAACGCGGTGGTCTCGGCAACGCGGCCAAGGCAGCCGGATGGATGCGAGGCCTCGGCATTGTCGGTTCCGCCGGAGCCACCGTCTGGGGCGTTGCCAACCTGGCGACCATGGATCACGGCAAGGCGTGGAAGGAGGACAAGGCCAAATACCTCTCCAACTGGACTGGTACGGCCTTCAACGCCTCGCTCACCGCCGCCATGGTCGCCCCCAACCCGGTTACCGTCGGCCTCGCCGTCGGCACCGGAGTCGCCTATGCCGGAACGTTGGTCTGGGACAACTGGGACAGCATCAGCAAGGGTGCGGAGGAAGCCACGGACTGGGTCGGCGACAAGGCCGACCAGGCCGGCGAGGCCATTTCCGACGGCGCCAAGGAACTCGGCAGCGCCCTCAACCCGTTCGACTGATCCCGGCCATGGCACATCCGCGCCGAGCGGCGCGAGGGGAAGGAAGCATGCAGCAACACACGTACACCCTCGACCACTGGGAGGACCGTTCAGGTCATCGGCTGACCTGGAAGTTCGGGTATCGGGGCACGGCAGGAGAGTTCGGGCGGATCGAGGTGGTCTACCCGGCACGTCGGCACGGCGACTGTCACGTCACCGAGGTCAGTGGGGACACCGTCCCCGCCACCGCCTTCTCCGGCTGGGCCTACGGACGAAAGCCCTCGCTCCATATGGGGCAGCTCAGCGTCGGTCGGGAAGGAATCCGCCTCAAACGCAACCGCTGGGCACAGACCAGAGCCGGACGGGCCCTGCGGATGCAGATTGCCGGACGGGAGTATCGCTACCGCGCGACCAGCGCACGGCATCACGACCGCGCCCTGATCCGGAACGGGGTGGAGATCCGGATCAGTCGGCACGGCAGGGGTGCACGGAAGAAGGTCACTTTCACCGTCCTGGGTCCGGCCGACGCCACTGACCTCGCCCTGGCCGCCGTGATGTGCGGCGTCAACACTCGCAACCTCACCCGGGGTGGAGCCGTTCGCGCCTTCTTCAACAGGTCGCTGAACTGGCTGGAGGTATCTCAGTGACTCCCAAGAACTCCCTGAGCCATCGCCGTCCGGTCCTTCCGCCGACGAAAGCGACACACCATGCCCTCGTTTGACAGCACCCGGGGCCGGTTCCGCCTCGCTGAAGGTCACCTGGCCGTCCTCGGCCATCGCATCGAAGGGGAGGATGTGCCCTCGGAGCTGGCCGAGGCCGACCGCGAACTGCGCGAGGCCGGCCTGACCGACCAGGCGGGAAACCTCGAATTCTCGCTCAGCCCGCTGGTCAGTACCCTGCGGGCCCCCACCGTCGTCCTCCACGTGGAGGCGCTCGGTGAGCACGGCACCCTTCACCACGGCGTGACCATCGGTGACGGCTACGTCTACTCCCATGAGTCCTGGCCGGGCTCCGTGGAGTCGGAGTACGTCCGGCTGGAGCCGAACATGCTCGTCTGGGCGCTGGCGCGGATGGTCAACCTCCAGGGAGAGGACACCTCGGAGGTCGCCACACCCGTGATCGAGGCCACCATGGCCGTCCTGGACGCGGGGCTCGACACCCTGGAGAGCCTCCATGACTTGACGGCGGAGGAGGGCGTCGACCGGATAGCCGAGGCGCTGAAAGGTGCCGGGCTCACTCGGAAGTCACAGCTCAGCACGCTTGCCAAGCTGATTGCCGGGATGCGTTCCAGTTGGCGGATGACCGCTGCATGGCAGGGACACAATGAGGGGGAGCCGGCCCTACAGGTGCGCGGATTCGCGGTGTGGGACTGCGGACCTCTCGGCTACTGGCATCGTGAGCTGCCCGCCGAGCCGATCCTGCCCGGCCAGGTGGATGACACCACTCCGCTCAAGCTGGTCCGGGCCGATGCCAAGGAGGTCTGGCGTCTGATCACCGATCTGCTCCCGGCCGGAGAGGAGTTTGCGACGGCGCCACACGCGGGATGAGAGGGCCCTGCCCCGGTTGGTGCCCCTGCCGTCGCCGCCGCCTCCGCCGTGCTGGGTTCACTGGCACTTCGCCGCCGCCTCCTCCTCGACGAACACCTTGGATGCCTGCCACAGGCTGTCGCTCGTCCCCGGACGCCGACGCGCGTCCGGGGCCCGAGGGGGTCCTTAGTTCTGCTTCGCCGTGCGGGGTTCCGGCGTTCGGCAGCGTGGGCATCTGCATGGCGGATACGCCGACGTTTGCGGCAACGGATCGACTCCTCCGCCGGTCCGGACCTCGAGCCTGTTCCGTTCCCTGGTCACGGTGCCCTGTGCGTCGACCGTGTAGATCCGCAGGGTGAGGCGGGAGTGGCGGCGAGAGGCTTCCGGGAGTTCCAGTACGTCTGTCGCGGGCGGGTAGTGCTCTGCGCACTCGGGGCATGCGTAGACGTTGAAGCCGGGGCCCGTTGCCGCGTGTACCTCGTGGACCAGTACCGGCTGGGCTGTCACGCGGTGGCAGCGGGCGCACATCCGCACCGCGGGGCGCGTCATCGGGCGGTCACCGGGACGCCGTGGATGCGGTTCGGGCCGACGTCGATGCCGACCGTTGCGAGGTAGAGGGCCCGGCGGCGTTCGCGTTGGCGGCGGTGTTCGGATGCGCGGCTCCGGAAGAGCGCGTCGCAGCGGGGCGGTGGGGTCGGAATGAACCGGAGCGGTGGGAGTGCCCCCAGGCGGTGGCGACCCCGAGGGCGAGGGGTGCAGATGTTCAGCACCCAGGTGAAGAGGCGGATAGTAAGGTCCAGCACGTTGACGCTCCTTATCAGCGTTGGCCACGCCCCGGGACGGTTACCGCCGTCGCCGGGGTATTTCATGGCGTGAGCCTACATTGCTGCGCATGTCAGTGCATAGCAGTCTGCAGCTCTGAGGCTATTGCTGCAGCTCAGTGCTGTTTTACGGTGGTAGGCATGGCAGGAGAAACAGGCGATTCGCCGATCGACCCCAATAAGATCGCGTACGTCTATATGCAGGTGGCCGACCACATTGCTGCCCGGATCGCGTCGGGTGAGCTGCGGCCGGGAGCTCGGCTGGCCGGGGAGCGGGACCTCGGTACGGAGTACGGGGTCGCCTACCTGACCGCCCGCCGAGCCGTCCGCGAACTCCGCGAACGCGGACTCGTCGTCACCCTTCCCGCGAAGGGCACCTTCGTCGCGTACCCCGAGACGGACGAAACCGGCCCGACCGGCGAGCCGACGGGCGGCGGCCAGGAGTAATAGGCGCCCGGTCGCCACGGAGACGGGGCGCCGTCGCCGCCCGCACTGTTGGCGTTCGCCGCCCGTGGGCACAAAACAGGCATGCCATGCTGCCTCTCCGCTCCTCACGACGTCCTGCGATCCGCCGCGACCCTCGCCCCCGCCTTACTCCGAGCCCTTCACTCCGCTGCCCGTCGCGGTGCGGCGCAGGCGCTCCACCCCCGAGACCCGGACGCCGTCTCCGCCGTCAATCTGGAACTGGTCACCCTCACCGAGGACCGGGCCGTCATCACCTGGCACACCGGGGTGGAGGGCAGCGACGACGGGTTCGGGCGCATGTTTCCCGCCGTGACCGAGGGCGAGGTCGTCTACGGCACCCATCCCGCCCGGCTGAACCGGACCGCGTCCGAGGGTCGCCCCACCGCCCACCACTATGTGGAGCTGGCCGATCTGGAACCCGGTCAGACGTACTACTACCAGGCCCGTTCCCGGGGCTCGGCGGCCACGCCCACGCCGTTGCACCTGGTGAAGGGCAATGCTGTCGGAACCTCCCTCTACGGGTTCGGCTCCCACGGCGGCCCGTACTCCTTCACGACGCCGCAACCGCCGCCCGGCCGACATCTGTTGTCGATCGCGCTCTGCAACGACCTGCATCTCGGTGAGACCACCGCTGGGCTGGTGTCAGGGGTGCCGTTGATGCGCGGCATCTCGCAACGGCTCGGGCTCGCCCCGTATCCGGAGATCATGGGCAACGCGTTGGTGGAGGAGGCGCACCGGCGTGGCGCCCGCCACCTGCTGGCTGCGGGGGACATATCGGCCGGCGGGGCACCGCGGGACCTGACGGAGGCCAGACGGCTCCTGGACGGGTTCGGCGCGCACGGGCAGGACTACTTCGTGGTCCGCGGGAACCACGACCGTCGCGGGCAGGGCATATCAGGGCAGCGCGGCCAGCACGGGCCCGTCGGCGGCGGGGACAGCTTCTTGGACGCCTTTCCCGTCGGCGACGGGCCGGGCGGGGCATGTGGCGACGGGTCCTCGTACTTCGCCCGGGACCTCGGCGGCCTGCGGGTCATCGGACTCGACACGTACGAGAAGAAGGGGAACGGGGCCAACTCGGGCGGGCTCTCCGACGAGCAACTCTACTGGTTTCGAGCCGAGTTGAGAGAGGGCAAGGACCAGCCCACCATGGTCTTCGGGCACCATCCGCTGACCGTACGCAACTCGCCGTTCCCCGTGACCAGCGGGCAACGCCTGAACCGCCGCCAGGCCCGCACGATCCTCGACGCGTACGCCGCAGCCCCCGGCGTCTTCCTCCACCACGCGGGCCACACCCACCGCAACAAACGCACCGTCCTCCCGCAGGCGCGGCACGTCACGTTGCAGGAGGTGGGCGCCGTGAAGGAGTACCCCGGCGGGTTCTGTCTGCTGCGGATCCACACGGGTGGCTATGCCCTCAACTACTACAAGACCAGCAGCGGCCCGGCGCGGGAATGGAGCGAGCGCAGCAGGCGCGTGGCGGCGGGCCTGTGGCCGCAGTACGCGCTGGGCCGCTCGGTCCGCGACCGCAACAGCATGGTCGTACGTGACCTTTCAGGCATCACGCCGGGGACGCGCCGGCCCGCGTGCCGCAGCGCTGCCTGATGCGTATGACGTCCTGCTGGAGCGGAAGCCGCGGGAAGAGCAGGCAGTGATCTTCCTCGTGGAACCGAAGGCTGCTCCGACGTGGCCTGCGGCCAGTCATGATGCCCACAGGAGGTGAGCTGCGGTGACTGTCATGAGTGAGCTGATCGAGCGCGGCGGTGTTCCCGAGGGGTACAAGGTCGAGGTCTTTGACGGGAGAGTGATCATGACTCCACAGAGTCCGGAGCGGCATTGGACCGTCAGGGATGTCGAGGGTGCCGTCACGGCCGCCGGTATCGCCCGGGAGCGTGTCTTCGGTGATGTCCTCGTCACCTTTCGGTGAGTCTTACCTTGGCCACCGGTGAGCGAGTGAAAATCGACACCAGTACCTTCCCCACCCGCGACGCGTAAGGCCCGTACGCACGTCCAACACGGCGGGACCCGTCCCACGCCCCCGCACGGCTCCCGTGAGCAACTCGTGCAGGGACGATGGACGCAGCGTGACCAATGCCCGGCGGGGTGCCCGGCGGAGCGGGAGTGGATGATTCGCTGCTGCACAGTGACGGCCCCGTGCGCAGCCCCTTCCTCGACCGGGAACCGAACGGTCCGCGTTGCGCATGGATAACGCCGGGGAGTGTTTGGGGAGTGTGAGATTCGCGGTCGTGAGCGCGCCTTGAGGGGCTTATGTGCTGCTGATACGGTGCGGTGACTTGACACTCGTTCCGGCCATGGCTATTCGACGGTTAGACGGCTATTCGACCAGGTCGGGCGGTACGCCCGGTGAGGGTGAAGTCTGACGGAGTGTTCCAAGTGTCCTGAATGCGTGTCCTGCATTCAGTGTCCTGAACGACGAAACCTTCTTGGGTGTACGGGGAGCGGTTGCGTGAAGATCCAAGAGCGTACGGGGGCGGGCAACAACCGTTCCTCCGCGCCGGTTCAGCCGACGATGGGGGAGCGTCTTCCCTCGCCGCCTCGCGAGCGCAAACCGGCGCTGGCCGCGCTCGCGGTGCTGCTGATCCTCGTGGGTGCGCTCGGGGCGACCATGCTCGTGCTGCGCGCCGGGGATCGCATCGAGGTCGTGAAGGTGACGAGCGACATCCAGGCCGGTGAATCCGTCGAGGACAACGTGGACTCGGTCCTGGTCGCCGACGACGCCGGGGTCAACTACGTCAAGTGGACCCAGCTCAAGACCCTGAAGGACCTCAAGGCCAAGTCCACGATCTACAAGGGCACCCTCGTCATCGGCGAGATGTTCGGCGACAAGAGCAGCCTCGCGGACGGAAAGGCCGTCGTCGGCCTCTCCCTCAAGGAGGGCCAGTACCCGGAGGGCATCGCGGAGGGCGACCTCGTGGCTGCCTACCAGGTCGGCAACAGCGGCTCCTCGAGTTCGGGTTCCAGCTCGGACGACGAGACGGGCTCCGGTTCCACCGGTTCCGCGGGCAGCGCCGACACGCCGATCGTCGAGAACGCCCGTGTCACCAACGTGCCGGAGGCCAAGGCCGACAGCACCATCAGCAGCACCAACAAGCGCCTCACCGTGACCGTCGACGAGAGCGATGCCGCCGCGCTGGCCCGCGCCGCCGCGGCGAACCAGGTCGCCCTCGTCAAGGTCCCCGGCAACTAGCGGCAGAGAGTCACACACACCATGGCCCTCATCGCGCTCGCAGCGGACAAAGGCTCCCCCGGCGTCACCACCACGGCCGTCGCACTCGCCGCCGTCTGGCCGCGCCGCACGCTGCTAGCCGAGACCGACCCGGCCGGCGGCGACCTCGTGTACCGCAGCGCCGCAGCGCACGGCGGTCCGCTGAACCCCAACACCGGCATGCTGTCCATCGCCGCCACGGCCCGCCGTGGCCTCGTACCCGACCAGCTCTGGGACCACGTACAGCCGTTGAGCGGTGGCCTCGAAGTGCTCGTCGGGCTCGGGAGCGCCGAGCAGGCGGCCGGGCTCGCGGGTCTGTGGCCCACTCTCGGCCGTGCCTTCGCACAGCTCGCCGACTCCGAGCACGCCCCCGCCGACGTCATAGCGGACTGCGGGCGGATCAGTGGGGACACCCCGGCCGTCGAGATGTTCTCGCAGGCCGCGCTCGTGCTGCTCGTGTCGCGCACCGAGCCGGAGGCCATCGCGCGCGTACGCGACCGGGCCGCAGTGCTCACCACCAAGCTGCACGGCGGACCGCGTGGTGCGGCGGCGCTAGGCACGCCCCTCATCGGTGTCCTGCTGATCACCGACCCGAGCGACTCCGCCAAGGTCGTCCACCAGGTCAACGACATGCTGGTGGCCGCGCAGACCGGCGCCCGGGTCGTCGGCACCATCGCGGACGACCCCGCGGGCGCCGACCAGTTGGCCGGCCGCAAGCGCGGACGGCTCGACAAGTCGCTGCTCATCCGCTCGGCGCGCAAGGTGACCTCGGACCTCTACCAGCAGTTCGGCGCGGCCTGGTCCGTACCGGCCGACGGCCTGAACGGCCCGCGCACCGCCGGAGCCGGCCGATGACCGCTGTCGACCACCAGCTGGTCAAGCGGTTCCGGCAGGACGCCGGTGACCGTATCGCCGAGCAGCGCCGCCTCGACCAGGTCTCCGGCGTCACGCCGATGACCAGCGAGGACGAGCGGCAGTACGCCCGTGCCGTCATAGCCCAGATCCTGGAGGAGTACGCGCGCACGGAGGTCAACTCCGGCCGTACGCCCCTCGACGCCGAGACCGAGGAGCAGTACGCGGCCGCCGTGCACGCCGCGCTCTTCGGGGTGGGAAGGCTGCAGCCGCTCCTTGACAACCCCGAGGTCGAGAACATCGACATCAACGGGTACGACCAGGTCTTCGTCGGCTACGCGAACGGCGAGGAGGTCAGGGGCGATCCCGTCGCCGAGACCGACGAGGAACTCGTCGAGCTGATCCAGATCCTCGGCGCGTACTCGGGCCTCTCCTCCCGGCCCTTCGACTCCGCGAACCCGCAGCTCGACCTGCGGCTGCCGGACGGTTCGCGACTGTCCGCCGTCATGGACGTGACCCGCAGGCCCGCCCTGTCCATCCGTCGCGCGCGGATGGGCAAGGTCTTCATGTCGGACCTGGTCGGCAACGGGACGCTCACTCCCGAGGTCGGGCACTTCCTCGCCTGCGCGGTCCGGGCCCGTAAGAACATCATGATCGCGGGCGCGACCAACTCCGGTAAGACGACGCTCCTTCGCGCGCTCGCCAACGAGATCCCGCCCCACGAGCGCCTCATCACCGTCGAGCGTGCCCTGGAACTCGGCCTCGACACCTTCGCCGACCTGCACCCGAACGTCGTGGCGTTCGAGGAGCGGCTGCCCAACTCCGAGGGCCAGGGCCTGATCTCGATGGCGGAGCTGGTCCGGCGGTCCCTCCGTATGAACCCCTCGCGCGTCATCGTCGGTGAGGTTCTCGGCGACGAGATCGTGACCATGCTGAACGCGATGTCGCAGGGCAACGACGGTTCGCTGTCCACGATCCACGCCAACAGCTCCAGCGAGGTGTTCAACCGTATTTCCACGTACGCGCTCCAGGCCACCGAACGCCTCCCCATCGAGGCCAGCCAGATGCTCGTCGCGGGCGCGGTGAACTTCGTCGTCTTCGTCCAGCGGCGCAACAACTTCGAGACGGGCGGCCGGCTCCAGCGTGTGGTCACCTCGATCCGTGAGGTCAACGGCGTCGACGGGCGCGTGCTGTCCAGCGAGGTCTTCGCCGAGACACCGGACGGCCGGGTCGTGCCACACGCACCCCTCGCCTGCCTCGAAGACCTGATCCAGTACGGCTATCGCCTGCCCGGCGGCGGGAACTGGGGGTGAACTGACCATGCGCGACGAACTGACCATGCTTGAGCCGGCCACGATTGAGCCGGCCATGCTTGGACCGGCTGGGCTCGAACCGAGCACAGCCGACCCGGGCATGCTCGACCCCGGCACGCTCGAACCGACCACGACCCTCGCCGCACTCGACTCGCTCGGTTCCATGGGCGGGCTGTTCTCCACGACGGTCCTGTACGCGCTCGCCTGCGGCATCGCGGTGGGCGGCGGCCTCGCCCTGTTCGCCGCCGCGGTCCGCGGACTGCCGGTCAAGCCCGAGCACGAGAAGCAGAAGGCGAGCGAACGGGCCGGCGACCTCGTACGCTTCGTCGGCCGGCGCGGCTCCATCGCCGCCGGCGCCGGCATCGTCGTCCTGCTGCTCACCCGGTGGGCCGTCGCCGGTATCGCGACCGCCGTCCTCGTCTTCTTCTGGGACAAGCTCTTCGGCGGCGCCTCCGAGGAGAAGGCCGCCATGCGCCGCGTGGAGGCCCTCGCCTCCTGGACGGAATCGCTGCGCGACACCATCGCGGGCGCGGTCGGCCTGGAACAGGCCATCCCCGCCTCCGCACGCGCCGCGGCGCCCGTCCTGCGCCCGCACCTCGACGCCCTCGTCGACCGCCTGCGCTCCCGCACTCCGCTGCCCGAAGCCCTGCAGCAGCTCGCCGACGAGATCGACGACGCGTCCGCCGACATCATCGTGGCCGCGCTGATCCTCAACGCCCGCCTGCGCGGCCCGGGTCTGCGCCAGGTCCTGGGCGCGCTCGCGAAGTCGGCACGTGAGGAGGTCGACATGCGCCAGCGGGTCATGGCCCAGCGTGCCTCGACCCGCCGCTCGGTGCAGATCGTCGTGGCCGTGTCGATCGCCTTCGTGCTCGGCCTGTCCATCTTCAACCGGGAGTTCGTCGAACCGTACGGAACGGCCCTCGGCCAGCTCGTACTCGCGTGTGTCTGCGGGCTGTTCGCACTCGGCTTCTGGTGGCTGCGCAAGCTGTCGACCATCGAGACACCGGAGCGGTTCCTGGTGCGGGACGAGTCGGCGGTCCGGTTCGTCCGTCCCCGTACGTCGTCGGGGCCGTCGTCGTCCCCGTCGCCGGGCCACCCCCAGACGTTGCCGCCGTCGCCGTCGCTGCCGGATGAGGGGGTACGCCGATGAACTCGACCCTGACCCTGCCCGTCCTGGTCGGCGCCGTCCTGGGCCTGGGCATCTACGTACTGGTCCGCGCCCTGATGCCGTCCAAGCGCAGCGCGGTCTCCCAGGTCGCGCGCATCGACGCGATGAGAGCGCGGGGCGCGGCGTACGAGTCCGCGCACCGCACCTCCGACGAGGGCCGGCTCGGCAGCGTACGGGCCCGGGTGGGCCAGCGCGTCGCCGAGCTCTATCTGCAGCAGGGCTGGGAACAGCGCTCGCTGCGGGCCGACCTGTCGGTGCTCGACCGGAGCTGGGAGAACTTCCTCGCCACGAAGGTACTGCTGGGCGCCGGGGGACTGTTCTTCGGGCCGTTCATCTTCGCCGTCGTGTGGACGCTCGGCTTCGGCAGCAGCCCCGCCATCCCGGTCTGGCTGGCACTGCTCTTCGCGCTCGTCTTCTTCTTCCTGCCGGACCTGGAAGTGCGGCGGGACGCGGCCGAGAAGCGTCGCGACCTGCGGCGCGTGATCGGCGCGTACCTGGACCTGGTGTCGATGAGCCTGGCGGGCGGCCGCGGCCTCCCGGAGGCACTGATGGCGGCCGCCGAGGTCTCCGACGGCTGGGCCACGCAGCGTATCCGTAACGCGCTCGCGGACGCCCGGATCACCGGCATCAGCCAGTGGCAGGCCCTCGGTTCGCTGGGGGAGGAGATCGGGGTCGAGGAGCTGAAGGACCTGTCGGCCTCGCTCGCGCTCGTCGCGGACGACGGCGCGAAGGTACGCGAGTCGCTCGCCTCCCGCGCCGAGACGATGCGGCACCGCGAACTCGCCGAGATCGAGGGCAGCGCCGGCGAGAAGTCGCAGTCGATGCTGGTGGCGCAGCTGCTGCTCTGCGCCGGTTTCCTGGTCTTCCTCATCTTCCCGGCGGCGATGCGCGTGTTCCAGGTCTGAGCCCGAGCCCACAACCAACTGCTTCTGTGAACTGCCCTGAAATGTCTTGAGAGGACGACTCACCATGAACGGACGGAACTACAGCACCGGGATCCCGGGGGTGGACTTCCTGATCACCTTCCTCCAGGGGCGAGTGCAGCGCGCCCGCTCCGGCGAACTCGACCGCGGTGCGTCCGCGGTCGAGTGGGTCATCATCTCGGCGGTCGTCGTGGCGATCGTCGGCGTGGTCGCCGCGATCATCAACGCCGCGCTCAGCGACGGTGCCAACAAGGTCGGCGACTGCATCAAGGGCGCGGACGCGGGCAGCACCTGCTGATTCCGCCACCGATCCTTCTTGATTTTCTCTCTCGCACACGGGGTTGCCGGTGAGCGCACGACGCTGGATACGCCGCAGGGTGGAGGCCGCCTCCGCCCGCGGTGACTCCGGCATGACCGCGATCGAGTTCGTGCTGCTCACGCCCGTTCTCTTCTTCATGATCTTCGCGACGGTGCAGTTCGCGCTGTACTTCTTCGCCGACCACGTGGCCCAGGCGGCGGCCCAGGCCGGCGCCCGCAAGGCCCGCGCCACGGCCGACGAGTCCCCGGGCGCGTGGCGTGGCGAGGCACGGGACGTCGTGGACAGCTACATCGCGCAGCTGGGGCCGCAGCTGGTGCTCGGGCCGGATGTGGAGATGCTTCAGCCGAACCAGAACACGGTCGGGGTGGAGATCACGGCGAAGGTGCCGTCGGTTTTCCCGGGACTGGATCTGACCGTGCACGCGGAGTCGGTGGGGCCGGTGGAACGGTTCGTCGAGGAGGGCGAGAACTAGTGCGCCCACGTGTGACCCGTTCCCCACTTCTGACCCGTTCACCACTCCTGACCCGTTCCCCACTCCTCACGCGCCTCCACGCCCGTACTCTCGCGGCCGGCGACCGGGGGCTGTCCACCGTCGAGGTGGTGATCCTCGCCCCGGTGATGATCCTCTTCATCCTGGTGCTGGTGGCCTTCGGACAACTGGTGGACGGACGAGGAGCGCTCGACGGGGCCGCCAGGGACGCCGCCCGCTCCGGCTCGCTCCAACGGGACCAGGGTTCCGCGATGGCGGAGGCACAGAAGGCGGCGGACGCCAACTTGGCGGACGTCTGCTCCGGCCCGGTGTCGGTGAACAAGACCAGCGCCGGTTTCGAGGACGCCGACCTCTTCACCGTGGAGGTCAGCTGCGAGGTACGGGGCCTGGCCATGCTCGGTCTGGACGTACCGACCCGGTTGGAGGCGTCGTTCACCTCGCCGCTGGACCCCTTCAAGAGGAAGGCGTGATGAGCGGCATGCTGAGAGGTGTGCCGGGAGGCGTGATGGGCCGGATGGCGGACATCGTGTGCGGTTGGGGTCGGGGTTGGGCGGAGACGCGCCGTGTGCGTCTCGATGACAGGGGTTCGGGCGCCGGCGCGGTGATCATCTTCGCGCTCGTGTTCCTGTCCCTCTCGGCCTTCGTCATCGACGGTGGCCTGTCCATCTCGAAGCGCGAACGCGCCGCCGACATCGCGGAACAGGCCGCCCGTTACGCCGCCCAGGACGTGGACCTGGAAGAGCTGTACCAGAACGAGGGCGGCGGTGCGCCGATCCTCTTCGAGAACTGCGGCGCCCGCGTGAAGGCCTTCGCCCAGGAGATGGGCACGACCGGCCCCGACATAGCCGCCACGAACTGCGTCGCCGCGAACGCCGAGCAGGTCGAGGTGGAGGTCCAGCTCACCTACTCCCCGGTCTTCACGGGCATGTTCTACGGCGGGGATGTGACGGTCAGGGGACGGGCTGTGGCGGAGAACGAGGTCGGCTGAGATGTAGACGACCCGTGCCCACGTCCAGACCCACGCCTATGCCCACGCCCGGACCTGTCCGGTTCCCATCCTGCGTCTTGCACGCCGAATCCCGTAAGAATCCCCCCACTCCCGGAGGTACCTCCCTCATGTCCAAGCGCCCTGCAACCCTCGCCGTGGCCTGCCTGGCGACCGCGACCGCGCTGCTGCTCTCGGCGTGCGGTGGCGGGGCGGGTTCCAAGGACGAGGACAAGATCGCGGGCGCGGACACGGCGTCGAGATCGGCCTCACCTTCGGCATCCGCGTCGGATGACGGGATCGACCGGCCGAAGGTGGAGTTGCCGGAGGGGGACGAGCTGGTCTTCACCCCTGAGGACGGCGGTGAGGCCAAGGCGGACGCCGTGCTGCGGGACAACGCCGAGTACTTGCGTGCCATCGACGAGGCGATCGGTGACCAGAACCTCAAGTCCAAGGCAGTCGCCTTCTACAGCAAAAACCTTGCCTACCTCGGCTCGGTCGACTGGATCAGCGGCTTCATCAAGGATGGCACCACAGTGACCGGGACGGTGCGCTTCTTCGACCGCAAGGTGACGTTCAGCAAGGACGGATCGGCGGGTCTCACGTACTGCGCCGACGAGTCGAAGGGCTACACCAAGGACGTCAAGACGGAGAAGACCAACGTCACCCCGGTGACCAAGGACTCGTACGTCCTCTACAACGACCGTCTGAGGAAGAACGACCAGGGCGTCTGGCAGACCACCAACAGCATCTCGAAGCGGGGCAGCGAGGTGTGCCAGCCGTGAATCGTAGGCGTAGGACAAAGACGGCGGTGTTGACCGCGATTGCCGCCCTGCTCGTCACGGTGCAGAACGCGCCCGCGGCGTGGGCCGACCGAACCAACACCAACGGCACCAGCAACGACGCCAGCGGTAAGCGGAACGGTCGCACCATCAGTGTCGAGACTCGGGTCCAGACAACCGTCGACGGTGACTCCAGGTCCGCCAAGACCGGGAATCTGTCGTCCGCCGACAGCAACTGGACGCCGCCCGCGTGCTGGTACGAGCCCGCGTTCTCGCCGAAGGAGATCGAGGCGACCGTCACGGCGTGGCGCAAGATGGGCTTCCTGGGGATCGGCGACATGATCGGCGGTGTGTTCGACTCCTACTACAAGGACGGCAAACCGTACAAGGACTACAACCTCGACAAGCAGGGCGAGGGGATGTTCTGGGCGGCGGCCGTCAACCCGAACCGCAAGGACGACCCGGAGGCCGCGGCCTGCGACAAGCTGCCGTTCTGGGTGGACGAGGGAACGACGCCGGAGGAACCCCTCGCCGTCTCTCCGCAGGTCCTCGCCGAGTACGCGTACGACGAACTGCCCGTCCCCGACACGGAGATCAAGTCGGCCCCCGATGGCAAGTCGACGGTGAACCTGCCCACCTGGATCTGGCTCGACCGGGCGAAGTTCAAGAAGATCTCGGTCACGGCGAGCCTCCCGGGCACGGGGCTGTCCGCGACCACGACTGCGGAGCCCGTGTCGCTCCACATCGAACCGGGTACCTCGGACGCCGAAACCTCCCCTGCCTCCGGTGACTGCACGATCAACGACGACGGCAGCATCGGTGAGTCCTACGCCAAGGGCAAGGCGAACCGGACGCCGCCCTGCGGGGTGACGTATCTGCGGTCCTCGGGTTCGGACGACGCGTACGAACTCAAGGCCACCGTCACCTGGAACATCACCTGGACGAGCACGAACGGGGAGGGCGGTGATCTCCCCGACGGCACATTCGGTACGACGCAGGACGTGACGGTGCAGGAGATCCAGTCCATCAACCGCTGAGGCGGGAAGGCCCGGGCGGCTCTGAGCTTGAGATTTAACGTCGCGAGTTCACAGGCGACACTGGACAAGGCCCTCTGATGGTTCCAGAACAACTGCCCTCGTCGACTGCAGAGTTATGGGAGATACACGGTATGCGGTTTGAGGGAAGCGCCGTGGCCGGCCAACAGTGCACCCGCACTCGTCCCCCGGCCCCTACACCAACCCGCCGGGCCACCGCCGCCTGCGTTGACGCCCTCTTGGCGCTCTTCTGCGGCCTCGCAGCCGGAGCTGCAGTGGGTCTCAAGGTTGTCGACGGAGTCGTCGAACTCCGCCTCCATTCGCCCACGGTTTGGGCCGCAGCCCTGGGCGCGGCGTCCGGATTTTCCTTCCTCAATCATGTCCTGCTCACCTTCGCGACTCGCGCAAGCCTCGGAAAGCTCACCACAGGCGTACGGGTCGTCCGCACCTCTGACGGCTGCCGGCCCGGCTTCCTCCGCCTGATCGGCCGCTGGCTGTTCGGCTTCTACTGGATGGTGGTGTTCGTCCCCATTCACGTGGCCACGGACAGTGACGTGGAACAGCAGGACGGGGTGGGGCTGCGGGTGGTGCGGCGGGACGCAACCCTTTCCTGATGCGTAATCCGTAGGCCATGTGTTTGAGCTGTGGGGTCGCAGTACACCGGCGCCCTTCTACGCATGGCCATCCAGAACGTCATGGTCGAGGAAGTCCGGTCACCCAGGTGTTGAGTGGCACCGAGCCGAGTACTCAAGGAAGAACCACATGCCGAACCCAGGGACGCCCTCCGATTCCGACGACGCTCCGCACGTGAGCCCACCGGCCGCCCCTGATTCCGGGCCCCTGGGACGCCCCATCGACTGGGCGGCCACCAGGGAGCGGACGGCCCGGCTCCGCAAACGTCGAAGGGTGATCGGTGGAGCCGTTGCCGTCGTCCTCGTGGCAGGGGCGGCAGTCGGTATATGGCTCGTGACGGGGGATGAGGACGAGGCGCCGGTCAAGCACACTGCCGAGATGCCGGTCGGCTTCGCTGACTACCGGCTCGCGGGCAAGGACGACAAGTCGCTGTGGTCGGCGACGCGCGGTGGCGACAATCTCAACCCGACCAAGGAGACAGCTCACGCAACCTACGTGCGCCCGGACGGCAAGAAGTCCTACATGGTCACCCTGGAACTCAACCCGACCGTCGACGTCTCCGATCCGGGTGAGGACGACGAGGTCATCTCGGTACTTCTCAACACGAGTGTAGATTCGGGCAAAGTACGGAACTACGCTCCCGGCCCTATTGGGGGCAAGCTGCGATGCGTGAAGTATGGGGTCGCGAACACGACTAGTTCACGCTGCGTCTGGGGCAACAACACGGCCACCGTCACCGCCCAGCCGGTGATCCCTTCCGGACCTCGGCCGACACCGGCGCAGACGGCCACGGATGTCCAGGCCTTCCTGGCCGAACTGCACATTCGCCCGGTGAAGAAGTGATCACGCGTCTCAGCTTGTCTTTTTACCTTGGTAGTCGAACGGTGTCACTCACCAGGGAGTTCTCGGGGCAGTCGGACGGCCTTTGCATGAGCATGCGGTCCGCCACGGAATCACGTTCATACAAAGGCCGCAGAGGTGAGTGTGCTGGATGACGATGCCCGACGGGACGCGTTCGACTGCGCGTCACACGCAAGCGGTCCTCGCTCTCGCCCGCCGCCGTGTCAACGTCCTTTGGGCGCTCCTGCGCGAGCCGGGCGGTGCGCTCGGTGAGGGCGGGGGCTCTGTTCACCGACGGTCGGCCCGATCCGGCGATCGGAAGCGGTGTCGGGCCCGGTATCGGCTCAGCGGTTGACCGACTGGATTTCCTGGACGTTCATGTCCTGGGTCGTCTCGAACGTGCCGTCGGGGAGGTCGCCGCCGGCGCCGCCGGTGCCTTCCCAGGTGATCTGCCAGGTGACGGAGGCACTGAGTTTGTACGGTTCGCCGCCGCCGGTGGAACGCAGGTACTTGATGCCGCAGGGCGGGGTCCTGCCGGCGTCGCCCTTCACGTACGGGGTGCCGATCGAGCCGTCCTCGTTGATCTCGCAGTCACCGCCGCCGGGGAAGGTCTCCGAGTCCTGTGTGCCCGGTTCCAGGTGCAGGGCGACCGGCTTGGCCGTCGTCTCCGCGTAGAGGTTGGTGTTGGGCAGCTCGGCGCGGACCTTGACCTCCTGGAAGGTGCCCTTGTCGAGCCACACCCAAGTGGGTGCGTTGACTGTGGACTTGGCTTCCGGCTTCAGCTCGATCTCGGTGTCGGGGACCTGGATCTTGTCGTAGGCGTACTCGGCGAGGGTTTTCGGTGTAGGGGCGTTCGGTACGGCGGGGACCTGGCCGGCGTCCTGCCAGAACATGACACGTTCGCAGTCCCACGACTCCGGGTCGGCGGTGTCGGGGGCCACGCCGCGCCAGAAATAGCCGTCCTTGCCGATGTTGTAGTTCTTGTAGCCCTTGACGGTGGTGAGGGAGTCGTCCTTGTAGTTGTAGGCGTCCTTGCCGTCCCGGTAGTGGTCCGTCCACAGCTTCTCGCCGCCCCAGGACGTGTGGGGGCCGACGTATCCCAGGCCGTTCTCTTCAGAGAGGGCTTTGAGTTGCTCCGGCGTGAGGACGGGCTCGTACCAGCAGGGCGGGGGCGTCCAGTTCACATCCGTCGACGAGATGCTGCCGCGCTTGCCGCCGGTGGGGCCGCTGACCTGGGTGACCTTGATACGGGAGACGGAAGCGGAGACTTCCTGGTTGTTCGCCTTGCCCGAAGGGCCGGAAGGCGTTGTTGTCTTGCCCGGGGTGTAGTTGGCGTATGCGTTGCCGCCGCTCCACAGCACAAGGGTGACGGCAGCGATCGAAGTCCAGTGCCGCGAGTGCGTCGACATCCTCATGCCTGGCATTCCTTGGCCTTGCCGACGACCTCGATGACCTGCACCTTCCAGATCTGGGGGGAGTCCGAGGAGGGGACCATGAGCAGCCGGTGCTTCAAGTAGCTGTCCAGGTTCTCCTCCCCACGGAGAACCTTGCCGGTTTTGATTTCCTTGCTGTAGGCCTTGGCCTGGTTCTCGCAGAAGGTGACGAGAACACGTTTGCCGCCGCTCAGCGTGGTCGTCTCGGAGTCGTAGTACTTGTCCGTCCCGGTGATGGTGTATCCGCCCTTCACCGAGGCCTGGATCTGCGACTTGGCGTACTCCGCGGCTTGGGCATCCGAGTAGTAGTGGTAGGCCGGGTCGTCCGGGTCCTGCGCGACGATGCCGTGATACATCGCCCGCGTGTAGTTCTGTGCGTCGGCGAGCGCTGCGGCGTGCTTCGTGTCGGACGGCTTGTCGAAGTCGAAGACCAGCTTGAAGTCCTTCGGCAGGCTGAGGTCGGGACTGTCGCCGCTCGTCGTCGCGGACGCCGAAGCCGACGGGCTGCTCGACTCCTTGCCCGCCCCCTTGATGTCGTCCGGCGAGTCATCACCCCCGCCGCAGGCGGTGAGCAGGAGGGTCGCTGTCGCGGTGAGTGCGGCGGCGATGGGCAGGGTGCGGCGGGCCACTGGTGTTCTCCCCCGGAATGCGGCGACTGTGTGCTAGAGGGAACGAAGCTATCAGGGGTGGGTAAAGAGGCGCTGGGCGCCGATGGGGGATTGTGTGGGGATCGTGAGAGCTGTGGCGTGACAGTTGCGAACAGGCTCATTCCCGGGCCCGCCATGATGGGTGCCCGAGTAAACAACTCCGATGTAGCGGGCATAACGGGTGTAAGCGGTCGCGCCGAACGGCACTCCACACCGTTTCGCCCCTCCAAGCCCTTCGACACGCTCAATAGGATCTAAGTAGGCTCAGCACACCCCCGCTCTCTCTGTTCTCTCCTCGCACCTCTCTCTCCTCGCACCTCCCTCCACACACACGACATCAGGACACCCGCCATGGCGCGACGTACCACTTCCAACTCGCCGGGAAGCTCGCCGGGTCCGAGGAACCGCACGCCGCAGCCCCTGCCCCGGCGCCGCCGCACGGTGGGGGACTTCGCCAAGGCGTTGCTCGCCTTCGTCGCCCTGCTCGTGCTGCTCATCGGCGTGCCCGGGGCGCTCGCCGCCCAGATCGGCTGGCCGCTGCCGTCCGGGGCGCCGAAGGTGGAGTGGCTCCAGCAGGAGATCACCGTCGACACGTTCATCAACGTGCTGACCGTGGTCGTCTGGTTCGCCTGGGCGCAGTTCACCGCGTGCGTGCTCGTCGAGGTGAAGGCCGCGCTGTCCGGTGTCGGACTGCCGAACCGGGTGCCCGGGGCCGGGCCGAGCCAGCTGCTCGCGCGACAGCTCGTCGCCGCGCTGCTGCTGGTCGGCGCGACCGCGGCGAGCTTCGCGCCGGGGCTGTCGCAGCTCGGTCAGCAGTTGGAGGGGAACCAGCGGCCGGCCGCCGCCGCGGCGGCTCAGCAGACGCCGGGCGGGCTGCTGGGACAGCAGCAGGAGCAGGCCGCCGCGAGCGCCGCCGCGCTGGCCGAGCAGGCCGCCGGTGCGGCCGCGCACGCGGAGGGCGGGAGCGGCGCGCAGGCGTCCGGGGACGACACGAAGTTCTACCGGATCCAGCCGCCCGAGGGACGCCATCACGACTCTCTTTGGGAGATCGCCGAGCGCCACCTCGGCGACGGGCGCCGGTACAAGGAGATCCACCAGCTCAACAAGGACCGTACGCAGCCGGACGGTTCGAAGCTTTCCGAGGCCAGCCTCATCCGGCCCGGCTGGATCATGGAAATGCCCGGCGACGCACGCGGCGGCGAACTGGTCGAGGTGCCCGACGAGGCCCCGAAGGTCTCGCCGGAGGTCCAGCGGCAGATCTCCGACTACGCCAGGACCGGAGGCGCGCACCAGCAGGGCGCCGGGCAGCAGGGCGGTGGGTTCGGGTCCCAGGACCGCGACACCGCCCACATCAGTCTTCCCGAGCAGCGGCCCGCTCCCGGTCAGGGGCACCAGCAGGGTCAGCCCGGTCGGCAGGGCGAGCAGGAGCATGCCGCGCCCGCCGCCGGCGAAGGCAGTGGGTTCGGGCTGCCGCAGGCCCTCCTCGGTGCGCCCCTCCTCGCCGCCGGGCTCCTCGGCGCTCTCGGCCGGCGCCGCCGCCAGGCGCTGTGGCAGTCCGCGCTCGGTGCCGTCGGCGGGCGCCGCGGCATGGAGCCGCCGACGCCCACCGGAGCGGCCGCCGACGCGCAGGACGCGCTGCTGGTGGGGGCCGACCCCGAGGGCGTACGACTGCTCGACCGGTCGCTGCGCGGGCTCGCCGCGGCGCTCGCGGGGGAGTCCCGCCCGCTGCCGACCGTGTACGCGGCCTGGATGAGCGGCAACGGCGATCTGCACCTCCAGCTCGCCCAGCCGGCCGGCAAGCCGCCCGCGCCGTGGCAGCTCGGGCAGGACCAGACCTTCTGGATGCTGGCCCGCGCCGACGCCGAGCGGTACGAGGACGTGGACACGGCCGCCCCGTACCCCGGCCTCGTCAGCCTCGGCACGATGGACGACTCCCGGCTGCTGCTGAACCTGGAGTCGGTGCCCGGCATCGTCTCGCTGAGCGGCCGCGAGCAGGACCGGGCGGGCGTCTTCGCCTCCGTGGCCGCCGAGCTGGCCACCAACGGGTGGTCCGACCGTATGACCATCACCCTCGTCGGGTTCGGTGAGGACCTGACGCCGCTCGCGCCGAACCGGCTCCGTCACCTCGACGACATCGAGGCGCTCGTGGAGACCATGGAGGCGGAGACGCGGCAGCGGCGCGGTGCGCTGGGCGCCGCAGGACACGACTCGGTCCTGACCGGGCGTACGGGCCCGGCCCAGCACACCCGCTGGGCCCCGCACCTCGTACTGCTGGCCGCCGAGCCGTCCGCCGAGGACGCCGTCAAGCTCGCCGAACTGGCCGCTGACGCGAGCAGGTTGGGCATCGGTTACCTGGTCGGCACCCAGTCGGGCGATCTGCCCGGTGCCGCCTGGGAGATGGAGATCACCAGCGAGGGCAAGCTCCTCGCGCCGCTGCTCGGACTCGAACTCGACGCCCAGCTCCTGCCGGTGTCCCAGCAGCGGGCCGTCGTCGAGCTGTTCACCGACGCCGACCCCGAGCGCGACGACGACCGGCCGACCACCACACCGCCGTTCCTGGTCGACATCAGCGAGCAGGGGCGTCCCGCGGTGTACGCGCGGCTCGTCGGCCCGTACGAGATCATCGGCCTGGAGACGCCGGACGGTGAGCGCAGTCCGCTGCTGCACGAGGCGCTGGCGCTGCTGCTGCTGCACCGCGAAGGGGTGCACCCGCGGGTGCTGTCCTCCGCCCTCTGGCCGCGCGGGGTCACGGACGACGTCCGGGACGCGCTCGTCGAGCGGCTGCGCACCTGGCTCGGCAGCGACCCGGACGGCACCGCTCGGCTCGCCGCCGACGCGACCGGGCGGCTCAAGCTCGCCAAGTCCGTGGTGTCCGACCTGGACGTGCTGCGGTCGCTGTACCACGAGGCCACCCAGGGCCGGGGCGCGGGCAGCCGCGCGGTGCGCGGGCGGTTGCTGACCGACGCGCTGGTGCTGGTTCGGGGGCCGCTGCTGGCCGAGCGGTCCGCGGGGCGTTACGGCTGGCTGACCCACGAGATCATCGACGCCCAGCTGCCGCTGCTCGTCGCGGACATCGGGCTCGCGCTCTCCGCGTTCCACCTGGAGAAGGACCGGGCCGAGAAGGCGATCGAGGCGCTCGACGCGGCGCTGGGCTCCGCGCCGGGCGACGAGCGGCTGTGGCACGAGCTGCTGCGGGCCACGCACGCGACCGGTGACACCGACCGGCTGAAGCGCCTCGCGGCGGACCTGGTCTCGCGCAGCGGGGCGCGCGGGCTGCCGCCCCGGACCGAGGCCCTGCTCGACGAGCTGCTGCCGACCTGGCGCAGCGGTGTCGCCTCCGTGGGATGAACACCCTTCAGCCGATCGACCAAATGATCATCGTGGGCGCCGCCCTCTGGGGCGGCGTCGCCGGTCTGTTCGTGCCCCGCGCCGCTTATCGCTTCTCGGTCGACCCCGACGAGCCGTGGCAGAGCCGGTGCCCCGAGGGGCATCCCGTCGGCGGCTCGCTCCGCGGTTGGGCCGGCGGTTGGATCGGCGGCTGGGTCGGTCCGGCCCGCTGCCGGGAGTGCGCGGCGCTCGATACGGACGGGGCGCGTCGTACGTACGGCCGTCGTGGCACGTACGGCTGTCGTGGTACGTACGGCCCCAGCACCCTCCTCGTCTCCCTCGCCACCGCGCTCGTCTGCGCAGCACTCGCCGTGGCGACCGGCACCCGGCCCGAGCTGGCCGCCTGGCTGCTGCTCGCCCCGCTCGGCGTACTCCTCGCCGTCGTGGACTTCACGGTGCAGCGGTTGCCGGACGTGCTGACGCTGTCCCTGGCGGGAGCCGCCCTCGTCCTGCTCGCGGGCGCCGCGGCAGCGCCCGAACACGCCGGCGACTGGCCGACCGCGCTGTACGGATCCCTGGCCCTCGGCGGCGGCTACTTCGTCCTCTTCCTCATCAACCCGAACGGCATGGGATTCGGAGACGTGAAACTCGCCCTCGGCCTGGGTGCCGTCCTCGGCTGGTACGGCTGGGGGACCGTGCTGCTCGGCACCTTCGCGGGGTTCCTGCTCGGCGGCCTGTACGGGATGGGTCTGGTCGTCGCCCGACGGGCCGGACGCAAGACCTCCATCCCCTTCGGCCCCTTCCTGATCGCCGGCGCCTTCACGGGCCTGCTCATCGGGGCGTACGCCGCCTGACGTCGGGTGATCACATCGGCTGGCGTACGCTGGATCAGTCCGTCCACACCCCTATGAAAGGGACCGCTCCGGTGACCGAGAAGGCCGATCTCCAGTCCGTTCTCGACCGTGCCGCCGAGGGTGGGCGGATCACCCCCGAAGAGGCGCTCGACCTCTACCGCGACGCCCCGCTGCACGCGCTGGGCTCCGCCGCCGACGCCGTACGCCGCCGCCGCTACGCCGGTACGGAGCACATCGCGACGTACATCATCGAGCGGAACATCAACTACACGAACGTCTGCGTCACGGCGTGCAAGTTCTGCGCGTTCTACGCCCCGCCGAAGGACACCGCCAAGGGCTGGACGCGCGACCTGGACGACATCCTGCGCCGGTGCGCGGAGACCGTCGAGCTCGGCGGTACGCAGATCATGTTCCAGGGCGGGCACCACCCGGACTTCGGCGTCGAGTACTACGAGGAGCACTTCGCCGCGATCAAGGCCGCGTACCCGCAGCTCGTCATCCACAGCCTGGGGGCGAGCGAGGTCGAGCACATGGCCCGGATCTCCAAGGTGAGCGCCGAGGAGGCGATCCAGCGCATTCACGCCGCCGGACTCGACTCCTTCGCCGGCGCCGGTGCCGAGCTGCTGCCCGCACGGCCCCGCAAGGCCATCGCCCCGCTGAAGGAGAGCGGCGAGCGCTGGCTGGAGATCATGGAGGCCGCGCACAACCTGGGCGTGGAGTCCACGTCCACCATGCTCATGGGCACCGGCGAGACCAACGCCGAGCGTATCGAGCACCTGCGGATGATCCGTGACGTACAGGACCGGACGGGCGGCTTCCGCGCCTTCATCCCGTACACGTACCAGCCGGAGAACAACCACCTCAAGGGCCGTACGCACGCCACGCTCTTCGAGTACCTGCGGATGATCGCCATCGCGCGGCTCTTCATGGACAACGTCGCGCACATCCAGGGCTCATGGCTCACCACCGGCAAGGAGGTCGGCCAGCTGTCGCTGCACTACGGTGCGGACGACCTCGGTTCGATCATGCTGGAGGAGAACGTCGTGTCGTCGGCCGGTGCCAAGCACCGTTCGAACCGGATGGAGATCATCGACCTGATCCGCAAGGCGGGGCGGGTCCCGGCGCAGCGGGCCACGACGTACGAGCACCTCGTCGTCCACGACGACCCGGCGAACGACCCCGTCGACCAGCGGGTCCAGTCGCACATCTCGTCGACGGCGATCGAGGGCGGCACGGCACATCCGGAGCTGAAGCTCCTCGCCTCCAACTGATCCCTTACGAGGACCAGTTGGAGACGATCCACGCTGCCGACGAGGTACGCGTCGTCTGGGACGGCGGAGAGCCGATCAAGGACGGCGCGGTCGTCGTGGGACGAGACCGGGTGGGGGCCGTCGGGACGTTCGCGGAGATCCGCGAGCGGTTCCCGGACGCCCGTGTGAGGCGGTGGTCCGGAGTGCTCGGGCCCGCCCTGGTCCACCGGGGGCCGATCCCGGATGCCCCGACACCGCGCGAACGGATTCACGCCCTGCTGAAACTGGGTGCGGTGGCCGTGCTGGAGGAGCACGCCGACACTCCCGAACTCCGGGCTGCCGCCGAACGCAATGGCGTGCTGGTCCTGCTCCGGGTCCGTCCCACGGAGATCGTCGACGGGGGCCGGGCCGATCTCGCCGTCTTCGGCGAGCGCGGATCGTGTCTCGCGACGGTGTGCGCCGGCCGCTTGGTGCACCGCCGCCGCTAGCTCCGCCCATAGCTCCGCCCGTAGCTACGCCACTAGCTCCGCTGGTCGTGCGGGTTCGGCTGCGGGTCCGGCTGCGGGTCCGTCGTGGCTGGTCGCCCAGTCGAAGAACCTGCCCACAAGTCACCCGGTGAACGCCTCCGCGAAATCGCCCGCCCCCTGCTCCACGCCACTGCAATTCGTCGCCGCGTCACCCGAATCGGCGTCGTCCCCTTCACACGGCTGGTCCCGGAACGTCGACCACATCGACACCCACGCGACCCCCTTCTCCTCCGCGAAGGAACGGACCTGCGCCGCGTCGGCAAGGGAGAACGTCTCGTTGTCCACGTCGTTGACACCGAGCATCGACGTGAGAGCGAGTCCTCCCCACGCCCCGTCGTCCGACAGACCGAAGACCTCCTCCAACTGGTCGTGCGCGGCCTGGGACGAGGTCTCCGCGTAGTCGCTCATGTCCTCGTCGTACGAACTGCCGTAGTTCATGGTCATGATGTTGACCGTGGAGACCTGGACGCCCTTGTCGTTGGCGGACTCCAGCAGCGCGACGCTGTCGTCGTCGAGACCGGAGGGCATGACGGGCAGCGTGAAGGTGACCGCGAGGCCGTCGCGCTCCTTCTGGAGCAGCGCGATCGCCTCGGAGCGCAGCGCGACCGAGTCGGAGTCGGTCAACTGCTTGCCCTCGATGTCGAAGTCGGCCTCCGTGGCCCCGGCGGCGTCGAGTGCCTTCCCGTAGGCGTCGGCCAGCTCCGAGGCGCTGCCACAGGTCGAGGCGAGTTCCTTGCCGGAGGCTCCGCCGAAGGAGACGCGCACCGTGGAGCCCGACTCGGTCAGCGCCGAGATACGGGATTTCACCGCCGCGTCGCCGATCGCGGTCGTGCCGTTCCACTTCGGCGTGCAACTGCTGCCGCCCGCGATGACGAAGGCCAGGTTGTACGTCGACGGGGAGCCGGCCGAGTCGTTGTCGGAGGCGGTGGTGGCACTGACGTAAGGGGCGTACGCGGTGCCCGAGGAGGCGCCCGACGGGGCGCTCGACGAACTCTCGGAGGGTGACGCGCTGCTCCGCGACCGGCTCGTGGGCGCCGAGTCGGAGGAGCCGTCCGTACCCGGGGAACACCCCGCGGTGGCCAGCGCAAACGCACAGACGAACCCGGCAGCCGGCTTCAGTAAAGTCCTCATCGCGCGTGCTCCCGCTCTCGTGATTCTCGTCTCAGGACGGAAACGAAGTGCGTTTCCGGAGTGAAAATGTCTCACGAGCGGCCCTGCTGTACGAAGACAGGCAATGCGTGGGAATCTCATGGAGACCGTCCGGTAAGTCGGATCAACCGGGCGTGTATATACGGACATTGAGCATCTTCTCGGTACTCCCCGCCCGACCCCCGTCCGGTCAGGTGATCAAGGATTCTCTCAGAGAATAGACAGACTCGGGCGTTTCTCATGGCAGTCTCACAACAAAACCAGAGTTTCGGACACATAAAGGCTCCCTAATATCCGGGGAATGCATTCCGAGCCTGCCATCGAATCGCCCGCCGCTGTGCGCGGCCGCCGCCGCAAACGCGGCAACGGGTCCGAAGACGGTCCCGTGTTCGTTGACAACTCCGGGCGCAGGGCCAAGCTGCTGCGCCGGATCGGCCTCCTCCTCGGCGTCGTCTGCATCGGGTACGCGGTTGTGCTCGGCATGGCGTTCATGGGCTGGGGCCCCTCGCTCACCCCGTCCTCGCTGCTGCCCTTCGGCGGCGGCGGTCCGAACGGCGGCCAGAACTCCGGCCCCGGCGGCGGTCTCCAGCCGCAGGGCGGCACCGGCAGCCCGCCCGCACGGCCCACCGGCGCCCCGCCCTCGGGCGCACCCACCGGTGCCGTACCCACCGGTGCCGCGCCCACCGCCGTTCCGTCGACGCCCGTCTCCGCCCCGTCCGCGTCCGCGTCCGCCCCGTCCGCGTCCGCCGCCAACTGACCGGAGCGCACCCACACTCATGGCTACTACGACGCCCTCGCGCGGCCGTCGGCGCGCCCCCTCCCGGATGACCCGGGCCGCGGGCAGGGCCGCGGCGCTGCAGAAACCCCGTGTCATCCTCGCCCTGCTGCTTCTCCTCGCGCTCACCAGCGTGATGCTGCTCGACGGTTATCTGCGCGCCGAGGTCGGCGGCGACGAGCGCGTACGCAGCAACGCCAGCTCCAGCAAGGTCCCGGACGACGTCATCGACGGCGGGCCGATCCTCTCCTTCAGGGACGGGGAGGCGCAGACCCGGTCCGTCCCGGAGAAGACCATCGCGCTGACCTTCGACGACGGCCCCAACCCCACCTGGACGCCGCAGATCCTGAAGATCCTCAAGGAGAACGACGTCCCGGGCACGTTCTTCGTGGTCGGCTCGATGGTCTCGCGCTACCCGGACATCGTGAACGACCTGGTGGACCAGGGCAACGAGATCGGCATCCACACCTTCACGCACGTCGACCTGTCGTACCAGAGCGGCACCCGGATCCAGCGGGAGATGGACCAGACGCAGCTCGCCCTGGCTGGCGCGGCCGGTATCACCACGACGCTGTTCCGGGCCCCGTACTCCTCGGAGACGGACGCCATCGACAACTACAGCTGGCCCGTCTACAAGGAGCTCGGCGCGGAGGGCTACACCAGCGTCTTCGTCGACACCGACAGCGACGACTGGAAGCGGCCCGGCGTCTCGAAGATCATCAAGTGGGCCACGCCGTCGAAGAGCAAGGGTGCCTCGGTCCTCTTCCACGACGCGGGTGGCGAGCGTTCGCAGACGGTCGCGGCGCTCGGCACGTACATCAAGAAGATGAAGGCGAAGGGCTACACCTTCACCACCATCAGCGGCGCCATCCAGCAGGCAGCCGGTCAGGTGCCCGGCGGCCAGCAAAGCCAACAAGAGCAGCAAGAGCAGCAGGGCCAAGAGGGCGGGGGAGCCGGAGCCGGAGCCGGTGGCGCTGGCGGTGGCGGGGGCAACAGTCTCCAGGCCGCCCACCGCACCGCCACCGGGACCACTCTGTACGAGGGCAAGGCCCTCGTCGCGGCGGTCGCCGTCGCCGAGTGGACCGTGCCGGGGCTCGCGACCGGGCTCGCCGTCGTGGGCGTCGCCGTGATGGGCCGCTTCGGGATGATGCTGATCCTGGCCCGCAGGCACTACCGGATACGCAACAGACGCCGGTTCAGCTGGGGGCCGCCCGTCACCCGGCCGGTCAGTGTGATCGTGCCCGCGTACAACGAGAAGGAGTGCATCGCCAACACCCTCAAGTCGTTGGCACAGAGCACCCATCCGATCGAGATCATCGTCGTGGACGACGGTTCGACGGACGACACGTCCGAGATCGCACGCAGTGCTGCCGAATCCTTCGGCATGACGAACGTCCGCGTCATCCGCCAGGAGAACGCGGGCAAGCCGGCCGCCCTCAACAACGGTGTCCGCAACGCCAGTTACGACATCGTCGTGATGATGGACGGCGACACGGTCTTCGAACCGGACGCCGTGCACCAGCTGGTGCAGCCCTTCGCCGACCCCGGGGTCGGCGCGGTCGCGGGCAACGCCAAGGTCGGCAACCGCGACACGATCATCGGCGCCTGGCAGCACATCGAGTACGTGATGGGCTTCAACCTCGACCGCCGCATGTACGACCTGCTGCGCTGCATGCCCACCATCCCGGGCGCGATCGGCGCGTTCCGCCGGGAGGCCGTGCTCGCGGCCGGCGGGATGAGCGAGGACACGCTCGCCGAGGACACCGACATCACCATCGCCATGCACCGGGAGGGCTGGCGGGTCGTCTACCAGGAGCACGCCAAGGCCTGGACCGAGGCGCCGGGCTCCCTCAAGCAGCTCTGGTCACAGCGCTACCGCTGGTCGTACGGGACGATGCAGGCGCTGTGGAAGCACCGCAAGTCGCTGACGGACAAGGGGCCCTCGGGCCGCTTCGGCCGGGTCGGTATGCCACTGGTGGTGATCTTCCAGATCGTCACGCCCGTCTTCGCCCCGCTCATCGACGTGTTCACCGTCTACTCGATGATCTTCATCGACTTCAAGGCGTCGCTGCTCGCCTGGCTGGCCGTCCTGTGTGTCCAGCTCGTCTGCGCGGCGTACGCGTTCCGGCTCGACCGGGAGAAGTACCGGTATCTGCTGATGATGCCGCTGCAGCAGCTCGCGTACCGGCAGATGATGTACCTCGTCCTCATCCACTCCTGCATCACGGCCCTCACGGGCGGCCGCCTGCGCTGGCAGAAGCTGAAGCGCACGGGGGAGGTCGGCACGCCGGCGGGGGTGCGCTGATGGGCGCCCACCGCCGAAGCGGCCGCCTCCCGGTGAACAACTCCCTGCACCTCGGACCGACGGCCACCGAACCCGGTGCGGCGGGTGCGCTATCGGACACGGCCCGGCTGCCGAGGGTGGAAACCCCGCCGGGGGTGGAGGCCCCGGCGGGGGTGGAGGCCCCGGCGGGGGTGGAGGCCCTGCCAGGGGTGGAGCCCCCGCCGATGGCGCGATCGGCCAAGGGGCGCGACCGCTACTTCGACACTCTCCGGGCCGTCGCCCTCGTCCGCGTCGTCACCTACCACACCTTCGGCTGGGCCTGGGCGGGCATGGTCCTCCCCTCCATGGGGATCATGTTCGCGCTCGCCGGGACCCTGATGGCGAAGTCCCTTGAGCGGCCCGCCCTCAAGGTGATCAGGAGCCGCGTCCGCCGGCTCCTGCCGCCCTTCTGGTTCTGGGGCTTCTTCGTCGTGGTCGCGATGCTGATCCACGACTGGATGCCGGGCTGGCAGATCGTCTACTGGATCGTGCCGCTCGGCGATCCGCCGGGCAACGCGTGGGGCGAGCAGGCCTGGGAGATCCTCTGGTACCTGCGGACGTATCTCTGGTTCGTCCTGCTGTCGCCCCTGCTGCTGAGGGTCTTCCGGCTGGCCCCGGTGGCGGTCCTGGTCCTCTCGCTCGCCCCGATCGTGGTCGTCCAGTTCTTCTGGACGCCGCCGGACAACCGCTTCGGCATCGTCCTCATCGACCTGGCCACGTACCTGTTCTGCTGGATCCTCGGCTTCGCGCACCGCGACGGCGTACTCCAGCGACTGAAGCCGTTCGCCGTCGTCGTCCTCTCCCTCGCCGCGATCGGCTACGGCGGCTGGTACGCCTTCACGCACCAGGCCGAGACGGGCTCGTACGACCTCGACGACATCCCGTTCGCGCAGGCGTTCTGGTCCGCGGGGTTCGTGACCCTGCTGATGTACGCGAAGGCCCGCTTCGGGATCGACTTCGCGTGGCTGGCCCGCTTCAAGCGCCTCGACCGGGTCGTGCGGGTCTTCAACGCCCGCGCGGTGACCCTCTACCTCTGGCACGAGATCGCGCTGATCCTGGCTGTCCCACTGATCGACCAGTTCTGGAACGTCCCGGCCTTCGAGACGTATCTGCCGCTGGAGAGCCAGTGGTTCATGTTCGGCATCGGCTGGGTCCTGATCGGCGTCTTCATCCTGCTGTGCGGGTGGGTGGAGGACGTGGCGGCGAAGACGAAACCGAGACTGCTGCCCTGAGCCGTGTCCGTGGGATCCGTACTGCCACAATGGGACCGTGACCCGCGCATCCCTGAACAAACAGCCGCACGAAGTCGCCTCGATGTTCGACGACGTCGCGGAACGCTACGACCTGACGAACGACGTGCTGTCGCTCGGCCAGGACCGTGTGTGGCGCAAGGAGGTCGCGAAGGCGGTCGACGCGCGGCCCGCGCAGAAGATCCTGGACCTCGCGGCGGGCACCGCCACCTCCTCGCTGCCCTTCGCGCGCACGGGTGCGTACGTCGTTCCGTGTGACTTCTCCCTCGGGATGCTCAGGGTCGGCAAGAAGAACCACCCCTGGCTGCCGCTCACGGCGGGCGACGCCACGAGGCTGCCGTTCAAGGACGACACCTTCGACGCGGTGACGATCTCCTTCGGCCTGCGGAACGTACAGGAAACGGACACGGCACTGCGGGAGCTGTACCGGGTGACGAAGCCCGGCGGGCGCGTGGTGATCTGCGAGTTCTCGCACCCGAGCTGGGCGCCCTTCCGCACCGTCTACACCGAGTACCTGATGCGCGCCCTGCCGCCGGTGGCCCGTGCGGTCTCCTCGAACCCCGAGGCGTACGTCTATCTCGCCGAGTCGATCCGCGAATGGCCCGACCAGCCCGCTCTCGCCGAGCGCCTGATCAAGGCCGGCTGGTCGAAGGTGGCCTGGCGGAACCTCTCGGGCGGGATCGTCGCGCTGCACCGCGGCTTCAAGCAGGGCTAGCCGGGCAGGCCCGGCCGGTACGGCTCACCTGAGAAGCATGCAGGGGATGTCGCCCGGAGGGGCGAGTTCGCGTTGCAGGCCGCCCGGCGGCGGCTGCGGCAGCCGCGGTTCGCGTACCCCGGCGCCCCCGCCGCCCTCACCCTCGCCGAGGTCGAACCACACCGTCACGACCGCGCCGCGCGGCACCTCGGAGCCGGCCGGCGGATACTGGCGTACGACGTAGTCGACGACGGTCAGGTCGAAGTCGGGCCGGTCGGGCGCGGCAAGGAGCACTCCACGCGCCTCAGCCGTCTCGCGCGCGTCCACGGCCATCAGACCGACGAGCCGCGGTACGCGCACTTCGGGTGTCTTGCGTGGTATGCGCACGGACGTCACCCCCAGCGGTACCGGCAGCGTAAGCCCATGCCGGGTCCCGCCGGAAGGCGTCGGAGGCCGGGCTCGCGCCCGTCAGAGGGCCAGCCGGTAACAGTGCCCGAACTGGTCCGACGTGGGCGGTGCGAACGTTTCGGCGAGTTCCATGCCGAGGCGTCTGGTCACGGCGATCGAGCGTTCGTTGCGGGAGTTCACCATGGCCACCACGCCGGCGACGCCCGTCGCGCGCACCCGTTCCAGCGTGGAGCGCGCGGCCGCGGTCACGTATCCCTTCCCCCAGTACTCCCGGCCGAGACGCCAGCCGATCTCGATCTCCCCCTTCGGTCCCCACTCGTACGGCCACGGCTGGGCGCCGGTGAAGCCCATGACCCGCCCCTCCTCGTCGAGCAGGGTCCAGAAGCAGAAGCCGTGCTCGGCGTCGTGCCGGCGCTGCCGCGCGGTCAGCTCCTCGTAGGTGGACACTTCGGCAGATTTCCCGCCGTGGAACTCCATGACGTCCGGGTGGTCGAAGACCCGGTGCCAGGCGAAGGCGTCCTCGTCGGTGGGGACGCGCAGGTGTACCACGGGGAGAGCTCGGTTCACGGGGCAGCCCTTCAGTCAGGTGATCGGTACCCCTGCATAGACTGCCCATGTCCCGTGCCCCTCAGCACGCGGATTTCGAAACTTCGCGCTCCGAGACTTCGAGACTTCGCGCTTTGAGACTTCGAGCCTTCGAGACTTGGGGAGACCCCGCCGTGACCGAGTCCCAGTCCCAGCCCCTCTCCGAACACTCCACTCACTCCGCGCCCCTCTCCGAACATTCCGCCGATGTGATCGTCGTCGGGGCCGGGCCGGCCGGTTCCACCACGGCGTACTACCTGGCCAAGGCGGGGCTGGATGTTCTGCTCCTCGAAAAGACCGCGTTCCCGCGGGAGAAGGTGTGTGGCGACGGGCTGACTCCCCGCGCCACGAAACAGCTCGTCTCCATGGGAATCGACATCTCGGAGGAAGCGGGCTGGCTGCGGAACAAAGGGCTCCGCATCATCGGCGGCGGCGTCCGCCTCCAGCTGGACTGGCCGGAACTCGCCTCCTTTCCCGACTACGGACTCGTCCGTAAGCGCGACGACTTCGACGAGCAGCTGGCCCGGCAGGCGCAGAAGGCCGGCGCGCGCCTGTACGAGCGCTGCAACGTCGGCGCCCCGATCGTCGACGACCGCACGGGCCACATCACGGGCGTCCACGCGAAACTCGGTGACGCCGACTCCAAGGACAAGCGCGAAGTCACCTTCCACGCGCCCCTGGTCGTCGCCGCCGACGGCAACTCCACCCGGCTGTCCCTGGCGATGGGCCTGCACCGCCGGGAGGACCGCCCGATGGGCGTCGCGGTCCGTACGTACTTCACGTCCCCGCGCCACGAGGACGACTACCTGGAGTCGTGGCTGGAGCTGTGGGACCGCCGCGGCCCCGGCGAGGACCGCCTGCTGCCGGGCTACGGCTGGATCTTCGGCATGGGCGACGGCACGTCCAACGTCGGCCTGGGTGTCCTCAACACCTCGTCCTCGTTCAAGGAGCTGGACTGGCGCGAGGTTCTCAAGGCCTGGTGCGCCTCGATGCCGGAGGACTGGGGCTACACCCCGGAGAACATGACGATCCCGATCCGCGGCGCCGCCCTGCCGATGGCCTTCAACCGGCAGCCGCACTACACGAAGGGCCTGCTGCTCGTCGGCGACGCGGGCGGCATGGTGAACCCGTTCAACGGCGAGGGCATCGCCTACGCCATGGAGTCCGGCCAGATCGCCGCCGACGTCATCGTGCAGGCCCACGCCCGCGCGACCCCCGCCCAGCGCGAACTCGCCCTGCAGCGCTACCCGAAGGTCCTCAAGGACACGTACGGCGGCTACTACACGCTCGGCCGCGCCTTCGTGAAGCTCATCGGCAACCCGGCGGTCATGAAGATCGCCGCCCAGCGCGGTCTCACCCACCCCATGCTGATGAAGTTCACCTTGAAGATGCTCGCCAACCTGACGGACCCGACGGGCGGCGACGCGATGGACCGCATCATCAACGGCCTGTCGAAGGTCGCCCCCCGAGCCTGACAGAACCGTGGCCCTCCGCTGGCCGTCGAACCGGGCAGGACACATGTCGGCCCCGGGGAGGCGGCCATGGGCATGCGGTTCGGCAGAGAGACGGGGCGTGAGGTACGCGATGGCATGCCTGCGGGCCGCCTCCCCCACCGGGGAAGCGGCCCGTCAAAGCGGTCAAATCATGCAACCGATCGGTCAAGCGGTGCGACCAAGCGGTCGAACCAGGTGACCGAAGGTCAGAGCACCCGCACCGCACCGCTCGCGGGGTAGCCCGACAGGCTCTGGATGACGACGCCCTTCGAAGGGTTCGCCGCGTCCAGGTACTGGTCGCCGCCGATGTAGACGCCCACGTGGTAGGCCGAGCCCGCGCCGCCCCAGTACAGGATGTCGCCGACCTGGATGTTGGACAGCGAGACCGGGGTGCCGGCCACCGACTGGTCCTGGGAGACGCGCGGCAGGTCGACACCGACCTGCTTGAACGCGGCCTGGACCAGGCTGGAGCAGTCCCAGGCGTCGGGACCGCTGGCGCCCATCACGTACGCGTCGCCGACCTGAGCCTTCAGGAAGCTGATGACGGTGCCGACGCTGCCGCTGGCCGGGGCCGGGACGTCGCTGTCGGGCGTGCTGGCCGTGCTGGGCGCCGCCGCGAGGGCCGTCCGGCCGGTGGAGCGCGTGGCACGCTCCGCGGCGGCCTTACGGGCGTCCTCGGCCTTCTCCTTGGCCTCCGCCTTCTTCTTCGCGTCAGCGAGGTCCGACTTGGCCTGCTTGGCGGCCTTTATGGCGGCCTCGTCGCGCTCGGCACGCAACTGGTAGTCGGCCGCGGCCTGCTGGGTGACCTCCGCGGACTCGGCGACCTGAGCGGTCATGTCGGCCGTGATGGTGGGCAGCTCGATGGTCTGGGTCACCGGCTCGGCCGCGTTGGCCGTTCCGGCGGCACCGGCCACTGCCAGGGTGCCGAGGACGCCACCGGCAACTCCGGCGCGCATCGCGAGCGCCGAACTGCTGCGAGGCCGGGGTTTCCGGTGGCTGCGTATGTGAGCGGTGTGGGACATGGGTACAACCGGTATCAGGGGCTCCTCCATACCTACAAGAAACGTGTGGTGCGCCACAATTACTCAATGGGCGCTCGAATCTCCGTCACGTCGCCCCTTATTGACGCCGTAACGGGCATTGCGGACAGCAGCCCACACGCCTGTGATCATTGGCTTTTCGAGTTACGTCCGAATTGCCCGCCACCTACCACTCGTTGGATGGATGGCCAAGCCCAGTTGTTTCCGCCCCGTTACCGATGTGACGCACGTCACGGAACGGTGGCCGTGGTGGCCGCGTAACCCGCCCGGATCGGGGGGAGGCGTGGCGGCTGGTTCGGCGACGTCTTCCGCTCGCGTCTCGCTCGTGTTTCGCTCGCGTCCCGCTCGTGAACGGATGCACGCGCCCGAGCCGTCCACAACGGACATCCCAACTCCCCCCGAAGTGTGAACGAGTTCCTCTACCAAGCGCCCTCGTCCAGCACCAATTTGCCTCGGATCCACTTCCCTTGATAGAGCGCCAAGGCTTCGACCAGCCACGACGAGTGAAAATGTCACCTCTGGTGATCACTCGGACGCTTCTCGTACGAAGATCGACACTCATCCGACTTCATGATCCTTCGCTGGGTGGTGGAGATCACAAAGGTGTTGTCGTACCCCGTGTCGCAGATCACAGACCGGCAGGCATAGGATGCGGGGCAGTTGGGCTTGTGACCTGCTTCACATGTAAGCGATCTTCGTGGAGTCGCACGGAGCTCGTGCGCCTCACGAGAGTCGTGGGGTCCGCGGAGCAGGAGCGAAGCCTTATGTAACCGCCAGCAGTCAATGCCGACTGAGAGGAGCGAGGAGCGGTGAACGCGTATGCGCCCATCCTCGTGCTGGGAGCCCTCGGGGCAGGCTTTGCGATCTTCTCCGTGGTCATGGCCACGCTTATCGGTCCAAAGCGATACAACCGGGCCAAGCTCGAAGCCTACGAGTGTGGAATCGAGCCGACCCCCACGCCGGCGGGCGGCGGGCGGTTCCCCATCAAGTACTACCTGACGGCGATGCTCTTCATCATTTTCGATATCGAGATCGTCTTCCTCTATCCCTGGGCCGTCACCTTCGACGCGCTCGGGGTTTTCGGGCTCGTCGAGATGCTGCTCTTCGTGCTCACCGTCTTCGTCGCCTACGCGTACGTGTGGCGGCGTGGCGGCCTGGAATGGGACTGAAGCCCGCAGGGACTGAAGCCCGCAAAGGACTGAGCCCCGTATAGGGGACAGAGGAGCCATTGAGCATGGGACTCGAAGAAAAGCTGCCGAGCGGCTTCCTGCTGACCACCGTCGAGCAGGCCGCGGGGTGGGTGCGCAAGTCGTCCGTCTTTCCCGCCACCTTCGGCCTCGCCTGCTGCGCCATCGAGATGATGACGACAGGGGCCGGCCGCTACGACCTGGCGCGCTTCGGCATGGAGGTCTTCCGCGGTTCGCCGCGGCAGGCCGACCTGATGATCGTTGCCGGACGTGTCAGCCAGAAGATGGCGCCGGTCCTGAGGCAGGTCTACGACCAGATGCCGAACCCGAAGTGGGTGATCTCCATGGGGGTTTGCGCGTCTTCGGGCGGCATGTTCAACAACTACGCGATCGTGCAGGGCGTCGACCACATCGTCCCTGTCGACATCTACCTCCCCGGCTGCCCGCCACGGCCCGAGATGCTGATCGACGCGATCCTCAAGCTCCACCAGAAGATCCAGTCCTCGAAGCTCGGCGTGAACGCCGAGGAGGCGGCCCGCGAGGCGGAGGAAGCGGCGCTCAAGGCGCTCCCCACCATCGAGATGAAGGGGCTGCTGCGGTGAGCGACGCGAACGGCAACGGCACGAACGGCAATGGCAACGGCTTGAACGCCAACGACTCGGACGGCGTCAATCCCGAGAAGGACCTCGGCGCCTCCAACCTCCCGGGCCAGCGCGGCGACGGCGGGGAGGAGATCCGCGTCCAGCGCGGCATGTTCGGTGCCAACAACGGCGGAGACACCTCCGGGTACGGCGGCCTGGTCCGCTCGATCCGGCTCCCCGGCCCGGCCGGCCGCCCGTACGGCGGCTGGTTCGACGAGGTCGCCGACGAACTCGAAGGCGCCCTGGAGGAACAGGGACTGGTCCCGGGGAACGCGATCGAGAAGACGATCGTCGACCGTGACGAGATCACCTTCCACATCGACCGCGAGCACCTGCTCCAGGTCGCCCGGACCCTGCGCGACGACCCGGCCCTGCGCTTCGAGCTCTGCACCGGAGTGAGCGGAGTCCACTACCCGTCGGACAAGGGCCGCGAGCTGCATGCCGTCTACCACCTGCGCTCGATCACCCACAACCGGCTGATCCGCCTCGAAGTCAGCGCCCCGGACAGCGACCCGCGCATCCCGTCCCTGGTCTCGGTCTATCCGACGAACGACTGGCACGAGCGCGAGACGTACGACTTCTTCGGCATCGTCTTCGAAGGCCACCCGGCACTGACGCGGATCATGATGCCGGACGACTGGCAGGGCTTTCCGCAGCGCAAGGACTATCCCCTCGGCGGCATCGCCGTCGAGTACAAGGGCGCCCAGATCCCGGCTCCGGACCAGCGGAGGTCGTACTCATGAGCACGCAGTCAGCGAGCGCACAGTCAGCGAGCACGGAGTCGGCATCCGCGCGGGAGACCACCGAGGGCGCCGTCTACACGGTCACCGGTGGCGACTGGGACGAGGTCGTCCAGACCGCGGCCAGGGCCGACGACGAGCGCATCGTCGTCAACATGGGCCCCCAGCACCCGTCCACCCACGGTGTGCTCCGGCTCATCCTGGAGATCGACGGCGAGACGGTCACCGAGGCCCGCTGCGGCATCGGCTACCTGCACACGGGCATCGAGAAGAACCTCGAGTACCGCACGTGGACACAGGGCACCACCTTCGTGACGCGCATGGACTACCTGACGTCCTTCTTCAACGAGACCGCGTACTGTCTCGGCGTCGAGAAGCTCCTCGGCATCGAGGACCAGATCCCGGACCGCGCGACGATCATCCGGGTGCTCCTGATGGAGCTGAACCGGCTCTCCTCGCACCTGGTGTGCATCGCCACCGGCGGTATGGAGCTGGGCGCCACCACGATCATGATCTACGGCTTCCGTGATCGTGAACTCATTCTCGACCTCTACGAGCTGATCACCGGCCTGCGCATGAACCATGCGTACATCCGGCCCGGCGGCCTCGCCCAGGACCTGCCCCCGGGCGCGGTGGACCACATCCGCGAGTTCGTGAAGAAGATGCGGAAGAACCTTCCCGAGTACGACAAGCTCGCCACCGGGAACCCCATCTTCAAGGCCCGTATGCAGGACGTCGGCCATCTCGACCTGACCGGCTGCATGGCCCTGGGTGCCACGGGGCCGGTCCTGCGGTCCGCCGGCCTCCCGCACGACCTGCGCAAGGCCCAGCCGTACTGCGGCTACGAGACGTACGACTTCGACGTCCCGACCGCCGACACCTGCGACGCGTACGGGCGCTTCCTCATCCGGCTGGAGGAGATGCGCCAGTCGCTCGCGATCGTCGAGCAGTGCCTGGACCGGCTGCAGCCCGGACCGGTCATGGTCACCGACAAGAAGATCGCCTGGCCCGCGCAGCTCGCACTGGGCCCCGACGGTCTCGGCAACTCGCTCGACCACATCAAGCAGATCATGGGCACCTCCATGGAGTCCTTGATCCACCACTTCAAGCTGGTGACCGAGGGCTTCCGCGTCCCGCCGGGACAGGCGTACGCGGCCGTCGAGTCACCCAAGGGGGAACTCGGGGTGCACGTCGTGTCCGACGGCGGCACCCGCCCCTACCGGGTCCACTACCGGGACCCGTCCTTCACCAATCTGCAGGCCATGGCGGCGATGTGCGAGGGCGGCCAGATCGCCGATGTCATCGTCGCCGTCGCGTCCATCGACCCCGTGATGGGAGGCGTCGACCGGTGACCACCACTCCTTCCGAGCAGGGCGTACAGCCACAGGGCTCACGACCACAGGGCGTACAGCCACAGGGCGTCGGCCTGGGCATGCCACAACTGCCACCCCCGGCGTATCCGGACGACGTCCGGGCCAGGCTTGAGGCGGACGCGCGCGAGATCATCGCCCGCTACCCGGACTCCCGGTCCGCCCTCCTCCCGCTGCTGCACCTCGTGCAGTCGGAGGAAGGCCATGTCACGCGCACGGGGCAGCGGTTCTGCGCGGAGATGCTCGACCTCACCACGGCCGAGGTGACCGCCGTCGCGACCTTCTACTCCATGTACCGCCGCAAGCCGAGCGGCGACTACCAGGTGGGCGTCTGCACCAACACGCTGTGCGCGGTCATGGGCGGCGACGCGATCTTCGAGTCCCTGCAGGACCACCTCGGTATCGGCAACGGCGAGACCACCGACGACGGCTTGGTCACCCTGGAGCACATCGAGTGCAACGCGGCCTGCGACTTCGCGCCGGTCGTGATGGTCAACTGGGAGTTCTTCGACAACCAGACCGTGGCGAGCGCGAAGAGTCTCGTCGACGACCTGCGCGCGGGAACGCAGGTCGAGCCGACGCGCGGTGCCCCGCTGTGCACGTTCAAGGACACCGCCCGCATCCTGGCGGGCTTCCCCGACGAGCGCCCCGGCGCGGTCGAGGCGAGCGGCGCCGTGGGCCCCGCCTCGCTGGTCGGCCTCAGGCTGGCCAAGGGGGAGACGGCCCCCGCGCGCGTGGTGCACCCGCGCGGTTCCGGAGCTCCCGGAGCCTCCCGGGACGAGGCGCCGCACGACCCGTCACCGTCCGAGCACCTCAGTTCGCACGACGCACCGCAGGACACGTCGGCCTCCGACCCGGACCACCCGGCCGGGCCCGCCGCCGAGGAGGGGGAGTGACGACCTTGTCCACTCAATACGGGGGCACCTCCCAGCCGGGGGCCGGCGGGGACAACAGCCCCGAGAAGCTGCTCACACCGGTGCTGTCGGCCTTCTGGGACGAGGACAAGTCCTGGTCGCTGGACGTGTACCGGAGGCACGACGGATACGAGGGCCTGCGCAAGGCGCTCGCCATGTCACCGGACGACCTCATCGCGTACGTGAAGGAATCCGGTCTGCGCGGGCGCGGTGGCGCGGGATTCCCCACGGGAATGAAGTGGCAGTTCATTCCTCAGGGTGATGGAAAGCCCCACTATCTAGTTGTCAACGCCGACGAATCGGAACCGGGGACCTGTAAGGACATCCCGCTCCTCTTCGCGAACCCGCACAGCCTCATCGAGGGCATTGTCATCGCCTGCTATGCGATCCGGTCGTCGCATGCCTTCATCTATCTGCGTGGTGAAGTCGTCCCCGTGCTGCGGCGGTTGCACGAGGCCGTACGCGAGGCCCACGCGGCGGGCTACCTGGGCGAGAACATCCTGGGCAGCGGACTCGACCTCCAGCTCACCGTGCACGCGGGTGCGGGCGCGTACATCTGTGGTGAGGAGACCGCACTGCTCGACTCGCTCGAAGGCCGCCGTGGACAGCCGCGACTTCGTCCCCCTTTCCCTGCGGTCGCGGGTCTTTACGCCTGTCCGACTGTGGTGAATAACGTCGAGTCCATCGCGTCGGTTCCCGCGATCCTCCACAAGGGCAAAGAATGGTTCCGCTCGATGGGAAGCGAGAAGTCCCCGGGCTTCACGCTGTACTCGCTCAGCGGCCATGTCACCAGCCCCGGCCAGTACGAGGCCCCCCTCGGCATCACGCTCCGGCAGCTCCTCGACATGAGCGGCGGCATCCGGGCCGGACACCGCCTCAAGTTCTGGACGCCGGGCGGCTCCTCGACCCCGATGTTCACCGACGAGCACCTCGACGTCCCTCTTGACTACGAAGGAGTGGGCGCCGCGGGTTCCATGCTCGGCACGAAAGCACTCCAGTGCTTCGACGAGACGACCTGTGTCGTGCGGGCCGTCACCCGGTGGACCGAGTTCTACGCCCATGAGTCCTGCGGCAAGTGCACGCCCTGCCGTGAGGGGACGTACTGGCTCGTGCAGTTGCTGCGCGACATCGAGGCAGGCAAGGGCGTCATGTCCGACCTCGACAAGCTGAACGACATTGCCGACAACATCAACGGCAAGTCCTTCTGCGCCCTCGGCGACGGCGCCGCCTCGCCGATCTTCTCCTCCCTCAAGTACTTCCGCGAGGAGTACGAGGAGCACATCACGGGCCGCGGCTGCCCCTTCGACCCCGCCAAGTCGACGGTCTGGGCCGACAAGGACAAGCACACGGAGGTGAACGCATGACCGTGACCACGAGCGCTCCCTCCGGGGGCGGGGAGGCGGCGGTCCCGCCGGAAGATCTCGTCTCGCTGACCATCGACGGCATCGAGATCAGCGTGCCCAAGGGCACCCTGGTCATCCGTGCCGCCGAACAGCTCGGCATCGAGATCCCCCGCTTCTGCGACCACCCCCTCCTCGACCCGGCCGGCGCCTGCCGCCAGTGCATCGTCGAGGTCGAGGGCCAGCGCAAGCCCATGGCGTCCTGCACGATCACCTGTACGGACGGGATGGTCGTCAAGACCCACCTCACCTCTCCTGTCGCCGAGAAGGCCCAGAAGGGTGTGATGGAGCTCCTGCTCATCAACCACCCGCTGGACTGCCCCGTCTGCGACAAGGGCGGCGAGTGCCCACTGCAGAACCAGGCCATGTCGCACGGCTACTCCGAATCCCGCTTCGACGGCAAGAAGCGGACGTACGAGAAGCCCGTCCCGATCTCCACGCAGGTACTGCTCGACCGTGAGCGGTGCGTGCTGTGCGCCCGCTGCACCCGGTTCTCCAACCAGGTCGCGGGCGACCCGATGATCGAACTGATCGAGCGGGGCGCGCTCCAGCAGGTCGGCACCGGCGAGGGCGACCCCTTCGAGTCGTACTTCTCCGGGAACACCATCCAGATCTGCCCGGTCGGAGCGCTCACCTCGGCGGCGTACCGCTTCCGCTCCCGGCCCTTCGACCTCGTCTCGTCGCCCTCGGTGTGCGAGCACTGCTCCGGCGGCTGTGCGACCCGCACCGACCACCGGCGCGGCAAGGTCATGCGGCGCCTCGCGGCCACGGACCCCGAGGTCAACGAGGAGTGGCTGTGCGACAAGGGGCGGTTCGGCTTCCGGTACGCGCAGCAGCGGGACCGGCTGACGACGCCCCTGGTACGGAACGAGTCCGGTGAGCTGGAGCCCGCCTCGTGGCCCGAGGCGCTGGAAGCGGCGGCCCAGGGGCTCCTGGCCGCCCGCTCCCGGGCCGGCGTCCTCACCGGCGGCCGGCTGACCGTCGAGGACGCCTACGCGTACAGCAAGTTCGCGCGCGTGGCCCTCGACACGAACGACATCGACTTCCGCGCGCGCGTGCACAGTGCCGAGGAGGCCGACTTCCTGGCCGCCCGCGTCGCAGGGCGTGGCCGGGACCTCGACGGTACGGGCGTCACGTACACCGCCCTGGAGAAGGCCCCCGCGGTCCTGCTCGCCGGAATCGAGTCCGAGGAGGAGGCGCCCGGCGTCTTCCTGAGGCTCCGCAAGGCCTGGCGCGGACACGGACAGAAGACCTTCTCACTGGCCACGCACGCGACGCGCGGCCTGGAGAAGGCGGGCGGCACGCTGCTGTCGGCCGCCCCCGGCACCGAGACCAAGTGGCTGGACGCGCTCGCCTCCGGAGCCGGCCTGGACGGCGACGGGGCGAAGGCCGCCGAGGCGCTGCGCGCCGAGGGCGCCGTGATCGTCGTCGGTGAACGGCTGGCCTCCGTGGCGGGCGGGCTCACCGCCGCCGTACGGGCCGCCACCGCGACCGGCGCCCAACTGGTGTGGATTCCGCGCCGGGCCGGGGAGCGCGGCGCGATCGAGGCGGGAGCGATGCCCTCGCTGCTGCCCGGCGGACGCCCGGCCACCGACCCGCGCGCGCGGGACGAGGTCACCCAGGCCTGGAAGATCGCCGCACTGCCGCACCGGCACGGCCGCGACACCGGACAGATCGTCGAGGCCGCCGCCACCGGCGAACTGTCCGCGCTCGTCGTGGCGGGCGTCGAGGTCGCCGACCTCCCCGATCCCACGCGCGCGCGTGCGGCACTCTCCGAAGTGGGCTTCCTGGTGTCGCTGGAACTGCGTCCCAGCGAGGTCACCGAGCACGCGGACGTCGTACTGCCCGTCGCCGCGGTCGCCGAGAAGGCGGGCACCTTCCTCAACTGGGAGGGCCGGGCGCGTCTGTTCGAAGCCGCTCTCAAGCCCGACCAGATGACCCGCCGGGTGGCGCCCACCGACGCGCGCGTCCTGCAGATGCTGGCCGACGCCATGGACGTACACCTGGGACTGCCCGACCTGCGTACCGCGCGATGGGAGCTGGACCGGCTCGGCGCCTGGGACGGGCCGCGCGCCACCGAACCCCTGGCAACGGCGGCTCAGCCGCCGCGGCCCGCCGCCGGGGAGGCCGTGCTCGCCGGACACCGGCTGCTGCTCGACCGGGGCCGCCTCCAGGAGGGCGACGAGGCACTCGCCGGGACCCGGCACGCCGCACACGCGCGCGTGTCGGCCGCCACGGCCGCCGAGGCGGGCGTCAAGGACGGCGACACGCTGGCCGTGACAGGGCCCGCCGGAGTGCTCGAACTCCCGCTGCAGATCACGGAGATGCCCGACCGCGTGGTCTGGCTGCCGCTGAACTCCGCCGGGGGAGGCGTCGCCTCGGACACGGGCGCGCTGCCCGGCGCACTCGTCCGCATCGGGCCGGCGACGCTCGCCACCGAGGCTCCCAAGGAGGTGGAGGCATGACCCCGAACCTCGCCGCGCCGGCGTACCTGGCCGCGGAGGACCTCTCCATGTTCGGCCGCGACGTCTGGTGGCTGGTCGTCATCAAGGCGGTCTTCTGCTTCGCCTTCCTGATGATCACCGTGCTCTTCTCCATCGTGTGGGAGCGCAAGGTCGTCGCCTGGATGCAGCTGCGCATCGGCCCCAACCGGCACGGCCCCTGGGGCATGCTCCAGTCGCTCGCCGACGGCGTCAAACTGATGCTCAAGGAAGACCTGATCGTCAAACGCGCGGACAAGGTCGTCTACGTCCTCGCGCCGATCATCGCGGCGATCCCGGCCTTCATGGCGATCGCCGTGATCCCCTTCGGACCGGCCGACAACCAGATCTCGATCTTCGGCCAGCGCACCACGATGCAGCTCACCGACCTGCCGATCGCGATGCTCTACATCCTGGCCGTCGCCTCGGTGGGCATCTACGGGATCGTCCTCGCGGGCTGGTCCTCCGGGTCGACGTATCCGCTGCTCGGCGGCTTGCGCTCGTGCGCGCAGATGATCTCGTACGAGATCGCCATGGGCGCCGCGTTCGCGTCGGTGTTCCTGTACTCGGGCTCGATGTCGACCTCGGAGATCGTGGCCCAGCAGGAGGACCGCTGGTTCGTGGTCCTGCTGCCGGTGTCGTTCCTGATCTACATCGTGACGATGATCGGCGAGACCAACCGCGCCCCGTTCGACATGCCGGAGTCCGAGGGCGACCTGGTCGGCGGCTTCAACACCGAGTACTCGTCCATCAAATTCGCGCTGTTCATGCTCGCCGAGTACGTGAACATGGTGACCGTCTCGGCGGTCTCCGTGACGCTCTTCCTGGGCGGCTGGCGGGCCCCCTGGCCGATCAGCACCTTCTGGGAGGGCGCCAACCACGGCTGGTGGCCGATGCTGTGGTTCGTCATCAAGGTGCAGCTGCTGCTGTTCTTCTTCATCTGGCTGCGCGGCACGCTGCCCCGCGTGCGCTACGACCAGCTGATGAAGCTCGGCTGGAAGGTCCTGATCCCGGTCTCCGTGGTCTGGCTGATGCTCGTCGCGACCGTACGGACGCTGCGCAACGAGAACTACGACTTCGCCGACATCGCGCTGTACGTGGGCGCCGCCGTCCTTGTCCTGCTGCTGCTCTCCTTCGTCGCCGACATGTTCCGTGACCGGAAGGACGCCCGGGAGGTGCCGGAGGAACCCGTCGCCTTCGACCCGATGGCGGGCGGATATCCCGTACCGCCACTGCCGGGACAGGAGCTGCCGCCGGTGCCCAGGCGGCAGCCGCGCCGGGAGCGGGAGCTGGTTGTCAGTGGCGGACCCGATACTGGCAGTGACGAATCCGAAGGACCTCGTGACGGAAAGGAGGCGTCCGATGGCTGATGAGCAGAAGGAGACCAAACCCGGTTTCCAGAACCCCGTCGCAGGCTTCGGCGTGACCTTCAAGGCCATGTTCAAGAAGCGGCTGACCGAGCAGTATCCGGAGCAGGAGAAGACCACAGCCCCGCGCTTCCACGGCCGGCACCAGCTCAACCGCCATCCGGACGGCCTGGAGAAGTGCATCGGCTGCGAACTGTGCGCCTGGGCCTGCCCCGCGGACGCCATCTATGTGGAGGGCGCGGAGAACACGGAGGAGGAGCGCTACTCCCCGGGGGAGCGGTACGGGCGGGTCTACCAGATCAACTACGCCCGCTGCATCCTGTGCGGCCTGTGCATCGAGGCGTGCCCCACGCGCGCGCTCACGATGACCAACGAGTTCGAGCTGGCCGACAGCAGCCGCGCCGCCCTCATCTACACCAAGGAGCAGCTGCTCGCAGGCCTCGAAGAGGGCATGGTCGAGTCGCCGCACTCGATCTTCCCGGGCACGAACGAGCAGGACTACTACCAGGGGCTGGTGACCGAGGCCGCGCCGGGTACGGAGCCGCAGATCGCCTTCTCCAAGGGGGAGGTCCCGCAGGACGGCTCGTCGACCTTCGGCACCGACGAGCCGGCGTCGGGGCAGGTGATCGGCCGATGAGCGCGCAACTCGCCGCCGACACCGCCTCCCTGGCGGCCTACTCGGCCTCCACCGGGGAGGCCTTCCAGTTCTGGGTCCTCGGTAGCGTCGCCGTGATCGGCGCCCTGTGCACCGTCTTCATGAAGAAGTCCGTGCACAGCGCGCTCTGCCTCGCCGGAACCATGATCATCCTGGCGGTGTTCTACCTCGCCAACGGCGCGTACTTCCTGGGCATCGTGCAGGTCGTCGTCTACACCGGCGCGATCATGATGCTGTTCCTCTTCGTGGTCATGCTCGTCGGAGTCACCGCGGCGGACTCCCTGACGGAGACCATCAAGGGCCAGCGCTGGCTGGCTCTCCTGTGCGGCCTCGGATTCGGGATCCTGCTGTTCGCGGGCATCGGCAACGCGTCACTGGAGGAGTTCACCGGCCTGACCCAGGCCAATGCCGGAGGCAACGTGGAGGGGCTCGCCGCCCTCATCTTCACGAAGTACGTCTTCGCCTTCGAGATCACCGGAGCCCTGCTCATCACGGCCGCCGTCGGCGCCATGGTGCTCACCCACCGCGAGCGCACCGAGCGGCCCAAGACCCAGCGCGAGATGGCCGGGGAACGCGTACGGGCGAACAAGCAGCTTCCGCCGCTGCCCGCCCCCGGCGTCTACGCCCGGCACAACGCGGTGGACATCCCCGGTCTCCTCCCGGACGGCACCCCGTCCGAGCTGACCGTCATCAGCACGCTGCGCGAGCGCGGTCAGATCCGTGATGTGTCGGACGAGGCCATCAAGGACCTGAAGGCCCTGGAACAGCGTGCCGGGGACCGGCTCGGCCGCGAAGACCGCGAAGACCGTGAAGAGGAGGCCGCGAAGTGAACCCCGTCAACTACCTCTACCTCGCCGCCCTGTTGTTCACGATCGGCGCCACGGGCGTCCTGATCAGGCGGAACGCGATCGTGGTGTTCATGTGTATCGAGCTGATGCTCAACGCCTGCAACCTCGCGTTCGTCACCTTCTCCCGTATGCACGGCAATCTCGACGGCCAGATCATCGCGTTCTTCACGATGGTCGTCGCCGCCGCGGAGGTCGTGGTCGGGCTCGCGATCATCGTGTCGCTGTTCCGTTCCCGCCACTCGGCCTCGGTCGACGACGCCAGCCTGATGAAGCTGTAAGGGGTCGCTGGAATCGTGGAGAATCTGATTGCGCTGCTGGTGGCAGCGCCTCTGCTCGGAGCGGCCGTACTGCTGTGCGGCGGCAGGCGGCTCGACGCCGTCGGCCACTGGATCGGCACGGCTCTCGCGTCCGCCTCCTTCGTGATCGGCGCGATCCTCTTCGCCGACATGCTCGGCAAGGACGCGGAGCACCGGGCCCTCGCCCAACATCTGTTCAGCTGGATCCCCGTCGAGGGCTTCCAGGCGGACGTCGCCTTCCAGCTCGACCAGTTGTCGATGACGTTCGTGCTGCTGATCACCGGAGTCGGCTCGCTCATCCACGTGTACTCGATCGGGTACATGGAGCACGATGAGCGCCGCCGCCGCTTCTTCGGCTATCTGAACCTGTTCCTCGCGGCGATGCTGCTGCTCGTCCTCGCCGACAACTACCTGCTGCTGTACGTCGGCTGGGAGGGCGTCGGCCTCGCCTCGTACCTGCTCATCGGCTTCTGGCAGCACAAGCCCAGCGCCGCCACCGCCGCGAAGAAGGCCTTCCTGGTCAACCGCGTCGGCGACATGGGCCTGTCGATCGCCATCATGCTGATGTTCACCACCTTCGGGACCTTCGCCTTCGGGCCGGTCCTGGAGGCCACCGGTGAGACCGGCGAGGGCAAGCTCACCGCCATCGGCCTGATGCTGCTGCTCGCCGCCTGTGGCAAGTCCGCCCAGGTGCCGCTGCAGTCCTGGCTCGGGGACGCGATGGAGGGCCCGACCCCGGTCTCGGCCCTCATCCACGCCGCGACCATGGTGACCGCGGGTGTCTACCTGATCGTCCGCTCCGGGGCGATCTTCAACGCCGCGCCGGACGCCCAACTGGTCACCACCGTCGTCGGAGCGGTCACACTCCTCTTCGGTGCGATCGTCGGTTGCGCCAAGGACGACATCAAGAAGGCGCTCGCCGGTTCGACCATGTCGCAGATCGGCTACATGATCCTCGCGGCGGGCCTCGGCCCGATCGGCTACGTCTTCGCGATCATGCACCTGGTGACCCACGGCTTCTTCAAGGCCGGGCTCTTCCTCGGCGCCGGTTCGGTCATGCACGGCATGAACGACGAGGTCGACATGAGGAAGTACGGCGGCCTGCGCAAGCACATGCCGGTCACCTTCGTGACGTTCGGCCTCGGCTATCTCGCCATCATCGGCTTCCCGGGGCTGTCCGGCTTCTTCTCCAAGGACAAGATCATCGAGGCTGCCTTCGCCAAGGGCGGCACCGAGGGCTGGATCCTCGGCAGCGTGGCTCTGCTGGGCGCGGCCATCACCGCCTTCTACATGACGCGCGTGATGCTGATGACGTTCTTCGGAGAGAAGCGCTGGCAGCCGGACGAGAACGGCCACGAGCCGCACCCGCACGAGTCCCCCAGGTCCATGACGATCCCGATGATCGTGCTGGCCTTCGGATCGGTCTTCGCGGGTGGTTTCTTCGGCATCGGCGACCGCTTCCTGCACTGGCTGGAGCCCGTCACCGAACACGCGCACGGACACCCGCCGATCAGCGCGACGACGGTCACGCTCTCCACCATGGTCGTGCTCGTCATCGGCGTCGGCCTCGCCTACGTCCAGTACGGGCGCCGTCCTGTGCCGGTCGTCGCCCCGCGCGGCTCCCTGCTCACCCGGGCCGCCCGGCGCGACCTGCTCCAGGACGACTTCAACCACGTCGTCCTCGTACGCGGCGGCGAGCACCTCACCCGTTCCCTCGTGTACGTCGACCACACCCTGGTCGACGGGGTCGTCAACGGCACGGCGGCCTCCATGGGCGGTCTCTCCGGACGGCTCCGCAAGCTGCAGAACGGCTACGCGCGCTCGTACGCCGTCTCGATGTTCGGCGGTGCGGCGATCCTCATCGCCGCGACCCTGCTGATGAGGGCGGTCTGATACCGATGTCCTTTCCTCTGCTGACAGCGACGGCGGCGCTCCCGGCGATCGGGGCGATCGCCACGGCCGCCGTGCCGGCCGCCCGCCGCACCGCCGCCAAATGGCTGGCGCTGCTCGTCTCGCTCGCCACCCTGGCCCTCGCCGTCCTCGTCCTGGTCCGCTTCGACCCCGACGGCGACCGTTACCAGCTCACCGAATCGCACGCCTGGATCGCGGACTTCGGGGTGCGGTACGAGCTGGGCGTGGACGGCATCGCGGTGGCGCTGATCGCGCTGACCGCCCTGCTGATGCCGTTCATCATCCTCGCGGGCTGGCACGACGCCGACCCGCTGGAGACACACAGCAGCCGGTGGCGGCCGACGCAGGGCTTCTTCGCCCTGATCCTCGCCGTCGAGGCGATGGTGATCATCTCCTTCGAGGCCACCGACGTCTTCCTCTTCTACATCTTCTTCGAAGCCATGCTCATCCCGATGTACTTCCTCATCGGCGGCTTCGGAGACCGCGCCCACGCGGGCTCGGACGAACACGCGGCGGCGCAACGCTCGTACGCCGCCGTCAAGTTCCTCCTCTACAACCTGGCCGGCGGCCTGATCATGCTGGCCGCCGTGATCGGCCTCTACGTGGTGGCCGGGAACTTCTCGCTCCAGGCGATCGCCGAGGCCCGGGCCAACGGCTCGCTCGACATGGCGACCAACACCGAACGATGGCTGTTCCTCGGCTTCTTCTTCGCCTTCGCGGTGAAGGCGCCCCTGTGGCCGCTCCACACCTGGCTGCCCAACGCCATGGGGGAGTCCACCGCCCCGGTCGCCGTACTGATCACGGCGGTGGTCGACAAGGTCGGCACCTTCGCGATGCTCCGCTTCTGCCTCCAGCTCTTCCCGGAGGCCTCGAAGTGGGCGACGCCGGTCATCCTCGTACTCGCCCTGATCAGCATCATCTACGGGGCGCTGCTCGCGGTCGGCCAGCGTGACATCAAGCGCCTGGTGGCGTACGCGTCGATCTCGCACTTCGGGTTCATCATCATGGGCATCTTCGCGATGACCAGCCAGGGGCAGTCGGGCGCCACGCTCTACATGGTCAACCACGGGATCTCGACCGCCGCACTGATGCTGGTGGCCGGCTTCCTGATCTCGCGGCGCGGCTCACGCCTGATCGCCGACTACGGAGGGGTGCAGAAAGTCGCCCCGGTGCTCGCCGGCACCTTCCTGATCGGCAGCCTCGCGACACTGTCACTACCGGGGCTCGCGCCGTTCGTGAGTGAGTTCCTGGTCCTGGTCGGCACGTTCGCGCGCTACCCGGTGATCGGGATCATCGCCACCTTCGGCATCGTCCTCGCCGCGCTCTACACGCTCGTCCTCTACCAGCGGACGATGACGGGCCCGGTGAAGCCCGAGGTCTCGGCCATGCCCGACCTCAAGGTGCGGGAGCTTCTGGTGGTCACCCCGCTGATCGCCCTGCTGATCTTCCTCGGCGTCTACCCGAAGCCCCTCACCGACATCGTCAACCCGGCGGTCAAACAGACCATGTCGGACGTACACAAGAAAGACCCGAAGCCCGACGTGGAGGCCGCCAAGTGAGCGCAACAGCCGTCCACAGCCTGTGGACAATGTCGGCGACCGCATCTGTCAACGGGCAGATCGACAAGATCCCCGCGCCGAAGATCGAGTACGGGCAGTTGGCGCCCACGCTGATCGTCATCGGAGCGGCGGTCGTCGGGATCCTGGTCGAGGCCTTCGTGCCCCGCAGGTCCCGCTACTACGTGCAGATCTTCGTGTCCGTAGTCGCTCTCGCCGCCGCGTTCGCCGCGGTCGTCGGGCTCGCGGCGAGCGGATACGGCGCCACGAAGGCCGGCATCGCCGCGATGGGCGCCATCGCCGTCGACGGGCCCGCGCTCTTCCTGCAGGGCACGATCCTGCTGACGGGCGTGCTGGGCGTGTTCACGTTCGCCGAGCGGCGCCTCGACCCCGTGGCGCACGGCAACCGCGTCGACTCGTTCGCCGCGCAGGCCGCGTCCGTGCCGGGCAGCGACAGCGAGAAGGCCGCGGTCAAGGCGGGGTTCACCACCACCGAGGTGTTCCCGCTGCTGCTCTTCGCGATCGGCGGCATGCTCGTCTTCCCGGCGGCGAACGACCTGCTGACGCTGTTCATCGCGCTGGAGGTCTTCTCCCTGCCGCTCTACCTGCTGTGCGCCGTGGCCCGCCGCAAGCGGATCATGTCGCAGGAGGCGGCGGTCAAGTACTTCCTGCTCGGCGCCTTCGCCTCCGCGTTCACCCTCTTCGGCATCGCCCTGCTCTACGGCTACGCCGGCTCGGTGTCCTACGCGACCCTCGCGCAGGTCGTCGACGGCACGGTCGAGACGGTGAACCCGGCACTCGCCGGCACCATGGGCAACGACGCGCTGCTGCTCATCGGCGCCGCGATGGTCGTCATGGGCCTGCTGTTCAAGGTCGGCGCGGTGCCGTTCCACATGTGGACCCCGGACGTGTACCAGGGCGCGCCGACTCCGGTGACCGGCTTCATGGCCGCCGCGACCAAGGTGGCCGCCTTCGGCGCGCTGCTGAGGCTCCTGTATGTCGTGCTGCCGGGCCTGCGCTGGGACTGGCGGCCGGTGATGATGGGCGTCGCCGTCGTCACCATGCTGGGCGGCGCGATCGTCGCGATCACCCAGACCGACATCAAGCGGCTTCTCGCGTACTCGTCGATCGCGCACGCGGGATTCATCCTCGCGGGTGTCATCGCGACGACGCCGGACGGTGTCTCGTCGGTGCTCTTCTACCTGGCGGCGTACTCGTTCGTGACGATCGGCGCGTTCGCCGTGGTCACCCTCGTCCGGGACGCGGGCGGCGAGGCCACACATCTGTCCAAGTGGGCCGGCCTCGGCCGCAGGTCACCGCTGGTGGCGGCCGTGTTCGCGGTCTACCTGCTGGCCTTCGCCGGCATCCCGCTGACCTCCGGCTTCGCGGGTAAGTTCGCCGTGTTCAAGGCGGCGGCCGAGGGCGGCGCGGGCGCGCTGGTCGTGGTCGGTGTGATCTCGTCGGCCATCGCGGCGTTCTTCTACATCCGCGTGATCGTGCTGATGTTCTTCAGCGAGCCGCGTCCGGACGGACCGACGGTCGCCGTGCCGTCGCCCCTGACGATGACGGCGATCGCGGTGGGCGTGGCGGTCACACTGGTGCTCGGTGTGGCGCCGCAGTACTTCCTCGATCTGGCAGGACAGGCGGGCGTCTTCGTCCGCTGACAGCGGAGCCGGCGGCCGTACGCGCCCGCCGGCGTCGTGGTCCTCGGGCCCCGGGCCCCGGTTCCGTCGGGAACCGGGGCCCGAGCCGTTCTGCGGGGCGGACGGGCAGGCGTGTTCCGCAGATACTCCGTCGCAGCCTGTGGATAACTCTGAGGCTGTCGGTGCGGACCTCTATCGTGGACGCAGTGGTCGAGGCACGACGTACGGGGGACGGGACGATGGGCGGGACGGGTGTGATGACAGAGGTGGCGGAGAGCGAAGCGCTCGGCACGCTCCACCGGGTCTTCGGTTACGAGACCTTCCGAGGTGAGCAGGAAGCCGTCATCGAGCATGTGGTGAGCGGCGGGGACGCGGTCGTCCTCATGCCGACGGGCGGCGGCAAGTCGCTCTGCTATCAGATCCCGGCCCTGGTCAGGCCGGGTACGGGTGTGGTGGTCTCGCCCCTCATCGCACTGATGCAGGACCAGGTGGACGCGCTGCGGGCGCTCGGCGTGCGCGCCGGGTTCATGAACTCCACGCAGGACTTCGACGAGCGGCGCACGGTCGAGGCCGAGTTCCTCGCGGGCGAACTCGACGTGATCTATCTCGCACCGGAGCGGCTGCGCCTGGAGTCCACCCTCGACCTTCTCAAGCGTGGCAAGATCTCCGTCTTCGCCATCGACGAGGCGCACTGCGTGGCCCAGTGGGGCCACGACTTCCGCCCCGACTACCTGGCGCTCTCGCTGCTGGGCGAGCGCTGGCCGGACGTACCGCGCATCGCGCTGACGGCGACGGCCACGCACGCGACGCACCAGGAGATCACGCAGCGCCTGGGCATGCCGGACGCCCGGCACTTCGAGGCCAGCTTCGACCGGCCCAACATCCAGTACCGGATCGTGCCGAAGGCCGATCCCAAGAAGCAGCTCCTGTCCTTTCTCCAGGAGGAGCACGCGGGCGACGCGGGCATCGTGTACTGCCTCTCGCGCAACTCCGTCGAGAAGACGGCGGAGTTCCTCGCCCGCAACGGCGTCGCGGCGGTGCCGTACCACGCGGGCCTGGACGCGGGCACGCGCGCCGCCCACCAGTCGCGGTTCCTGCGCGAGGACGGCCTGGTGGTGTGCGCGACCATCGCCTTCGGCATGGGCATCGACAAGCCGGACGTCCGGTTCGTCGCCCACCTCGACCTGCCGAAGTCCGTCGAGGGCTACTACCAGGAGACGGGCCGCGCGGGCCGCGACGGACTGCCGTCCACGGCCTGGATGGCCTACGGGCTGAACGACGTCATACAGCAGCGCAAGATGATCCAGTCGAGCGAAGGCGACGAGGCGTTCCGTCGCCGGGCCTCCGCACATCTCGAAGCGATGCTCGCCCTGTGCGAGACGGTCCAGTGCAGGCGCGGCCAGCTGCTTGCCTACTTCGGCCAGGACCCCACGACCGAGGCCTGCGGGAACTGCGACACGTGCCTGGTCCCGCCCGAGACCTGGGACGGCACGGTCGCGGCCCAGAAGGTGCTGTCCACCGTGGTGCGGCTGCAGCGCGAGCGGGGGCAGAAGTTCGGGGCGATCCAGATCGTCGACATCCTGCTCGGCCGCAAGACGGCCAAGGTCATTCAGTTCGACCACGACCAGATGTCCGTGTTCGGCATCGGCGAGGAGCTGGACGAGGGCGCGTGGCGCGGTGTCGTACGGCAGATGCTGGCCCAGGGCCTCCTCGCGGTCGAGGGTGCGTACGGGACGCTGGTACTGACCGAGGCGAGCGGGACGGTCCTGCGGCGCGAGCGGGATGTGCCGCTGCGCAAGGAGCAGCCGAAGCCGGTGACCTCCCGGGGTTCGTCCGCCTCGTCGGGTTCATCGGGTTCCAACCGGGCCGAGCGCAAGGCCAAGGCCGCGGCCGCGGCGGCCGAGATGCCCTCCGAGCTGCTGCCCGCCTTCGAGGCTCTGCGCGCCTGGCGTGCCGGGCAGGCCAAGGAGCAGGGCGTCCCGGCGTACGTCATCTTCCACGACGCCACGCTGCGGGAGATCGCCACGCTGTGGCCCACCACCGTCACGGAGCTGGGCGGCATCAGCGGCATCGGCGAGAAGAAGCTCGGGACGTACGGGGAGGGCGTGGTCGGGGTGCTCGCGTCCCTGGAGCGGCCCGCCGGGGCAGCGGAGACCGCATCGAGCGGTGCCCCGAGTCCGGAGCCGGCGCCGACTTCACAACGGCGAAGCGACGGGGACCCCGGCCTGCACTGGCCGGAAATAGAGGCAGAGCCGGAACCGGAGGACTGGGCCTAGAAGGCCGCACCCCTGAGAAGGCCGCACCCCCTCAGGGGCGCGGGGAACGGCGTGCTCAGCCCCCACACGGCGGTCCCCGACACACGCCCGCAAGCCCCACGAACCCACGGGGCGCGGGGAACTGCGCGACAAGCCCCCACCGGCCCGCAGATCCGAACAACCCCGCGTCAGCGAACACCAACGTTAACGCCGCAGGCGTACGGCTACGCGCCGGGCGCGATGCGGCCGCTCACCTCACCGAGGCCGACACGCGTGCCGTCAGGACCGGGCGCCCACGCGGTCAGCGTCACCGTGTCGCCGTCCTCCAGGAACGTCCGCTTTCCGTCGGGGAGTTCGAGGGTGTCCCGGCCGTTCCAGGTCAGCTCCAGGAGCGAGCCCCGTTCGCCATCCGAGGCCCCGCTCACGGTGCCCGACCCGTACAGGTCGCCCGTGCGCAGCGAGGCTCCGTTCACGGTCAGGTGGGCCAGTTGCTGGGCGGCCGTCCAGTACATCGTGGAGAACGGGGGCTCGGACACCACGTGGCCGTTGATGGCGACGGAGATACGCAAGTCGTAGCCGCCGGGGTCCTGCGAGGCGTCGTCCAGGTAGGGGAGGAGGGGGTGCGTGCGTGCGGGGGGCGCGACCCGGGCGTCCTCCAATGCGTCGAGCGGGGTGATCCAGGCCGACACCGACGTGGCGAAGGACTTGCCGAGGAAGGGGCCGAGGGGCACGTACTCCCAGGCCTGGAGGTCGCGCGCGGACCAGTCGTTGAGGAGGCAGAGCCCGAAGACGTGGTCGCGGAAGTCGTCCAGCGGCACCGGAGTGCCCATCGTGGAGGGCGTGCCGACGACGAAGCCGACCTCCGCCTCGATGTCCAGCCGGACGGACGGGCCGAAGACGGGCGCCGGGTCCGCCGGGGCCTTGCGCTGCCCCGCGGGGCGTACGACGTCGGTCCCGGAGACCACGACGGTGCCCGACCGGCCGTGGTAACCGATGGGCAGGTGCTTCCAGTTGGGGGTGAGGGAGTCCTCGGCGTCGGGGCGGAAGATCCGGCCGACGTTACGGGCGTGGTTCTCGGAGGCGTAGAAGTCGACGTAGTCGGCGACCTCGAAGGGGAGGTGGAGGGTCACCTCGGAGAGCGGGTGGAGCAAGGGGGCGATGCTCTCGCGGTGGGCGGGCACCGTCACCCACGCGGTGAGCGCCCGCCGCACGTCCGACCACGCCGTGCGGCCGGCCGCGAGCAGCGGGTTCAGGGAGGGCCGGGCGAGCAGGGTGGCGTACGGAGAGCCGAGTTCCACCGCGGCGGCCCCCGCGTCGAGGACGTGGTCGCCCAGCCGGACGCCCACGCTCCGGTGGTCGGAGCCGCTCAGGGAGAAAACGCCGTACGGAAGATTGTGCGGGCCGAAGGGATCGCCCTCGGGGACATCGAAGGGGGGCATGGGATGCTGCCTCGCTTTCCGTGTGGGTGCGGCACACGTTACGGGGAGGTGCCGCTCGCGGGCAGTGTCTAAAGAGTTCGCAATGTCCGATTAAGGGTGGGGTCGGAGTGGTTGATTCCGGCTTAGCTTCCTTCAGGGGGCGCGGACGGGGTGGGTCCGGGTCCAGAGATGTGTGGGACACGTGGGGGGACCCGTGGCCGTAAACGCTGCCAGTGTGCCGTTGCACTTGGATCGGGACACACCGGGCCTGATCGTGAAGTTCGGCCACTATCCGCTGCACCACGGCGGGGTCGGCGCGATCCGCAGCCTCGGACGGCTTGGTGTGCCGATGTACGCGATCACCGAGGACAGGTACACGCCCGCTGCGGTCTCACGCCATCTGCAGCGCGCCTTCGTCTGGCCGACCACGGGGACGGAGAAGCCGGAGCGGCTCGTCGAGGGGCTGTTGCGTGTCGGGCACCGGATCGGCCGCCCTGCTGTCCTGATCCCGACCGACGAGGAGGCGGCGGTCCTGATCGCCGAGCACCAGACGGAGCTCGCGGGAGGCTTCCTTTTCCCGAGGGTGGAAGCCGGGCTTCCGCGGCGTCTGGCCAGCAAACAGGGGTTGCACGAACTCTGTGTCGAGCACGGCGTACCCAGCCCGGAGGCCACCTTCCCGGAGTCGTACGAGGAGATCGAGGACTTCGCGGCGAAGGCGAGGTTCCCGCTCGTGGCCAAGAACCGCGAGGCCTTCGTGCGCCGTTCGCGGCCGGCCGTGAACGGGACGACCCGCATAGCCACCCCTGAGTGCCTGTTGGGGCTCGCCCGTGACTGGGGCGAGCATCCCGGTGTGATCCTCCAGGAATATCTGCCCAGGGAGGAGGCGGAGGACTGGATCGTGCACGCCTACTTCGACGCGGACTCGACGCCGCTCGCGATCTTCACCGGCGTCAAGGTCCGCTCCTGGCCCCCACACGCGGGGATGACGGCGAACGCGTACGTCGTCGACAATCCGGAACTGGCGGACCTCGCCGCGCGTTTCATCAAACAGATCGGCTTCAGCGGCGTCATCGACCTCGACCTGCGCTTCGACCGCCGCGACGGCCAGTACAAACTGCTCGACTTCAATCCGCGGATGGGCGCTCAGTTCAGGCTCTTCGAGAACGAGTCGGGGATCGATGTCATCCGCGCCCTGCATCTGAACCTGACCGGCCGCCCCGTTCCGGAGGGGGAACAGCTCGCCGGCCGGCGCTACATCGTGGAGAACATCGACCTGCCGGCGCTGCTCGCGTACCGCCGCAGCGGCTACACGACACCGCACGCCCCTGCCCACCCGAGCGGTACGGAGCTGGCGTGGCTGGCGGCGGACGACCTGCGGCCGTTCTTCACGATGCTCGCGCGCTTCGTACGGCCCGGCGCGAAGCATCTGTACCACCTGTGGCAGGCGGGCCGCCGCGAAGCCCGGGCGGCGCCGGGCCACCGGTGACCCGTGGCAGTCACAGCAGGTCCGCAGCAGTGGCAAGGCGCATGTGTGTGACCACGAGACAGCGCAGTGGCGTTCCGTGGCGTCCTGGGGAGGGGACTTCGTGATGGATCCGGTGGCAGTGATCGGTGCCGGGCCTTTCGGCCTGTCCACCGCCGCACATCTGAGAGCGTGCGGCATTCCGGTACGGGTGTTCGGCGAACCCATGGTGAGCTGGCGGACGAACATGCCCGAGGGGATGCTTCTCAAGTCGACCCCGGCCGCCTCGAACATCGACGCCCCGCAGCACGGGCACAACCTCGTCGACTACTGCGACGCGGCCGGTGTCCCCCGCCTCGTCACGGACGAGGACATCATCCCGGTCGAGACGTTCGTCGCGTACGGGGAATGGTTCCGGCAGCAGCTCGTTCCGGAGCTGGAGCGGGTGCGTGTCGTCTCGGTCGACCGTCGTGCCGACCGCCGGGACGGGCGCCGAGAAGGCCATCGCGGAGGCCGGCCCGGCGTTGGACACGGCCCCGCGGGCTTCGAACTCAAGCTGGACTCGGGGGAGATGTTCACCGCGCGGGCGGTCGTCATCGCGACCGGCCTGTCAGGCCTGGCGCACCTGCCCCTCGAACTCGCCGCGGCCGTGCCCGACGGGCCGTCGCCCACGGGCCCCGTCTCGCACAGCTCGCAACTGCACGACCTGTCCCGGTTCTCCGGCCGGGAACTGATCGTCGTCGGCGCGGGCCAGTCCGCCCTGGAGACGGCGGCGCTCGCCGCGGAAGCAGGCGCACAGGTGCGCGTGGTGGCGCGCGGTCAGGGGTCTGTCGCCTTCGGCGCGCCCCCATGGCAGCAGCCGCGCCTGCGACCCGAGTCGCCGTTCGGGCGAGCCTGGTCGTTGTGGGCCCTCACGTACTACCCCCACCCGTACCGCTATCTGCCGCCGGGAGCCCGGCACCTCCTCGTCCGTCGGGTCCTGGGCCCCCTCGGTGCCTGGTGGTTGCGCGAGCGGTTCGAGGGGAAAGTGCGGGTGAGCGAGGTGGCGCGAATCGATCGCGCCACCGGGGCGACGGACGGGCGCCCGACGCTCACGGTCCAGAGCCTCGGCGGCCGCGTCCGGGAACTCACCGCGGACCACGTCATCGCCGCCACCGGCTATCGCGTGGACCTCGCCGCGATGGACTTCCTCGGACACGAACTGCGGACGAGGCTGGCCGTGAGCCGCGGGACACCGAGGCTGGGCGCCGGATTCAACTCCTCCGTGCCCGGGCTGTACTTCACGGGACTGCCGGCGGCCGCGTCGTACGGCCCGGTGATGCGGTTCGTGTGCGGGACCGAGTTCGCCTCGCCGCGGCTGGTCCGGCATCTGGCGAGACGGCACGGCTGAACTCGGCGGACGGCTGCGGAAGGTGAGGACGGCTGCGGGAGGGAGGACGGAGAAGGGGCGTGAACCGGGTCGGCAGGGTGGCCGATATGTCATGGGATCGGCCCGAACTACCGTGACCGGACAGGCCGTACGGTGACGCGTGAGATGGGCGAGGTGCCGTACGACGTCCTGTTCGCGTCGAGTCGCTGGGGCATTCGATCCGTATTCTCTGATCATGGCCGCACCGATTGCATATTCACTCATCGCCACTGACCTGGACGGGACGCTGCTGCGCGGCGACGACACCCTCTCGGACCGGTCACGCGCCGCGCTGGGGATGGCGGTCGGGAGAGGCGCCCGGCACCTCGTGGTGACGGGGCGCCCCGCTCCGCGCGTGCGTCCGCTCCTGGACGAACTGGGCAGCCAGGGGCTCGCGGTGTGCGGACAGGGCGCCCAGTTGTACGACGCCGGCGCAGACCGCATGGTGTGGTCCATCACCCTCGAACGGGAGCTGGCCGAGGTGGCTCTCGGCAAGATCGAGGCGGAGGTCGGCGAGGTGTACGCAGCCGTCGACCAGGACGGGGTCGACGGCCTCACACTCATCGAGCCGGGCTACGAGATGCCGCACCCGACGCTTCCGGCGGTACGGGTGCTGCGCCGCGACGACCTCTGGACGGAGCCCATCAGCAAGGTGCTGCTGCGTCATCCCCTGCTCTCCGACGACGAGTTGGCGTCCGCCGCGCGTGGAGCGGTCGGTTCCCTCGCCAACGTCACGATGTCCGGCCCCGGTACCGTCGAACTTCAGCCATGCGGCATCACGAAGGCGACCGGTCTGGCGCTTGCCGCCAGACATCTGGGCCTGACAGCGGCACAGACCGTCGCCTTCGGGGACATGCCCAACGACATCCCCATGTTCGACTGGGCGGCGCGCGGGGTCGCGATGGCCAACGCGCATCCCGAACTCAAGTCCGTCGCCGACGAGATCACTTCCTCGAACGAGGACGACGGCATCGCGGTGGTCCTGGAGCGGATGTTCTCCGTCGGCCGGGCCGACCGGCCGACGGGCCCCCGTACCGGCGGGCAAGCCGCTGGAGGGGCCGGTCGGCAATCCGGTCGGGTGGCCGGTCAGGGCGTCGGTCGGAGCACCGGTTCGGGCGCCGGTCAGTAGGCCCCGAAGACGTTGTCGATCGAGCCGTACCTCGCGGCGGCGTAGTTGCACGCCGCCGTGATGTTGGCGACCGGGTCGAAGGGGTCCAGCGACGTGCCGGTCACGTGGTACGCCGTGAAGGTCGGGTCGATGACCTGGAGGAGCCCCTTGGACGGCGTACCGGCGACCGCGTTGGAGTCCCAGTTGTTCATGGCCTGCGGGTTGCCCGACGACTCGCGGATGATGTTGCGCTGGATTCCGTCGTAGGTGCCCGGGATTCCCTGCTGGGCCATGATGTCGAGCGACTCCCTGATCCAGCCGTCGAGGTCGTCCGTGTAGGTCTTCGCGGAGGCCGGGGTGGCGGCGGACGCCGTGGTCGCCTTGGCCGTCTTCCCCGAGGTCTTGGCGTTCTTGGTGCCCACGGTCAGCTTGAGGCCCGGGCGGATGGCCGCCGGGTCGTCACCGATGACCGCGCGGTTGGCCTTGTACAGCTTCTTCCAGTCGCCCGTGGTGTGCGCCTTGGCGATCTTGGCGAGGGTGTCGCCCTCGACCACCTTGTACGTGACCAGCGAGACCTGCGGGACCGCGGCCGAGGCGGCCTGGGCCGGCTGTGCGGCGTGGGCGCCGGTGGCCCCCACGATGGGGAGCGCGAGCGCGGCACCCCCCGTTCCCGCGGCGACGATGCCACGGGTGAGGGTGCTCTTACCGGGGCGGCGGTGCTTACCGCGTGCGGACATGACGAATTCCTCTCCGGCGCCTGCGAGGTGAGCTGTCGGGTTCGGGCGGGAGATGCCCGGCCGCGTGCTGTACGCGATTACACCCCTAGCCGTTCCGATATCCGGACCGGCGGCTTACCTGGGTCCCCCGCTCCTGCCGTACGCGAGTGAATGGGTGGCTGGGTTTTCCGGTCGGCGGCAGGATTAGGCGATCCGTCCGGAGTGACGTGAACGTATGCGAGAGCACATGCCGATAACAAGCCCCGAATTCACACGGCGATGGTCATGACCTGCGTTGTCTGACGAATATCCCTTGATCCATACGGAAGGCAAAGTTCAACTTGCTTTCCGTGAACGGAAATCGACGGGCACTATGAAACGATCACTTCGGACAGGCGTGACCCAATTCACTGACGCAGATGGTTAATTAAGGAAACCGATAAGCAATTCGGGCAAGTCGCGCCTTTGGGGGGTTCTGGTGCCTTATGGTGCGCGAGAGGCGCGGAATGCCCGAAAGGAGGGGGATTTGCCCGGTGCTCTGGATGTCGGATGGCGAGGTTTCGCGGCCGCAGGGTGGTGAGCCCGTGAGAGCTCGTGAGAGGGGGCGGGGCTCGTCGTCGACCCGGTGAGCGGGTATCGAGCTGGCGCGTCAATTCATCGGCATCCGCACGAAAACAGCCAGGCATTGTTCTGCGGAGGTGCATCAGAAAAGCGCGGCCCGGGCCGAGTTCGTATCGAAAAGCGCATCCTTCGTAGGGCCCGATTCTCACGGAGTCGCGCGGTCGCGACCGTGACGGCCTGTCAGGTCCAGGACGCCTCGGGTGGCGAGGGATGGTGACGAGGGGTGAGGAGTCGTCGGGGTCCCGTCGCGGAGGCGGGAGTGGAGCCGGTACGGGTTCGTTCGTGAGGGGGCGTCACATGCGCGTGGAGCGCGCGTGGGGCTTCGGGTGTCACGCACACGCGCGTAGAGAGACGCGTAGAGCATTGGTTCCGTCTGTGAGGGGAACGCGGATGTTCACTCGTGGATCGTCTCGTGGGGGGAGGGTGTGCGGATGCGTGCGGATGTCACCTCGGTGGCTTCACGGTGGCCGACAGGCCGGAGGTCTCCGGAGGATGTCGCCGAGCCCCGGCAGGAAGTGGGACAGGATTCAACACTTCCTGAAAAGGGTGACTCTTTCATGATGTATCAGCTGTATCGGTCGCATCAGTCATATCAGCAGATCAAGAGCATGCCGCCTGTGATCCAATACGGCCCGGCCTGGCCGACGGGGCAAAAGGGGCCAGGTGGAGCGTGTCCGGCAGGGTGGCGGCGGGTGACGGGCGGGCGCTCATCGTGATCGAAAGACGACCGGATACGCTGACTTGAGTGCCGGCAGCGACACATCGACAAACACCCACAGCACGCAGCACACCCAGAGCATCCAGAGACCGCCGTTGAGAGCGTCAGCAGACAGGAGACCCTCGTGACCGTCGTCGGGCCGTTCGGGCTGAGCGTGCGGGACCAGGCTCTCGAAGCCGATGTCCAGGCCGGACTGGCAGCTGTCGAGGAGGGACTGCTCGAGGCCACCAAGAGCGAGGTCCCGTTCATCACGGAGGCCGCACAGCACCTCGTGCGTGCGGGCGGCAAGCGGTTCCGGCCGCTGCTCGTGACGCTCGCCGCCCAGTTCGGCGACCCGTACGCGCCGGGCATCGTGCCTTCGGCGGTCGTCGTCGAGCTGACCCACCTCGCCACGCTGTACCACGACGACGTGATGGACGAGGCGGACGTGCGCCGCGGGGTGCCCAGCGCCAACAGCCGCTGGGGCAACTCGGTCGCGGTCCTCACCGGCGACTTCCTCTTCGCCCGTGCCTCGCACATACTGGCCGATCTGGGCCCCGAGGCCGTACGCATCCAGGCGGAGGCCTTCGAGAGGCTCGTCACCGGCCAGATCCTCGAAACGGCCGGACCGCGTGACGGTCGTGACCCGGTCGACCACTACATGGACGTGCTGGGCGGCAAGACCGGCTCACTGATCGCCGTGGCCGGACGATTCGGCGCGATGATGTCGGGCGCCGACGAGACAGTCGTCGACGTGCTGACGCAGTACGGAGAGCGGCTCGGGGTCGCCTTCCAGCTCGCCGACGACGTGCTGGACATCGCGAGCGACTCGCGCGAGTCCGGCAAGACGCCGGGCACCGATCTGCGCGAGGGCATTCCGACGATGCCGGTGCTGCGACTGCACGAGCGCGTGAAGCGGCTGGGACTCGCCGAGGACATCGCCCTGTCCGAACTGCTCGCGTCGGACCTGACGGACGACGCCCGGCATGCGGAGGCGCTGGCAAGGCTGCGCGTCCACCCCGCGCTGGAGCAGGCCCGCCGCGACACCGTGCGGTATGCGGAGGACGCCCGCGCCACGTTGGCACCGCTCCCGGAGTGTGACGCGAAGGCGGCTCTGGTGGAGCTGTGTGACGCGGTGGTACACCGGGCGGGCTGACCTGCACGTCTTTCCCCTTCTCCAGGATCTCCCCTTTTGTGTGACGCAGGTCACATGCTTGGAATGAGTCCAGTCTGAGATTCGTTCCGTAATCCAGTGCAGAAGCTGACGCAGGGGGCGTCGGCGGAACTACGGGGAGAAAAAGAATCATGGGGACGATCGTTACGTTCGCACAGCGTCGCAAGAGCCTCGTCATGTCCGGTGTCGCGGTGGCCGCCGCGGCCGGTGTCGCCGCCGCCGTCATCCCGGCGGTCGCTCACAGCGGGAGCGCCGACAGGAGTTCCAGCTCCAGTACGAGCACGGGTCACGCGGGGCACGGTGACCGGTCCATCGAGGTACAGAGCGGCGCTCTCGCCGGCGGCAAGGGCGGCACCATCCTCGCCGCCAGCCTGAACGGCGCGAACGAGGTACCGGTCCAGGGCGGCCCCGCGGTCGGCGACAAGGACGGCGCGGCGCTCGAGTTCGTCAAGGTCAAGGGCGACAAGGTGTCCGTCGCCGTCAAGTGGCGGGGCACCGGCAAGCCGATCATGCTCCACATCCATCAGGGCGCCAAGGCGGTCAACGGCGGCGTCAAGGTCGACTTCACCAAGCTGCTCGACAACGCGGAGGGGCGCACGGTCACCGGCACGGTCAAGGTCAAGGACGCCGCCCTGCTCGGCAAGCTGAAGGCCGATCCGGGCAGCTTCTACGCCAACCTGCACACCGCCGAGTTCCCGGGCGGGGCCGTCCGCGGCCAGCTGCACAAGGTCACCACGGGCTTCGGCTTCCGGCACGCGCTGAACAACTTCCAGGCCTCCGTCATCAAGGGCAAGCAGATCTACGAGTGCAAGAAGTCGGCCGACGGCACCACGGCCTTCGCGCAGCGTGATGTGCGCGCCCTGCTCGGCGGCCCCATCGCTCACTCGTTCGTGAAGCCCAACTCGGGGACTCCGCAGTGGATCGCGGTCGATCGCAGCGCGGTCACCGGATCGCTGATCTCCAAGACCCCGAACGGCGACAAGAACATTCCCGAACTGGACCTCAGGGCCACGCAGTCCGGCAAGCACCGGGGTCTGCTCGCGGGTACCGCGGAGATTCTGCGGCTGAACACCGTGGGCGGGGTGGCTCCGGCCGGCTCCTGCAAGGTGGGCAAGATCGTAGGAGTGCCGTACGGGGCGGACTACGTCTTCGTGAACCGGTAGGCCCGGTTCCCTGACGGCACACCGGTCACGGGTGGGCCTCGGGCTCCCGGACCGATCGGTGGGCCTCGGGCCCTCTGAGAGGGTTGCATCTCGCTTCGCCGGGTTACCGGGTTACACGGACGGCGTTTCCCCCGCACGACCCCTACGGGTCGGGGGAGGCGCCGTCCACCCGTGTCATACCGCAGGTGTACGCGGAGTTGGCTCCGAGGTCTGACGCTTAACGACGGCCGATTTGGTCAAATGGGAAACACCACTTCACAGGAGTTCGGGTGACAATGGCGGCCAGGGGTGGACGAGTGCGTGGACGGTAAGCCGCCGCCGACGACGGAGGTAGGGCACATGGCACCGTACGAATCCGACGACAGTACGACCGGGGACGAGGCCGACGACATGCGCGTCGGCCGGCGCAAAGCCGCGCGGTACGTCGTTCCCGTTGCGGTGGTGGGGGTGGCGGCGGTGACCATCGGGCTGGTCCCGGCGTTCGCGGGTTCCGGTGATCCCGACCTGCCGGATGTCAGCGCCCAGCAGCTCATCGAGAAGATCGCCGCTTCGGACGTACAGCAGTTGTCCGGCACGGTGAAGATCAGTACGGACCTGGGCCTGCCGGACCTCGGCGGCCTGGAGAGCAGCCTGGGCGGCGCGACGGGCGGCGGGCGCGACGGCTCGGGCTCGTCCGCGGACCCGTCGTCCAAACTGATGGAACTGGCGTCCGGTACGCACACGCTGCGGGTCGCGGCCGACGGCGAGGACAAGCAGAAGCTGTCGCTCCTCGACAAGGCCGCCGAGTACAGCGTGATCCACAACGGCGGCGACGTGTGGGCGTACGACAGCGCGTCGAACGAGGCGTACCACATGAAGGACGCCCCCTCCGGTTCCGCCGGGAAGGGGACGAAGGGCAGGTCCGAGGACGTGCCGGCCACGCCCAAGGAGCTGGCCGACGAGGCGCTGAAGGCGGCCGACGACACGACGTCCGTGACCGTCGACGGTACGGCGCAGGTCGCCGGCCGGGACGCCTACAAGCTGCTGATCAAGCCGAAGCAGTCCGGGTCGACGGTCGGCGCGATCTCCATCGCCGTGGACGCGAAGACCGGTCTGCCGCTGAAGTTCACGCTCACCCCGGCGAGCGGTGGCGCGGCCGTCATCGACGCGGGCTTCACCGAGGTCGACTTCTCCAAGCCGTCCGCGTCCACCTTCGACTTCAGCCCGCCGAAGGGCGCGAAGGTCACCGAGGGCGACGAGCTGAAGTCCGAGGGCCGGGCGGGCAAGGGGCACAAGGCGCATCCCGAGGGCAGCGAGGACCTGGGCAAGGGGTTCGAGGGCCTGAACGTCATCGGTGAGGGCTGGAGCTCCATAGCCCGGTTCGACACCGGAGGCGGCAAGGGCATGCCGTCGGAGAACTCCGGCGCGGGCGACGCGGGCCGTTTCCTGGACTCGCTGGGCGACCACGTGAGCGGCAAGTTCGGCTCGGGCACGGTCTTCTCGACCCGCCTGGTCAACGCGCTGATCACGGACGACGGCAAGGTCTATGCGGGCGCGGTCACCAAGGACGCGCTGGTGAAGGCGGCCAACGCGGCGAAGTAGGTCCTGCCGATCCCCTGGAAACAGCGTTCAGCAGCGTTCGGGCAGGGGCCAGGAAGGGGCCGAGCAGCGGTCCTCGACGGCACGGCGGATTGAGGGAGTCGATGGCGGAACTGTCCACCGCGGACGGCGACATGGCGGATGCGGGCGACACGGGTGGCAAGGGGGACACGGGCGATACGAGCGACACCGTGATCGCCACCCGCGCGCTCACCAAGCGCTACCGCGGCGGACAGCTCGCCGTCGACGGCCTCGACCTGGCCGTCCCGGCAGGCAGCGTCTTCGGCTTCCTCGGGCCGAACGGCTCCGGGAAGACGACCACCATCAGAATGCTCATGGGTTTGATCGAGCCGACCTCGGGGACGGCACGCGTACTGGGCAGGCCCATGCCACGCGCCACCCGAACCGTGTTGCCGCACGTGGGCGCGCTCATCGAGGGACCGGCTCTCTACGGCTTCCTCTCCGGCCGCGACAACCTTCTGCGGTACGACTCCGCAGACCCGGCCGCCGACCCGCGCACCCGGCGTACGCGCGTGGCGACCGCACTCGACCGGGTCGGGCTGACGGCCGCCGCGGGCAAGAAGGCGAAGGCCTACTCGCTGGGGATGAAACAGCGGCTCGGGCTCGCGGCCGCGCTGCTCCAGCCCCGGAAACTGCTCGTGCTGGACGAGCCGACCAACGGGCTCGACCCGCAGGGGATGCGGGAGATCCGCGCACTGATCCGTGAGCTGGCGTCGGACGGCACGACCGTGTTCCTCTCCTCGCATCTGCTCGACGAGATCGAGCAGGTCTGCTCGCACGCCGCGGTGATGGCCCAGGGCCGGCTGATCACCCAGGGCCCGGTGTCCGAGCTCGCGGCGGGCGCGCGTGGCCGGCTCGTCGTGACCACGCCCGATCCGGGCGACGCGGCCCGGGTGCTGAAGGAACAGGGCGTGAGTGATGTCGTGGTCGCCGGGGACCGGGTGAGCGCCGATCCACCGGAGCGCGATCTCGCCGAGGTGAACGCGGCCTTGGTGACGGCGGGTGTCCGAGTCCGCGGCTTCGGGGTCGAGAGGGCCTCGCTCGAAGACGCGTTCGTGGCGCTCACAGGGGAGGGATTCGATGTCGCGGGCTGAGGCCGCCGAGTCGCCGACTGCGGAGACGGTCGCGGAGAAGGCCGCGGAGAAGGCCGTGGAGAAGACTGCTGGGAAGGCCGCCGCGGGACGGGCGCCGAGCCCGCTGTGGACTCTCGGCCTGCTGCGCAACGAGCTGAGCACCACGCTCCGCCGCTGGCGGACCATCGCGCTGCTCGGGGTGCTCGCCGCCGTGCCGGTGCTGGTCGGCATCGCGATCAAGGTCGAGACGAGCGACGGGTCGTCCGCCGGAGGCGGCGGGGGCGAGGGGCCGGCGTTCATCGCGCAGATCACCAACAACGGACTGTTCCTGGTGTTCACCGCGCTGGCCGCCACGCTGCCGTTCTTCCTGCCGATGGCGGTCGGCGTCGTCGCGGGCGACGCGATAGCGGGCGAGGCCAACGCGGGGACACTGCGCTATCTGCTGGTCGCCCCGGCTGGGCGTACGCGTCTGCTGGTCACCAAGTACGCGACCACGCTGGCCTTCTGCGTCATCGCGACACTCGTCGTGGCGACCTCGGCACTCATCGTGGGCGCGCTCCTGTTCCCGCTGGGCGAGGTGACGACGATCTCCGGCACGCGCATCAGCTTCGGCGAGGGGCTGGCCCGGGCGCTGCTGATCGCGCTGATCGTCGCCGCGTCACTGATCGGGGTCGCGGCGCTGGGCCTGTTCGTCTCGACCCTGACGAACAGCGGGATCGCGGCGATGGCGACGACCGTCGGCCTGCTCATCACCGTGCAGATCCTCGACCAGATACCCCAGCTCCACGCGCTGCAGCCGTACTTCTTCTCGCACTACTGGCTGTCCTTCGCCGACCTCATGCGCGATCCCGTCTACTGGGACGACCTGATCCGCAACCTCGAACTCCAGGCGTTGTACGCGGCGGTGTTCGGCACGGCGGCCTGGGCGCGGTTCACGACGAAGGACATCACCGCGTAGGGCGACGGAAGCCGGTCAGTACGTCTCCGGGCTCGCTGCCGCTGCCGCTGTCGCTGCGGAGGAGGAGCGACTGCATGCGTATGCGGTATGTGCGCACGCATGCAGTCGTCGGCTACCCCGCGAGCGGGCCGGTCTCTGGACCCGGCCCGCTCTCTGGACCCGGCCCGGTCCCTGGATCAGGTCTACTTCGACAGCTCCCACACCGCGTACGCGAGCGCGTCACTGTTGCGGTTGAGGGCGGTGTCGTTGATGTTGGTCGTCGTGTCGCACGAGGAGTGGTAGCAGCGGTCGAACGCCACGCCCGCCGTGCCGCCCCACTTGGCGGCCTGGGCCGTGGACTTGGTGGTTTCGGCGCCGGTGAAGAGGCCGCCGACGGGGATGCCCGCATTCTTGAAGTAGGCGTGGTCCGAGCGGCCGTCGCCCTCGGTCTCGATCTCGGTCGCGACGCCGAGACCGGTGAAGTAGTTCTTGAAGGTCTTCTCGATGGTCGGGTCGTCGTCGTAGACGAAGTAGCCCGGGTTCGGTGACCCGATCATGTCGAAGTTCAGATAGCCGCTGATCTTCGCGCGGTTGGCGGTGGAGAGGCTGTTGACGTAGTAGCGCGAGCCGACCATGCCCAGCTCCTCCGCTCCCCACCAGGCGAACCGAAGGTGCTTCGTGGGCTGGTACTGCGTCCGGGACACGGCGAGCGCGGCCTCCAGGACGGCCGCCGAACCCGACCCGTTGTCGTTGATGCCGGCCCCCGCCGTGACGCTGTCGAGGTGGGAGCCCGCCATGACGACCTGGTTGGCGTCGCCGCCGGGCCAGTCGGCGATCAGGTTGTAGCCGACCCGGCTGGAGGAGGTGAACTGCTGGATGGTGGTGGTGAAGCCGGCCGCGTCCAGCTTGGCCTTCACGTAGTCGAGGGAGGCCTTGTAGCCGGTGCGGCCGTGGGCGCGGTTGCCGCCGTTGGCGGTGGCTATGGACTGCAGCTGTGCGAGGTGGGCCTTGACGTTGGCCACGGGTATGTCCGGTGCGGCGGCCACGCGTGCGGGCGCGGCGTCGGCTATCGCGCTCGTGGTGAGCAACGCGGCGAACGCCAGCGCGGCGGCACCCGTGGCGCGTCCGGGAATGGAGAGCTTCATGTGGGGGGCTCCGAATTCCTTTGGATTCCTTGGAATCCCTGCGGAAATGAGTGCCTGATGGTGAAGCTGAGGCTGACGTCCCGTCAAGAGCACAATTCGGTCAGCCGTGTTCGCATAACGGATAGCCGGCGTTCCTGATGGCCCTGGCGTTCCTGGCGTTCCCGTGGTTCTTGACGTTCCCGTGGTTCTCGGCGTTCCTGACGTGCGCCGGTCGACGATCGCCGCGGTCACTGCGAGTGCCGCCGGTATGCGGATCGTGGTGCGTCAGTGGAGGCAGAACTCGTTGCCCTCCGGGTCCGCCATCACCACCCACTCGCCGGACGGCTCCTTCACCTCCCGGATGACCGTCGCCCCCAGCCCGGTCAGCCGCGCGACCTCCGCCTCCCGCTTGCTGCCCTTGGTGTGCAGGTCGATGTGCAGCCGGTTCTTCACGGTCTTCGGCTCCGGTACGCGCTGGAAGAGCAGCCGCCGCCCGAGCCCCGTCCCGCTCTCCTTCTCGTACGGGTCCTGAGGATGCCGTACTCCCGTCGCGTCCCGCCACGCGTGGCGGCCGTGCGACTCGACGACGAGTTCGGGAGGTACCGCGCCGAGACTCAGCAGACGCTCGATCAGCGCGCTGTGGTCCTCGACCAGGTAACCGAGGGCGGCACCCCAGAAATCCGCCTGGGCGTGCGGGTCGGCGGTGTCGACGACGAGTTTCCAGTGCAGGGGCGCGGGGTCGGAGATGGGGGCAGGCGTGGGGCCGGGTGCGGACGCGGGTACCGACTGAGGTGAGGAGGCCTGTGTCATGGTAACCAGTTATAGTGGTTACGTGAGTGAGCGGACAAGCAAGTCGCCCGGACTGCCTCTCGTGTCGTACGGCGGTAAGCGGTACCTCTTCGACGCGGGGGCGCTGTGCACGGAGCTCCTGACGACGGGCGGGCCGGGGGAGTTCGCGCGCTTCGAGGCGTTGCACGAACCCGCGGACCTGCTGCGCTGGGTGGAGCGGAGCCGCTTGCCGGGTGGCCTCGAAATAACGGTGACAGAGCGGGAGTTGGCGCAAACACGAGCCCTGCGCGACGCGCTCTTCCAGGTCATCGCCGACCGCGCTCATGGCCGGCCCGCGGGAGCCCGTGAACTCGACATCGTCAACGCGGTCGCGGCCGGGGCGCCGCTCGCCGCCCGTATCGAGCCGGACGGTTCACGCGGTTGGGCGCCGGGTGCGACCGTCCCCCGGCTGCTGGCGACCGTCGCCCGTGAGGCGGTCGAACTCCTCACCGGGCCGTACGCGGACCGTTTCAGGGAGTGCGGGTCCGGTAATTGCCAACTGTTGTTCGTCGACACGTCACGGCCCGGGCGTCGGCGCTGGTGCGCGATGGAGCACTGCGGCAACCTCCACAAGGTGCGGACGCATCGGGCCCGCCGGGCCGAGGGGGACGACTGACGGTTCTTGCCCCCGCCGCACTTGCTCGCCCCCTTGATGTGTCTCCGTCCAGGTCGCCAGCGATTGGGTCGTGGCCACCCCTCTCCGGCATTCCCGACACTTCCCCCCACCTCCACCATCCTCGGAGGCCAGCCGACCCGGCCCAACAGCAGGCCTGGATGACTAGATGTGTGTCACGTGTATAGTGATCGTCGTGACTGTGACACGGAGGGTTCGCCAGTATTCTGGCGGTGTGTACGACTTGGGGCTGCACGTGGTGTGGTGTCCGAAGTACCGCCGCCGGGTCCTCGGTGGCCGGGTCGCGGTCCGGCTGCGTGAGCTGATCGAGGCGAAGGCCGCCGAGAAGGGCTGGGAGATCATCGTCCTTGAGGTGATGCCCGATCACGTCCACCTGTTCGTCAAGCACGAGCCGAAGGCTTCCGCCTCGTACGTGGCGAACCAGTTCAAGGGTTTCACCTCACGCGTGCTCCGGCAGGAGTTCCCGCATCTGAAGTCGAGCATGCCGACGCTGTGGTCGTCGTCGTTCTTCGCCGCCTCGGCTGGCGCGGTCAGCGCGGACACGGTGGAGAAGTACATCGACACCCAGTGGGAACGCCCCTGGACCAAGCGGCAGAAGGAGGAGGCCGATCGTGCACCGCGCGTATAAGTTCCTCCTCCGTCCCACCGTGAGCCAGGGCGCCGCGCTGACCGCGATACTGGCCGACCATTGTTCGCTCTACAACGGGGCTCTGCAGGAACGCCGCGACGCCTACCGGCACAGCTCGAAGACCAGCATCAAGTACGGCATGCAGTCCGCGCAGCTCAAGGACATCCGGGCGTTCGACCCGGAGCGTCAGGGACGCTGGTCGTTCAGCTCACAGCAGGCGACGCTGCGCCGCCTGGACAAGGCGATGCAGGCGTTCTTTCGCCGGGTCAAGTCCGGGGAAATTCCTGGCTATCCGCGTTTTCGTGGGGTCAACTGGTTCGACGCGGTGGAGTTCCCCAAGGACGGGGACGGCTGCCGCTGGGACAGCACGCCGCACGACCCGGTCACCCGCGTCCGCCTGCAAGGCGTCGGACACGTCCGCGTACACCAGCACCGCCCTGTGCGCGGCCGGGTCAAGACGGTCTCAGTCAAACGCGAGGGACGGCAGTGGTACGTGGTCCTTGCCTGCGACGAGGTGCCCGCCGAACCACTCCCCTCAACCGGCGCGGTGACCGGAATCGACATGGGCGTAGCTCATTTCCTGACCACCTCCGAGGGCGTGCACCTGCGCAACCCCAGGCACGGCAAGCGCAACGCCGATGCCCTCGCCGACGCGCAGCGCGCCCTCAAGACGTTCCCCCGCCGCAAGCATGAGAACCGCACCGCCAGGCATCGGCGCGCGGTCGGGAAAGTCGCGGGGCTGCACCGCAAGGTGAGCCGTCAGCGCACCGACTACGCGCACAAGACCGCGCTTGAGATGGTCCGCGACTACGACACGATCGCACACGAGCGCCTGAGCATCGCCAACATGGTCCGCGCCCCCGAGCCCAAGGCCGACCCGGGGCAGCCCGGCAGCTTCCTGCCGAACGGCGCGGCGGCCAAAGCCGGGCTGAACAAGAGCATCCACGACGCGGGTTGGGGGGTGTTCCTGGGCATTCTCGCGCACAAGGCTGAAAGCGCCGGTCGTGTACTGATCCCGGTGGACCCCCGCAACACCTCCCGCACCTGCCCCGCCTGCGGGCACGTAAGCGCGGAGAACCGCACCACGCAAGAGAAGTTCGAGTGCACCTGGTGCGGACACACCGCCAACGCCGACCACGTCGGTGCGCTCAACATCGCCATCAGGGCCGGGCTGGTCCTTCCCGACGTGGCCTAGCCACCGACAGGAGAAGCCCCCCGGATTTATCCGAGGGGAGGAGTCACACTGTTCGCATGACCGCTGACGCCTCCGTCCCGTCTGCCACCTCGCAGCCCGCCACCCCACAGCCTGTCACTCCGCAGCGCACCAGCGTCGTCGTCGTGGGTGCCGGACCCGCCGGGCTCACCCTGGCCAACATCCTGCGGGCCGCCTCCGTGGACTGCGTGGTGCTGGAGAACGAGAGCAGGGAGTTCGTCGAGCAGCGACCGCGCGCGGGTTTCCTGGAGGAGTGGGCGGTCCGCGCGCTGGACGGGCGGGGCCTCGCGGACAGGCTGCTGCAGAACACCGTGGTGCACACCGAGTGCGAGTTCCGGCTCGCGGGGGAGCACCACAGGTTCCCGTACGCGGATGTGTCGGGCCAGCGCCACTTCGTCTATCCGCAGCCGCTCCTGGTGACGGACCTGGTGCGTGAGTATGCGGACGTCCGCGGCGGCGACATCCGCTTCGGCGTCCGCGACGTCGAGCCGGCCGGGATCGACACGGACCGGCCCTCGGTGGCGTACACGGATCCCCGGACGGGTGAACGCGTCCGGCTCGACTGCGATTTCATAGCGGGCTGCGACGGTGCACGCGGTGTGACCCGGGACTGTCTGCCGTCGGAACACGTCACGATCGCCCGGCACGACTTCGGCGTCGGCTGGCTGGCACTGCTCGCCGAGGCGCCCCCGTCCTCCGACTGTGTTGTCTTCGGTATCCATCCGCGCGGGTTCGCCGGTCACATGGCCCGCAGCCCGCAGGTCACCCGCTACTACCTCGAATGCCCGCCCGGCGACGATCCGGACAACTGGTCGCACGAACGCGTGTGGTCCGAGCTGCACGAACGGCTCGCGGCGGACGGGGCCCCGCCGCTCATCGAGGGCAAGCTCATCGAGAAGCGGGTCCTGGCCATGCACAACTACGTGGTCGAGCCGATGGCGTACGGGCGGCTGTACCTGGCGGGGGACTCGGCCCATCTGCTCGCGCCGATCGGCGCGAAGGGCATGAACCTCGCGATCCACGACTCACTCCTGCTCGGCGACGCGTTCGTGGCCCACTACGGCAAGGGGGACGAGAGCGGGCTGCGCGGCTACTCGGCGGCGTGTCTGCGACGGGTGTGGCAGTACCAGGAGTTCTCGCAGTGGCTCTCCGAGGTGTACCACGGCGCCTCGTCCGGCGATCCGTTCCGCGCGGGCGTAGCGAGGGCACGGCTGCGGCGGACCCTCGGCTCGCCCGCCGCCGCGGCCGGCTTCGCCGAACTGTTCCTCGGCAAGGACACCGACTACTGACGGCCGAGTTCCATCTCGGCGGATGTTCCGGCGGATGTTCCGGCGGACGCATCCGCAGCCGTATCCGCAGCCCAATCCGTACCTGTAGCCGTACCTGTACCCGTACCCGCAGCCTCCGTTGCGGCCTCCGCGGTTGCTGAGGCCGCAGCGGCTGCCGCGTTCCGCAGGACCGTCCTCGACCGCTGGGCCGTCCGCAGCGCATCCCACGTCAGCAGGGACAACGCGGCCCACACCAGAGCGAACCCGGCCCACCGCTGGGGAGGCATGGCCTCGTGGAAGTACAGGATGCCGAGCAGGAACTGCAGCACCGGCGCCAGGTACTGCAGCAGCCCCAGCGTGGACAGCGGCACCCGGATCGCCGCCGCGCCGAAGCACACGAGCGGCAGGGCGGTCACCAGACCGGTCGCGGCCAGCAGCGCAGCATGTCCGGCGCCCTCGCCACCGAAGGTCGCGTCCCCCTGGGACGACAGCCACAGCAGATAGCCGAGCGCGGGCAGGAACTGGATCGCGGTCTCCGCGGCCAGCGACTCCAGCCCGCTGAGGTTGAGCTTCTTCTTCACCAGCCCGTACGTGGCGAACGAGAAGGCGAGGCACAGGGAGATCCACGGCGGCTGACCGTATCCGACGGTCAGCACGAGCACCGCGGCGAAGCCGATGCCGACCGCCGCCCACTGCGCGGGGCGCAGCCGCTCCTTGAGGAGCAGGACGCCCATCGCGATGGTGACGAGCGGGTTGATGAAGTAACCGAGGGACGCCTCCACCACGTGGCCGGTGTTCACGGCCCAGATGTAGACGCCCCAGTTGATGGTGATGACGGACGCGGCGACGGTGATCAGGCCCAGCCTGCGCGGCTGCCGCAGTAGAGGCACGGCCCAGGCCCAGCGACGCGTCACGGCGAGGGCGATGAGCACGAAGCCGAGCGACCAGACCATGCGGTGGGCGAGGATCTCCCCGGCGCCGGCGGGTTCGAGGAGCGGCCAGAAGAGGGGAACGATCCCCCACATGCCGTAGGCCGCGAAGCCGTTCAGCAGACCGATCCGTTGTTCGCCCTTGGACTCCGGACCTATGGGCGGCTCGCCCTTGGACTCCACCGGCACGGCCTCTCCTTCTTGTCCATCTCACCCGGCCGAGGATCCCGCGGCGTCCGAGCCACGTGCAGCCTCCAAGAAGGTAGCGCCAAGCACCCTCGCGTGTCATGTCCGTATCGGCATACGGTCATGACAGGCGGGGGTGCTCGTTCGGGGCCTGGACCCGGACCTGGGAGACGGCCCGGACCCGAACCTGGGGGAGGGGCTCAGCCCTTGAGCGCGGCCGCGACCGACTCCGCGATCGGCGTGGTCGGCCGGCCGGTCAGCCGGGACAGGTCGCCGCTGGTGATGACCAGCTCGCCCTTCGCGATGGACTCGTCCACGCCGGCCAGGATCGCGGCGAACGGCTCGGGCAGCCCGGCGCCGGTCAGGATGCCCTTGAACACCTCGGCCGGGACGTCGTTGTACGCGATCTCCTTGCCGGACGCCTTCGACACCGCAGCGGCGTACTCGGTGAAGTCGAACGCCGTGTCGCCGCCCAGCTCGTACGTCTTGTTCTCGTGGCCCTCGCCGGTCAGTACGGCCACGGCGGCGGCCGCGTAGTCCGCGCGGGAGGCTCCGGAGACCCTGCCTTCGCCGGCTGCCTGGACGACGGCGCCGTGTTCCAGGACCGGGGCCAGGTTCTCGGTGTAGTTCTCGTTGTACCAGCCGTTGCGCAGCAGGGCGTACGTCAGGCCGGACTCCAGGATCGCGGCCTCGGTGTCCCGGTGGTCGTCGGCCAGCGCGGCGGTCAGGCTGCCGGGAGCGCTGGTGTAGGCGAGGAGCGAGACACCGGCGGCCGCGGCGGCGTCGAGGACGACCTTGTGCTGGGCGACCCGGCCCTTGTCGAACTCGTTGCCCGAGATGAGCAGCACCTTGTCGCCGGCGGAGAAGACTCCGTCGAAGGTCTCGGGAGTGTTGTAGTCGGCGACCGCGATCCGCACCCCGCGGGCGGCGAAGTCCGCGGCCTTCGCCTCGCTGCGGACGACGGCGGTGACCTGGTCGGCCGGGACCTTCTCCAGCAGTCCCTCGATGACGTGCTTGCCGAGGTGTCCGGTAGCTCCGGTGACGACAATGCTCATGGTGGAAACAACTCCTTGTGAGGTAGGTACTCACTCACCATACGGAGTGCACTATCTATTCGAAAGTACCCACTTTGAAGTAAGGTACCGGCATGGACGTAAGCACCCCGGCAGTGAACGCGGCAACCGGCGCAGCGGCGAGGACGACGTCGGCCCCGGCGCCCGCGGCGGCAAGCACAAGGGTGAGCGCGATGCTGGGGTACGTCGTCGGCGAGGAGATGTGCCCGTACCGCCTCGTTCTGGAGCACGTCACCAGCCGTTGGGGCGTCCTCGTCCTGATCGAGCTCAGGGAGCGCTCGTACCGCTTCAGCGAGCTGCGCCGGGCGATCGGCCGGGTCAGCGAGAAGATGCTCACCCAGACCCTGCAGACCCTGGAGCGCGACGGGCTCGTGCACAGGGACGCCAAGCCGGTCATCCCGCCGCGCGTCGACTACTCACTCACCGACCTGGGCCGCGAGGCCGCCGAACAGGTCCTCGCCCTGGCGCTGTGGACCGAGAACCGGATGGACGACGTGGAGAAGGCCCGCAAGGCGTACGACGAGGCCCGGTCCTGACACGGACAGGAACAGGAGCGGGATCGGGAACCGACTCCGGAACCGGGCCTCGTAGAACGAGTGGCAGTGCTCAGCCGACGACCGTCCAGGCGTCTCCGCCGGTGAGCAGCGCCGACAGATCGCCCTTGCCGTTCTGCTCGATGGCGGTGTCGAGCTGGTCGGCCATCTGCGTGTCGTAGACCGGGCGGTCGACGGACCGCAGGACACCGATCGGGGTGTGGTGCAGTGTGTCCGGGTCGGCGAGGCGGGACAGCGCGAACGCCGTGGTCGGCGACGCGGAGTGCGCGTCGTGGACCAGGATCAGCGACTCGTTGTCCGGGGTGACGGTGACGACCTTCAGGTCCCCGGTCAGCGCGTCGCGCACGACACCCTTCGAACCGAGACCGTCCTCCAGCAGGGCGCCGAAGCGGATCTGCCGCCCGTGTTCCAGGCGGATCACCGCCTCCTGCGCCTGTTGCCTGTCCTTCAGGACCTCGAAGGCGCCGTCGTTGAAGATGTTGCAGTTCTGGTAGATCTCCACCAGCGCCGTGCCCGGGTGGGCCGCCGCCTGCCGCAGGACCTCGGTGAGGTGCTTGCGGTCGGAGTCCACCGTCCGCGCCACGAAGGACGCCTCCGCGCCGATGGCCAGGGACACCGGGTTGAAGGGCGCGTCCAGCGAGCCCATCGGCGTCGACTTCGTGATCTTCCCGACCTCGGAGGTGGGGGAGTACTGGCCCTTGGTCAGCCCGTAGATCCGGTTGTTGAACAGCAGGATCTTCAGGTTCACGTTCCGGCGCAGCGCGTGGATCAGATGGTTGCCGCCGATGGACAGCGCGTCCCCGTCACCGGTGACCACCCACACCGACAGGTCCTGCCTGGACGATGCCAGACCGGTCGCGATGGCGGGCGCGCGGCCGTGGATGGAGTGCATCCCGTACGTGTTCATGTAGTACGGGAAGCGGGAGGAACAGCCGATGCCCGAGACGAAGACGATGTTCTCCTTCGCCAGGCCGAGTTCGGGCATGAAGCCCTGTACGGCGGCGAGGACCGCGTAGTCACCGCAGCCGGGGCACCAGCGCACTTCCTGATCGGACTTGAAGTCCTTCATGGACTGCTTGGCCTCGGCTTTGGGCACCAGAGTGAGCGCCTCGATCGTGCCCGAGCCTTCCGTGGTCGTCTCAGCCATCGATGGCCTCCTTGAGAGCCGTGGCGAGTTGCTCAGCCTTGAACGGCATGCCGTTCACCTGGTTGTACGAGTGGGCGTCCACCAGGTACTTCGCCCGGACCAGCGTGGCCAGCTGCCCGAGGTTCATCTCGGGGATGACCACTTTCTCGTAATGCCTCAGCACCGTGCCGAGATTGGGCGGGAAGGGGTTGAGGTGCCGCAGATGGGCCTGCGCGATGTGCTCCCCGGCCGCCCGCAGCCGCCGTACCGCCGCGGTGATCGGCCCGTAGGTCGAACCCCAGCCCAGAACAAGGGTGTTGGCGGCGCCGCGGTGCGGGTCGTCGACCTGCACGTCCGGTACGTCGATGCCGTCGATCTTCGCCTGCCGCGTACGGACCATGAAGTCGTGGTTGGCCGGGTCGTACGAGATGTTGCCCGTGCCGTCCTGCTTCTCGATGCCGCCGATGCGGTGCTCGAGCCCCGGTGTGCCGGGGATCGCCCACGGGCGGGCCAGGGTCTGGGGGTCGCGCTTGTACGGCCAGAAGACTTCGGTGCCGTCATCCAGCGTGTGGTTGGGGCCCCGGGCGAACTGCACGCGCAGGTCCGGGAGTTCGTCGGTGTCGGGGATCCGCCATGGTTCGGAGCCGTTGGCCAGGTAGCCGTCCGAGAGCAGCAGCACCGGCGTGCGGTACGCGAGCGCGATCCGGGCCGCCTCAAGGGCCGCGTCGAAACAGTCGGCGGGCGTCCGGGGGGCCACGATCGGAACCGGCGCCTCGCCGTTGCGCCCGTACATCGCCTGCAGCAGGTCAGCCTGCTCGGTCTTGGTCGGCAGCCCGGTCGAAGGTCCGCCGCGCTGGATGTCGATGACCAGCAGCGGCAGTTCGAGGGAGACGGCGAGCCCGATCGTCTCGCTCTTGAGTGCCACCCCGGGGCCCGACGTCGTGGTCACGGCCAGCGAGCCGCCGAAGGCCGCGCCCAGGGCGGCGCCGATCCCGGCGATCTCGTCCTCGGCCTGGAAGGTCCGCACACCGAAGTTCTTGTGCTTGCTCAGCTCGTGCAGGATGTCGGAGGCCGGCGTGATCGGGTACGAGCCGAGGTAGAGCGGCAGGTCGGCCTGCCGGCTCGCGGCGATCAGACCGTACGACAGGGCCAGGTTCCCGGAGATGTTCCGGTACGTGCCCGTCGGGAAGGTATGGGTGGCGGGGGCGACCTCGTACGAGACGGCGAAGTCCTCGGTGGTCTCGCCGAAGTTCCAGCCCGCCCGGAACGCGGCGATGTTGGCCGCCGCGATGTCGGGCTTCTTGGCGAACTTGGTGGCCAGGAACTTCTCGGTGCCCTCGGTCGGCCGGTGGTACATCCAGCTCAGCAGGCCCAGCGCGAACATGTTCTTGCTGCGCTCCGCCTCCTTGCGGGGCAGGTCGAACTCCTTGAGCGCCTCGACGGTCAGCGTGGTGAGGCGGACGGGGTGGATGCTGTACCCGTCGAGGGTGCCGTCCTCCAGCGGGTTCGCGGCCCAGCCGACCTTGGCCATGGCTCGTTTGGTGAACTCGTCCGTGTTGACGATGATCTCCGCGCCGCGCGGCACGTCGGCGATGTTCGCCTTCAGAGCGGCCGGGTTCATGGCCACCAGGACGTTGGGCGCGTCACCCGGAGTGAGGATGTCGTGGTCCGCGAAATGCAGCTGGAAAGACGAAACGCCCGGCAGGGTACCTGCGGGCGCACGGATCTCGGCGGGGAAGTTCGGCAGTGTCGAAAGGTCGTTTCCGAATGATGCCGTCTCGGAGGTGAAGCGGTCTCCGGTGAGTTGCATACCGTCACCGGAGTCCCCCGCGAATCGGATGATCACCCGATCGAGTCGGCGTACGTCCTTCTCACCCGCTGGTTTGCGCTGTTCTCCTACGACGGCACCGTCGGCCTGCTCAGCTGGACTGCTGACCTGACTGGTCACTGAAGTGGACCTCCTTCGAGGCGGCTGTCCGGGCGTGGCCCTCCCGCAGGCCTGCCCGGGCCCAACCCTACGTCGGCAAGGGGCGTCAGCCCCTGGACGTTCGCACAATGGACGTCGTTTCGGGACTGCCGTACACCCTGTTCTGCCACGATTGCTCCGCCCCCCGGCGTTACCTGTGCAGACGCTCCGTGCTCATCCTCTGGTTCTGCTTTTGGTTCTGTTCTGGTTCTGCTTCTGGTCCCGTTTCTACTTCTGGTTCTGGTGCTCGGGTCGTGCTGGAGTCCTGGCGCAAACTTCTGGCGCTGTGTCAGGTCTTCAGGCCCTCAGGATTTCAGGTAGGTGAGGACGGCGAGAACACGCCGGTGGTCCCCGTCGCTCTGGGACAGGCCCAGTTTCATGAAGATGTTGCTCACATGCTTCTCGACCGCGCCGTCGCTGACCACGAGTTGCCGGGCGACAGCGGAGTTCGTCCGTCCCTCGGCCATGAGTCCCAGGACCTCCCTCTCCCGCGGGGTGAGCCTCACCAGGACGTCCTGCTTACGGCTGCGCCCGAGCAGTTGCGCGACGACCTCCGGGTCGAGGGCGGTGCCGCCGCGGGCCACGCGGACGACCGCGTCCACGAACTCCCTCACTTCGGCTACCCGGTCCTTGAGGAGATAGCCGACGCCGGTGCTGGAACCTGCCAGCAGTTCGGTGGCGTACTGCTCCTCCACGTACTGCGACAGCACCAGGACGCCGAGACCGGGATGCTGCTTGCGCAACTGCACGGCCGCCTTGACCCCTTCGTCCGTGTGGGTCGGCGGCATCCGGACGTCCGCGACGACGACGTCGGGCAGCGCGTCCTGCGCCGCGAACTCCGTGATCGTCTTGATCAGCGCCTCCCCGTCACCGACTCCGGCGATCACCTCGTGCCCGCGGTCGGTCAGCAACCGGGTCAGGCCCTCCCTCAGCAGCACTGAATCCTCGGCGATGACCACGCGCACTCTGTCCTCCACGATTTTTCGGCCCCCCAGCCCATCCCGGACCGCGTACCGGGTCGGTCCCCGCCAGCGCCCCGCACATACGTCAGCACCCAGCATCCCAGCATCGGTGCTCGCGCGCGGCGAGTTTGCAGGCGTTCAGGGCCGCGGCCCTGCGGTGGGGGCGGCTCAGCGAGGGCGCGGGGGAGCTGCGCGCTCAGCCACGACGGCGTCGTCCCGCGAGGCCGGCGATCCGACCCGGCGGGAGAACGGCGTCGTCCCGCGAGGCCGGCGATCCGACCCCGCGGGACGGGGATCTCAAGCCGCCCGCCAGGGCAACTCGGCCGTAACCCGAGTCGGCCCCGCCACCGGCGAATCGACGACGAGGATGCCGTCCACCGCGTCGAGCCGCCCGGCGAGCCCGGCGAGCCCGGAGCCCGCGGTGCTGTCCGCACCACCGACCCCGTTGTCGACGACCTGGATCATGAGCCGGTTCTCGATCCGCCACACATCGACCGTCGCCCGCGTGGCCCGCGAGTGCTTGCTGATGTTCTGCAGCAACTCGGACACGGTGAAGTACGCGATCCCCTCGATGGCCGGCGCGGGCCGGGCCGGCAGATCGACCTCGACCTGCACGGGAACGGTGCAGCGGGAGGCGACCGACGACAGCGCCGCGTCCAGGCCCCGGTCCGTCAGCACGGCCGGATGGATGCCGCGAGCCAGGTCCCGCAACTCCTGCAGGGCGGTCTTCACTTCGCCGTGCGCCTCGCTCACCATCCGTGCCGCCGCCTGCGGATCCTCCGTGAGCTTCTCCTTTGCCAGGCCCAGATCCATCGCGAGCGCCACCAGCCGCGCCTGCGCCCCGTCGTGCAGGTCCCGCTCGATGCGCCGCAGGTCGGCCGCCGCCGTGTCGACCACGACACCTCGGTCCGACTCCAGCTCCACCACTCGCGTGGCCAGCAGCGAAGGCCCCAGCAGCCCGCCCACGAGGAGCCGGTCCACCAACGTCAGCGCCCGCACGATCCACGGCGTCGCCAGCGTGAGCAGCAGCCCCACCAGCGCGGTCACGGTGATCTCGAAGGGGTTGTCCAGGTAGATCCGGTGCGTCTCGTCCCCGTACAGCTGCAATCCGCCCTGTCCGCCGTACATCGGGAACAGCCAGAACCACAGCGGGTACGTCAGCAGCGTCCAGCCGGCCACCCAGAGGGTGATGGCCACGGAGAAGGCGAACACGGCCCAGGGGAGGTGCAGCACCGTATAGAGGAGGTGTCGCCAGGACGCTCCGCTCTTCAGCGTCGCGCCTATCCAGCCCATCATGCCCTGCTTGCGTATCCGCAGCGGTTCCGGTGCGGCGACGTCGAGTCCCAGCAGCCCGCGGGCCCGCGTCCGTTCCAGCGCGCCCAGTCCGCGGCAGCCCGCGAGTCCCGCGGCGAGCACCGGGACGCCGAGGAACGTGATCAGCAGGCCCGCACCGAGCGACATCATCGTCACGGCGAAGGTGAAGGTGACGATGCTGATCGGCAGGCTCAGCATCAGGTAGACGAACTCACGCAGGCTGCGGGCCTCGATCGGCGCCCGCAGCGCGGCGGGGAGCCGGTGCCACCGCTCTCCGGCGCCCTCCCCTCGGAATCCGGGGCCGTCGTCCCACCCGTATCCCTGCCCGTACTCCGTGGCCATGGCCGCCGTCCGTTTCTACTCGTCCGCTGGTGTAACTCCACAGTGCTCCGTGCGGAGCTCCCGGAACATGGAGTGCGTCGGGGTCTTGGGCCGGGGGTTTTCCCTACCCCGGACGACCGTCACGGTTCGCCGCACGTCAGACGGACGCACGGCACCTCGGACCACCGCCCGCGTCCAAGGCGCACCGCCCCGAACGCGTTCCCTTCCGGGGCGGTCCGGGGCGGTTCGGGGGCGGCCGCGGGGCGAGGGGGCGGAGGAGGTGAGGGCAAAGCCCGTGCGACCGGACCGCGGGAGCCGAAAGCCGAAAGCCGAAAGCCGGGAGCCGGTGGCCGGGAGCCGGGAGCCGGTGGCCGGTGGCCGGTCCGGTGTCTGGTCCGATGGCCAGTGGTCGGCCTCGCCAGGCCCGGGCCCCCGCACGGACTACTTCCCCTCGGCAACCTCCGTCCGGTCCCGCCACGGCAGCTCCGCCGTGATCATCGTGGGTCCGCCGACCGGTGAGTCGATGATGAACAGGCCGTCCACCGCCCCGAGCCGGTCCGCGAGCCCCGCCATTCCCGTACCGCCGTCGAGGGCGGCGCCACCGCGGCCGTCGTCCCAGACCTGTATGAGCAGGCGGTTCTCCGAACGCCACACATCGACCGAGGCGGACTGCGCACCGCTGTGCTTGCTGACGTTCTGAAGGAGTTCGGAGACCGTGAAGTACGCGATGCCCTCGATGGCGGCGGCCGGACGGCCCGGCAGGTCGGCCGTCACCTTCACCGGCACCGTGCAGCGGGCGCCGACCGAGGACAGCGCGGCGTCCAGACCGCGGTCGGTGAGGACCGCGGGGTGGATGCCGCGTGCCAGGTCCCGCAGTTCCTGCAACGCCAGTTTCACCTCGCCGTGCGCCTCGTCGACCATGGCGGCGACGGTCTCGTCGGCCTGGCCCTCCAGCAGCTTCTCCTTCGCCAGACCGAGCCCCATCGCGAGCGCCACCAGCCGCGCCTGCGCCCCGTCGTGCAGGTCCCGCTCGATGCGCCGCAGATCGGCCGCGGCCGTGTCGACGACCACTCCGCGGTCCGACTCCAACTCGGCGATCCGCCGCTCCAGTCCGTCGGAGGGCGACAACAGCGCGCGCACCATCGCCCGGTCCACGTTGGCGAGGCCGCGCGCGATGAACGGCAGTACGGGCCACAGCACGAACAACGACGTCAGCGTCACGGTGAAGGTGACGATGGCCCACGGCAGCCGCATGAGCTCGAAGAACATCGTCCGCCAGCCGACCGGATCCTTCAGCGCCAGCCAGAGGCGCGCGAGGAACCCGCCTCGCCCGCGGTACGGCAACGGGCTCGGCTCTTCCACCCGCACCCCGAGCAGGATCCGGGCCCGGGCCCGCTCCAGCTTCCCCAACTGGCGTGCGCCCAGGAGCCCGAGCGCGAGCAACGGCAGCCCGATCACCGTCATCGTCAGCCCGGCTCCCGCGGACAGCACGGTGACGACGTACGTGAACCCGATGATGGAGGCCGGCAGGTTGGCCAGGAGATGCGCGATCTCTTTCCAGGTGTGCCGGTCATAGGCGAGGCGCGCGGGTGGCGGCCGGTCGGCGCGGCCGTCCAGCGTGTCGGCGGCCAGGATGCGTTCGGTCATAGGCGCCACCTTGCCGGGCCGCGGCCCGCGGCGCCATGAGGTGGACCGCCTCCGTACCCGGGGGAAAACCCCACCCCCGGCGGCCCTCGGGAACAGTTCCCGATCACAGGCCCGAACCGATCCCCGGCTGCCCGGGAACTCCGTCGCACGATGCCCACCCGTGACGGGCTGCTTACGGTCTCTTTAGCAGGCCCTAGACTCCGGTGCGTACAGATCGTCGAACGCGGCGCATCGCACGGCGCGCACGAAGGCGCACGCGGTCAATCCGGGCTCAAACGAGGTCAGGGAGAGAGGGACGGACGTGCCGGAACCGACCATGGTCGCGGCGGCCGGGACCACTGGAACCGGGGCCGGTCCCGGTACCGGTGCAGGTACCGCCGGCACCTCTCTCGCGGCGGACTACTTCCAGTCCTATTCGGTCGTCGGGCTGCTCGCCGTGGTCGGCGTGCTGTTCGTCGCCGTCGCCTTCGGAGCCGGCCGCCTGCTGCGGCCAGTCGTCCCGACACCCGAGAAGCTCATGACGTACGAGTGCGGAGTCGACCCCGTCGGCGAGGGCTGGGCGCACACCCAGGTCCGCTACTACGTCTACGCCTTCCTCTACGTGATCTTCGCCGTCGACTCGATCTTCCTCTTCCCCTGGGCGACGGTCTTCGCCGCGCCGGGCTACGGCGCGGCGACGCTCGTGGAGATGTTCATCTTCCTCGGCTTCCTGGCCGTCGGCCTGCTGTACGCATACAAGAAGGGCGTCCTCACATGGACGTGACCCGTCCGCACACGGACGAGACTCCCACGGCCCCGTCAGCTTCTTCTGTTCCCTCTGCTCCTCCGGCTCCCTCGGCGGCTCCCGAGCCCGTCCTCCTGCCGGAGCCCAAGCGGCTGGGCGCGCTCTCCCGCCTGGCCCCCGAGCCGATGAAGGTGGTCCTGAACTGGGGCCGCCGCTACTCGCTCTGGGTCTTCAACTTCGGCCTGGCCTGCTGCGCGATCGAGTTCATCGCGGCGTCGATGGCCCGGCACGACTTCATCCGCCTCGGTGTCATCCCGTTCGCGCCGGGTCCGCGCCAGGCCGACCTGATGGTCGTCTCCGGCACGGTGACGGACAAGATGGCCCCCGCCGTGAAGCGCCTGTACGAGCAGATGCCCGAGCCGAAGTACGTCATCTCGTTCGGCGCCTGCTCGAACTGCGGCGGCCCGTACTGGGACTCGTACTCCGTGACGAAGGGCGTCGACCAGATCATCCCGGTCGACGTGTACGTCCCGGGCTGCCCGCCCCGCCCGGAGGCGTTGCTCCAGGGCATCCTCAAGCTCCAGGAGAAGATCGCCCGGGAGTCGCTGGGGGAGCGGTACGGGTCCTCCGGCGACGGCCGCCCCTCCCCGGCCGCGCTGCAGAGCGGGCTCGTGCGGCCGCCGGCCACCGGGCCCACCGCGGGGGACGCCTGATGACGATGACCGGATGGCTCCCCGCTCCCGTGGAGGAACTCTTCGGCCCGGACGCCACGGCCGAGGAGTCGTACGAGGTACTGACGGTCGACGTGCCGCCGGCGACCTGGCTCGCCTCCCTGGAGAGCGCGCGTGACGCACTCGGCTGCACCTACTTCGACTGGCTGAGCGCCGTCGACGAGCCCGGCACGGGCTTCCGCGTCTCGGCGCATGTCGTGGCGCTGGCCCCCGTACGCCGCCTTCTCGTCCGCACGACGGTCCCGCACTCCGCACCCGTCCTGCCGTCCGCCGTCGAGGTCTACGCGGGTGCCGCCTGGCACGAACGTGAGACCCACGAGATGTTCGGCGTCGACTTCGAGGGCCACCCCGGTCTGGACCCGCTCCTCCTGCCCGAGGGCTTCGAGGGTCACCCCCTTCGCAAGGACTTCGTCCTGGCCGCCCGGGTGGCGAAGGCCTGGCCGGGCGCGAAGGAGCCCGGCGAGTCGGAACACGGCGGCCCGAAACGCCGCCAGATGCTCCCGCCAGGAGTCCCCGACCCGAACGAATGGGGCCCCCTCAAGGGCCAGCTCCCCCCTGCCCCCGCACGCCCTGCCCGAGGCGGAGCCCGCGGGGGGCCGCGGGCGGCGGGTGCGGCGAGTGCCGCCGGCGCGGCGGGCGACCGTCCGGCACGGCGGGCCCGCACGGCGGGAGAGGGCTCGGCCGGCCAGACGGCATCGCCAGGTTCCGCAACGCCTGCCACGCCCGCGACACCTGCCACGCCCGCCATGCCCGCAACGCCTGAGACACCTGCAACGCCCGCGACACCTGCTTCCGCGGGAGCGGAGTCCGGCGGTACGGGAGCCGTGTCCGGCGGAGCTGACGAGAAGCCGACCAGCGGGCCGCCCGACGGGCAGACCGGTGGGCGAGCGGAGGCTTCGGCCGAGCCGGGTACCGCCGCCGAGCCCAGCGGCCCGGCTGAGCCGACCACTCCTGCCGAGAAGACCACTCCGGCTGAGCCGACCACTCCGGCCGAGTCGAAACCGCCCGCCGAGCCGAAGGCGCCCGCAGCGTCGAGCAGTTCGGATGCCCCGTGGCATCACGCCCGCCCCGCTTTCGACGAGTCCGAGCCATCGGCGAACACGCGATCCGGAGAGCCGCAACCGCAACCGCAGCCGCAACCCGAGGCGACCCCGGCTTCCGAGGAGGCCCCGGCTTCCAAGGCGACCCCGGCTTCCGAGGAGGCCGCGGAGCCTGATCCTGGCGGCCGTCCTGGCCCCGAAGATTCCGACAGCCCCGCAGGAGGCGCGCAGTGAACGACGCTCTCGACGTCGCCCTGCGACTCCTCGTCGTCTTCGTCGTGTTTCTGACGTTCCCTCTGATCGTCGGTCAGGCCGAGCACAAGGTGATGGCCCACATGCAGGGCCGCCTCGGCCCCATGTACGCGGGCGGTTTCCACGGCTGGGCGCAACTCGTCGCGGACGGCGTTAAGTTCGCGCAGAAGGAAGACATCGTCCCGGCGGGAGCGGACCGCCGCATCTTCCAACTCGCCCCCGCCGTGGCCCTGCTCCCGTACCTCATGGTCCTCCTCGTCATCCCGGTCGGCCCGGGCGAGGGCGCGGTCGGCGAGGTCGTCGACGCGGGTATCTTCTTTGTCCTCGCCGTGATGGGCGTGAGTGTCCTCGGCTCGCTCATGGCGGGCTGGGCCTCGGCCAACAAGTTCTCCCTTCTCGGCGGTCTGCGCACCGCCGCCCAGCTCCTCGCGTACGAACTCCCGATGCTGCTGACCGCAGCCTCGGTCGCCATGGCGGCCGGCACGGTCTCCCTCCCCGGCATCGTCGACGCCTTCGAGTGGTGGTGGCTGCCCTGGCAGATCGTCGGCGCGATCGTCTTCTTCGTGGCGGGCCTCGCCGAGCTCCAGCGCCCGCCCTTCGACATGCCGGTCGCCGACTCGGAGATCATCTTCGGCGCGTACACCGAGTACACGGGCCTGCGCTTCGCACTGTTCCTCCTCGCCGAGTACGCCGGAATCGTCGTCCTGTGCGGCCTGACCACCGTGCTTTTCCTGGGCGGCTGGCACGGCCCGTGGGGCGCCGACGGTCTCGGCTGGGTCTGGACCCTGCTGAAGGCCGCCGTCCTCGCCTTCGTCGTCATCTGGCTGCGCGTCACCTACCCTCGCCTGCGCGAGGACCAGCTCCAGAAACTCGCCTGGACCCTCCTCGTCCCCCTCTCCCTCGCCCAGATCGCCCTCACCGGCATCGTCAAGGTGGTGATCGCGTAACCATGTCCCGCCCGTCTCCCGACCACCACCCCTCAACGACGCCCTCCGGGCGGCCCCGTCGGCCGGTCCCCGGCTCAGGCCTGGCCAAGGGCCTGGCCGTCACCCTGCGCACGATGACGAAGAAGACCGTCACCGCGCAGTACCCGGACACCCAGCCCGAACTCCCGCCACGCTCCCGCGGTGTCATCGGTCTCTTCGAGGAGAACTGCACGGTCTGCATGCTGTGCGCCCGCGAGTGCCCGGACTGGTGCATCTACATCGACTCCCACAAGGAGACGGTCCCGGCCGCCGCACCCGGTGGCCGCGAGCGCAGCCGTAACGTCCTCGACCGCTTCGCCATCGACTTCTCCCTCTGCATGTACTGCGGTATCTGCATCGAGGTCTGCCCGTTCGACGCCCTCTTCTGGTCCCCCGAGTTCGAGTACGCCGAGACCGACATCCACGAACTCACCCACGAACGCGACAAGCTCCGCGACTGGATGTGGACCGTCCCGGCCCCGCCGGCCCTCGACCCCGGCGCCGAGGAACCCAAGGAGATCGCCGCCGCCCGCAAGACCGCCGAGAAGCAGGCCGCGGCCCAGGCCCAGGCCCAGGCCGAAGCAGAGGCAGCAGGGGCACCGGCACCGGCACCCGCCGAGCCCACCGACCCGCAGGGAGGCGCATCGTGACTCCCGCCGCGGCCACCGTCACGGCGGCACAGGCCGCGACCACCGCCGCCGAGACCCACGGCTTCCTCTCCCCGACCGGTGTCGAGATCGCCTTCCTCCTGGTCGGCCTGGTCACCTTCGGCGCCGCGATCGTCACGGTCACCACGAAGCAACTGGTGCACGCCGCCCTGTGGCTGGTGGTCGCCCTCGGTGGCCTCGCCGTCGAATACCTCCTTCTCACGGCCGAGTTCATCGCCTGGGTGCAGGTCCTCATCTACGTCGGTTCCGTCGTCGTCCTCCTTCTCTTCGGTCTGATGCTCACCAGGGCACCCATCGGCCGCTCCCCGGACGCCGACTCCGGCAACCGCTGGGCCGCCCTCACCGTGGCGATCGCCGCGGCCGCCGCCCTCCTCTGGATCGTCATCGACGCCTTCCGGACGACCTGGATCGACCTCGGCGGTGCCGCCGCCGGCTCCACCGCGGTCACCGGAGCGAGCCTCTTCCAGAGCTGGGTGCTTCCCTTCGAGGCACTCTCGGTCCTGCTGCTCGCCGCCCTGGTCGGCGCGATCGTCCTCTCCCGCAAGGCGAAGACGAAGGCGAACGCCAAGGGAACGACCACCGCAGGCACCGCAGGCACCCCGAACTCCCGAAGCGACGCCACCCGGAGCGACAAGGAAGGCGCCCGCTGATGCACCTCGCCTACCCGGCCGTACTCTCCGCCCTCCTCTTCTGCACCGGCCTGTACGGAGTCCTCGCGCGCCGCAACGCGATCCTGGTCCTGATGTCCGTCGAGCTGATGCTCAACGCCGTCAACCTCAACCTCGTCGCCTTCGACGTCTGGCTCAGCAAGACCGCCCAGGACGCGCTGCACTCCGGCCAGGCCCTGACTCTGTTCACCATCGCCATCGCCGCCGCCGAGATCGGCATCGGCCTGGCGATCGTCCTCGCCGTCCACCGCAACCGCGGCACCGCGGACATCGACAGGCTCCGCGACACCGCCGAGTCCGACGACGGCGACGACTCCGACGGCGATACCGACGACGACTCCGAGCCCGCCCTCAGCGAGTCGGCCGAGAAGGCTGAGGCCACCGCGTGACCACGACCACCCTCGCCGTCCTCGTCCCCCTCCTTCCGTTCCTGGGCGCAGCGGCCGCCCTGCTCCTGGGCCGCACGGCCCCCGGTTTCGTACGCCCCCTCGCCGTCCTGCCCTCCCTCGCCGCCCTCGGACTCGCCGTGGTCGTCGCCGTACGGCAGGGCGGCGAACAGGCCGTGGACGCGGCGACCGAGTTCACCCCCACCGGCTCGGTCCCCATCGAACTCGCCCTGCACATCGACGGCTTCGCCGCCCTTGTCGCCGTCCTCGTCGGCCTGGTCGCGACCTGTGTGCAGATCTACTCGACGGGCTATCTGCGCGACGACCCGCGCTACCCGTCGTACGCCGCTCTCGTCTCCCTCTTCACCTCCGCCATGCTGCTCGTCGTCTACTCCGGCGACCTGATGGTGCTGCTGGTCGGCTGGGAGATCATGGGCATCTGCTCGTACTTCCTCGTGGGCCACTACTGGGAGACCCCGGAAGCACGCGCCGCCTCCATCAAGGCCTTCCTCGTCACCAAGCTCGGCGACGTCCCCTTCCTGATCGGTCTGTTCGCGCTCGCCGCCGACACCGGTTCGTTCCGCATCACGAAGGTCCTCGGCAACGTCGCGAGCGGCGGACTCGACCACCCGACCCTGATCGCCCTGCTGCTCCTGGCAGGCGTGGCGGGCAAGTCGGCGCAGTTCCCGCTCCACACCTGGCTCCCCGACGCGATGGCGGGCCCCACTCCCGTCTCCGCGCTGATCCACGCCGCGACGATGGTCGCCGCCGGTGTCTACTTCATCGCCCGGCTCCTCCCGGTCTTCGCCGCCTCCGCGGCCGCACTGGTCGTTCTCGCCGTGATGGCCGCCGTGACGATGGCCGGCTCGGCCCTCGCCGCGCTCGCCCAGGACGACATCAAGCGTGTCCTCGCGTACTCGACGATCGGCCAGCTCGGCTACATGACCGGCGCACTCGCCGTCGGCGACCGCGGTGCCGCCGTCTTCCACCTCCTCGCGCACGGCGCCTTCAAGGCGCTGCTGTTCCTCGCGGCGGGCGTGATCATCCACGCCGCCGGCACCAACTCGCTGGCCGCCATGTCCCGTATGAAGGACCTGCGCGCCCGCGTCCCCGACGCCTACTGGACGATGACCGTGGCGCTCCTCGCGCTCGCCGCGATCCCTCCTTTCAGCGGCTTCTTCTCCAAGGAAGCCGTCCTCGGCGCCGCCGAACACGCCGCCACCGGCCACGCCGAGGGCGTTCCCGGAGCCGCGGGCTGGATCGTCCTCGTCGCGGCCCTGGTGACGGCCCTGCTTACCGCCGCCTACGCGATGCGCCTGTGGCTGCTCGTCTTCCGCGGTCACGGCACCGAAGCCCCCGACCACGGCAAGCAGCCCATCGCCATGAACTCCGTGCTGTGGGTGCTCGCCCTCCCGTCACTCGCTTTCGGTCTCGCCACCGGCCTGCTGCCCGACTGGTTCGACGGCCGGAGCCTGACCCCGACCCTCGCCACCGCCGTCCTGGGTACGGGCGTCGCCCTGGTCGGCGGCATCGTCACGTACGGGGCGTGGCAGCACACCACCGCCATGGCGGGCCGCGTCCCCCTGGGCGCGGTCGCGGCCCACCCGGACGCCGACGGCGGCCTGGTCGAGGCAGAGGCCATCGCCAGCCACGAACCCGCGTACGGGAATGTGGCAGCCGCGCCCGACCCGGCGGATCCGGGCCGCCTTCTGCTCGGCCCCATGCACCGCCACGCGGCTGTCGGTTTCCACCTCGACGCGGTGTACGCGGCGCTGTTCGTCCGCCCGGTCCAGGCCGCGGCCACCATCGTCCGGTTCCTCGACCGCGAGGTCGTCGACACCTACGTACGCGGCGCGGGCGCCCTGCCCCGCTGGCTCGGTGCGGCCGTCCGACGCGCCCAGACCGGCAATCTGCAGACCTATGTGAGCGCGCTGCTCGCCGGCACCGTCGTCCTGGTGGTCGCCGCCCTCCTCGTCGCCACAGCGGGAGCGTGAGCAGGCGTGATCGATATCAACGAGTCCGTGATGCAGTTTCTTCTCGCGTTCATCGTCGTCGCCCCGCTCATCGGAGCCGTCGCGGCTCTTCTGCCGGCCCCGCCCGGGCTGAAGGGGAAGTCGCCCGAGCAGGCCGTACTGCGGCACGGTGTGACCGTCACCGGCGCCGTACTCATCGCTGCGATCGCCCTCGCCCTCGGCTTCGACCACGACATCCCGGCCAAGGCACAGCAGATGCAGGCCACGACGGACATCAGCTGGATTCCCGCGCTCGACGTGCGGATCCACCTCGGCATCGACGGCATCTCCCTCCCCCTTCTCGTACTGACCGCGCTGCTGACCTTCCTGTGCGCGCTGTACTCCTACTTCAAAATGCCGTCGGGCCCGACCCCGAAGGCATTCGTGGCACTCGTCCTCGTCCTGGAGTCCGGCACTCTCGCGACCTTCGCCGTCCTCGACCTGCTGCTGTTCTTCCTCGCTTTCGAGATGGTGCTCATCCCGATGTACTTCCTCATCGCCCGCTGGGGCGGTGAACAACGGCAGGCCGCCGCCTGGAAGTTCATCCTCTACACACTGCTCGGTTCCGTCGTCATGCTGCTGGGCCTGCTCCTGATCGGACTCAAGGCCGGCACATTCGACATGGTGGCACTCGCCACTGACAATCACCCCTCGCTGACCACATCGGTGCAGGTCATCGCCGTTCTGGCGATCGGGATCGGGCTCGCGGTCAAGACGCCGATGTGGCCGCTCCACAGCTGGCTGCCGGACGCGCACACCGCCGCCCCGACCGTCGGCTCGGTCCTGCTGGCCGGCGTCATGCTGAAGATGGGCACGTACGGATTCGTCCGGATCCTGCTGCCCATCACACCGGACGGCATGAGCACCTTCGCCCCGTACCTCGCGGCCTTCGCGGTCGTCGGGATCATCTACGGTTCGCTGGCCTGCCTCGCGCTCGCCAAGCAGGGCGCGAAGGGCGACCTCAAGCGCCTCATCGCGTACTCCTCCGTCGGCCACATGGGCTTCGTACTCCTCGGCATCGCGTCGATGACCCCGACCGGCGTGAACGGCGCCCTGTTCGCGAACATCGCCCACGGACTCATCACCGGCCTGCTCTTCTTCCTCGTCGGCGCGCTCAAGGACCGTACGGGCACGACCGACCTGGACACCCTCGCGCAGACGACCGGCGCCGCGCTCTATGGCAGGGCTCCGCGCCTCGGCGGCCTGCTCGCCTTCGCCGCCGTCGCCTCGCTCGGGCTGCCGGGGCTCGCCGGCTTCTGGGGCGAAATGCTCACGCTGTTCGGCGCATTCGACCCTGCTGACGGCCTTAGCCGACCCGCGTTCCTGACGTTCATGGCGATCGCCGCGTTCGGCACCCTGCTCACCGCCGCGTACATGCTCGTCGTGGTCCGCCGGGTCTGCATGGGCGCCACCTCGCAGCAGGAGAGCCCGAAGCTCGCCGACGTCCAGACGTACGAGTTCGCGGCCTGGACCCCGCTCGTCGTCCTCACCGTCGTCGCCGGGCTCTGGCCCAAGGCCCTCCTCGGCCTGACCGACCCGGCCGTGCAGCAACTCCTCTCAGGAGGCACCCGATGAGCCCCCAGGCCCAGGCCCAGGCCCAGTCCCTGGTCCAGTCCGTCGACTGGCTCGCGATCGCGCCGCCCACCATCGCGGCGGTCGTCGGACTCGTGGTGCTCGTCGCGGACCTCTTCGTGGGCGAGAAGAAGAAGGCCCTGCTCGGCTGGGTCTCCGTCGCGGGACTCGCCCTCGCCGCGCTCGCGCTGCTGCCCCTCCTGGACGGCGACCGCTCCACGTTCTGCCTGACGGGCGACACGGACGTGTGCAGCTATACAGCGGACCGGTTCACGCTGATCGTCCAGTTCCTCGTCCTCGGTGGCGCACTCCTTGCGGCACTTCTGTCGGTGACCGCACTGAAGGACGCCGACAGGGATCTCCCGGAAGGGGAGTTCTGGTTCCTGCTGCTTTCCTCGGCCGCGGGCGCCGCCCTGCTGCCCGCCTCACGCGATCTCGCCACCCTGATCGTCGCCCTGGAGGTTGCCTCCCTGCCCGCTTTCGCCCTCGTCGGCATCAAGCCCGGTGATCGGAAGTCCTCCGAAGCGGCCCTGAAGTTCTTCCTGTCCTCGGTCACCGCGACCGCCGTGAGCCTCATGGGCGTCAGCTTCGTCTACGCGTCGACAGGCACCCTGTACCTCACCGAGATCGCCACCAAGATCGAGGACGTGGACAGCCAACTGCACACACTCGCCCAGGCGGGCGTAGTCCTCACCCTCGTCGGCTTCGCCTTCAAGACGGCCGCCGTGCCCTTCCACTTCTGGGTACCCGACACCTACGTAGGAGCCCCTCTGCCGGTCGCCGCCTACCTGTCGGTCGTCGGCAAGGCGGTCGGCTTCTCCGGCCTGATCCTCGTCACCGTGATCGCCCTCCCGTCGTACGCGGACGTCTGGGGCCCGGCACTCGCCGCTCTGGCCGCCCTCACCATGACGGTCGGCAACGTCGGTGCCCTGCGGCAACAGACCACGCGCGCGTACAGCGCGGTACGGCTCCTCGCCTGGTCCTCGGTGGGACAGGCCGGCTACCTCCTGGTGCCGATCGCCGCCGCCGCGTACTCCAAGGACGCCGAGAAGGCCGTCGGCTCCACCGTCGCGTACGCCCTCATGTATGCCGCCGTGAACCTCGGAGCCTTCTCGGTGGCCGCCCTGGTGGCCCGCACCAAGCCGCTGAACCGGGTCAGCGACTACCGCGGCCTGTACGCCTCGCGCCCTCTCGCCGCGCTCGTCCTCGGCTTCTTCCTGCTCTGCCTGGCCGGTCTGCCGCCGGGCGTCATCGGTCTCTTCGCGAAGGTCACCGTCTTCTCGGCCGCCGTCGACGCGGGCCTCGGCTGGCTCGCCGTGGTCATGGCCGTCAACGTCGTGATCGCGCTCTTCTACTACCTCCAGTGGACGACCCTCCTGTTCCGCGCCCCCGAGGGCGAGTCCGAGTCCCACCGGGTCCCGGCCCCCCTCACCGCGGCGATCGCCCTGACCGCCGCCCTGGGGGTCGCGCTCTCCGGAGCACCTCAGCTCATCCTGCGTTTTTCGGACACCGGCCTTTTCTGACGCCGCTCCCGAGGCATCCGCACGCGCGTACGACACGCGTACGGCAACCGGCCCGCACGCGCGCGTGCGGGCCGGTTGCCGTGATCACCCGGACGGCCGACGCGCGGCGCCGTGCGCACAAGGGAACTAGTGCCTCCCGCCTGGCGTTGACCAGTGAGGGAGGGTCCACTGGACCGTGGAGTCACGGAACCAGTGACGTCAGAGATCGACAAGCAAGGGTTCCCCTGCCGCACGATTTGGAGGGCGTACCGTGCACCGCCGGCACAACGGGCTCAGGACCGCCGTACTCCTCGGGGGACTGTCCGCACTCATCATCGTCATCGGCAGTTTCTTCGGGCGTATGGGCCTCGTCGTCGCACTCTTCATCGCGATCGGCACGAACGCGTACGCGTACTGGAACAGCGACAAACTGGCTCTACGCGCGATGCGTGCGCGCCCGGTGAGCGAGTTCGAGGCGCCGGCCCTCTACAGGATGGTCCGTGAGCTCTCCACGCAGGCCCGCCAGCCCATGCCCCGCCTGTACATCTCCCCGACGGAAGCACCGAACGCGTTCGCCACGGGCCGCAATCCGCGCAACGCCGCGGTGTGCTGCACCGAGGGCGTCCTGCGCCTCCTGAACGAACGGGAACTGCGCGGCGTCATCGGCCACGAGCTGAGCCACGTCTACAACCGGGACATCCTCATCTCGTCCGTCGCGGGCGCCCTGGCCTCCGTCATCATGTTCCTGGTCAACTTCGCCTGGCTGATCCCGATCGGCCGCTCCAGCGACGACGACGGCCCCGGCCTGCTCGGCATGCTGATGATCATGATCCTCGGCCCACTCGCCGCATCCCTCATCCAGCTCGCCATCAGCCGTTCCAGGGAGTACGAGGCGGACGCGTCCGGCGCCCAGCTCACCGGCGACCCACTGGCCCTCGCGAGCGCCCTGCGCAAGCTGGAGGCGGGCACGAAGCAGCTTCCGCTGCCCCCGGAGCCACGCATCGAGACCGCGAGCCACATGATGATCGCCAATCCCTTCCGTCCGGGCCAGGGACTCTCCAAAATGTTCTCGACACACCCGCCGATGGCGGAGCGCATCGCCCGGCTCGAGCAGATGGCAGGTCGCCAGCAGTGAAGACAATCCTCAACGTCATTTGGCTGGTCCTGAGCGGCTTCTGGCTGTTCCTCGGCTACATGTTCGCGGGCCTGCTGCTGTGCGTCACGATCATCGGAATTCCGTTCGGCGTCGCGGCGTTCCGTATCGGCGGCTACGCGCTGTGGCCGTTCGGCCGGACGACCGTGGAGCGCCGTGACGCGGGCGCGCCGTCCTTCATCGTCAACATCCTGTGGCTGATCCTCGCCGGCTGGTGGCTGGCCCTCGCCCACATCGTCACGGGCCTCATCCAGTGCGTCACGATCATCGGTATCCCTCTGGGCATCGCCAACTTCAAGCTGATCCCGGTCTCCTTGTTCCCCCTGGGACGCGAAATCGTGAGCACGGACCAGCCGTTCACGTCGTCGGTCCGGTAGGGCGGCGCCGGGGGTGGGGCGGTCTTCGGACAACCCGTTCGACTGTCCCCGGCGTCCGCGGACGGAGGCCGACCTGCCGAGCCCGGTCTCTGAGCCCGGTGCGGCATGGAGGGCCCCACTGGCTGACCGCGGCGCTGAACCGTCACGAGGCCGACCACAGGCCTGCCCGATTGTCAGTGGCGCGCTGCATCATGAATGCATGACCGAGATCGAGCAGTTGCTGGTACATGTCTCCGCAGAGGCACGCAACTCCCGGCCGTGGGGCTGGCCTTCGCTCCCCGAGCCTGTGGACGCGGCCACGCTCGCCCGCGCCGAGTCCGCTCTCGGGTTCTCCGTGCCGCCGCTGCTCGCCGCGCTGTATCTGCGGATAGGGGACGGCGGGTTCGGTCCGGAGTACGGTCTGCTGCCCCTGCTCGACAGCCCGCCCTCGGGTGAGCCCGCCGTCGTCACGCAGTACCTCGCCCATCGCGAGAGCGGCCGCAAGGACCCCGACTGGCCCTGGCCGGACGGCATCCTGCCGATATCCCACTGGGGCTGCGGCATGTACGCGTGCGTGGACTGCCGAACCGCGGACGCCACGGTTCTCCTGTTCGAGCCGAACGCCGACGACGCCGACCACGCGTGGTACGTGGACGCCCCCACCCTCACGGCCTGGCTCCACGCCTGGCTCGACGGCACCGGCTGGTACGACGAGCGCAACGACGACACGGACCTGGAGCCGTGGGCCGACTTCCGCATACGTACGGGAGCGGCGCGAGCTTCGTAGCACGCTGCTCCCGGCCCCCTGCCAGGCCCCGGACCGTCGCCGCCCTGCCCGGCCCCCACCACGACCTACGCCCGCTCCGCTCACCGGTGCGTCCCGAGAGCGATCAGCGCGGACCCCAACGCCTCCGCACCCCGTACGCGGCCACCCCAAGCCCCAGCACCCCGACGCCCACGGCCACGGACAACCACGGCAAGGCGAAAGCCAGCGTCAGGCACCCCGCCAGCCCCACCGTGGGCACGACCCGCGACACGATGGCCGAACTCAGCGTCCAGGCCGAGGCATTGGCGATCGCGTAGTACACCAGCACGCCGAAGGAGGAGAAGCCGATCGCGCCCCGCACATCCACCGTCGCGGCCAGCACCGCGACCACCGCTCCGACGGCGAGCTCCGCCCGATGCGGCACCCGGAAGCGCGGATGCACGGCGGCCAGCCCACCTGGCAGATGCCGGTCGCGGGCCATGGCCAGCGTCGTCCGCGACACCCCCAGAATCAGCGCGAGAAGGGAGCCGAGCGCAGCCACCGCGGCACCCACCCGTACAACAGGTACGAGCCCCGGTGCCCCGGCGGCGCGCACCGCGTCGGCGAGTGGTGCCGTCGCCTGCCCGAGTTCCTGCGGCCCCAGCACGGAGACGACGGCCACCGTCACAGCCGCGTACACGACGAGTGCGATGCTCAGCGCGAGGCGGATCGCGCGCGGAATGGTGCGCGCCGGATCTCGTACCTCCTCGCCGAGGGTCGCGATCCGCGCGTACCCGGCGAAGGCGAAGAACAGCAGTCCGGCCGCCTGCAGTACCCCTCCCGCACCCCCGGAGACGCCCACGTCGAGCCGCCCGGCATCGGAGTTCCCGAAAGTCAGACACACGACCACCACGGAAGCGAGGACCGCGAGAACCACCGCCACGATCGCCCGCGTCAGCCACGCGGACTTCTGCACACCGCCGTAGTTCACCGCGGTCAGCGCCACCACGGCCCCGACGGCCACTGCGTGCGCCTGACCCGGCCAGGCGTACGCGCCCACGGTGAGCGCCATCGCCGCACACGAGGAGGTCTTGCCCACGACGAACGACCAGCCCGCCAGGTATCCCCAGAAGTCGCCGAGCCGCTCCCGGCCGTACACATACGTCCCGCCCGACGCGGGATAGCGGGCGGCCAGCCGTGCCGAAGCAGTCGCGTTGCAGTAGGCGACGGCGGCGGCGATGCCCAGACCGAGAAACAGCCCGGATCCCGAGGCCCGCGCCGCGGGTCCCAGTGCGGCGAAGATCCCCGCACCGATCATCGAGCCGAGGCCGATGACCACGGCGTCCCCGACGCCGAGCGTCCGCCGCAGCTCCGGTTCGCCGCGCGGCGGACCAGACCGGGGCGAACCCGACTGGGCGGGACCGGACTGTGTCATGAGCCGCACCCTACTGTCCGGTGCAACCGGTTCACGTCGCGCCGACGTCCTCCCCAGCGACAACAAACGAAACAGAAGAACGAAACAGAAGAACGAAACGGACGAACGACAAGAGTCGTGAGGCCGGTACGACCACAGCCTGATGCGAGCAGGATCACAGCACAGGTACAGCGCGAAGGGGCAGGTTCACGGCATGGGCATTATCAGCTGGATCATTCTGGGGCTGCTCGCCGGCGCCATTGCCAAGTTCCTGCTGCCGGGGCGGGACCCGGGCGGCTTCATCGGCACGACACTGATCGGCGTCGCGGGCGCGTTCATCGGCGGCTGGATATCCTCCCGCTGGCTGGACCACCCGATTGCCAAGGACTTCTACGACGGAACCACCTGGGCTGCCGCGATCGGCGGCTCGCTGGTGCTGCTGGTCGCCTACCGCATCCTGTTCGGCAACTCGCGCAACTGACGCGCGCCCCTGAGACCGCAGCCGGCGGACGGGAAAGGGTGGGCACCAGGGGTGCCCACCCTTTCCCGTCCGCGCGGTCGGCGTCGGGGAAGCAGCCGCAAGGTCACCGTGTTACCGGTAGTTGACGAACTGCAGTGCGAAGTCGAAGTCCTTGCCCTTGACCAGGGCCTGCACGGCCTGCAGATCGTCACGGCTCTTCGAGCTGACGCGCAGTTCGTCGCCCTGCACCTGCGCCTTCACGCCCTTCGGGCCCTCGTCACGAATGACCTTCGCGACCTTCTTCGCGTTGTCCTGGGAGATGCCCTCCTCGATCGAGGCGAAGATCTTGTACTCCTTGCCGGAGAGCTGCGGCTCACCGGCGTCCAGCGCCTTCAGCGAGATGCCACGCTTGATCAGCTTGGTCTCGAACACATCGAGGATGGCTTTGACCCGCTCCTCGGAGTTCGCCTCCATGAGGATCTTCTCGCCGGACCAGGAGATGGAAGCGCCCACGTTCTTGAAGTCGTAGCGCTGCGAGATCTCCTTGGCGGCCTGGTTGAGGGCGTTGTCGACCTCCTGCCGCTCGACCTTCGAGACGATGTCGAAACTGGAGTCGGCCATGTCCTGTGGCTCCTTGTATCGGGGTGCGTAGTGGCGGCCGTCGAACCCGCATCGGTCCCGGGCCGCATCCGCATAAGCCTAGCCACCCCCACTCCTCCGAGCACTGATCAATCGGGTGGCGAAGCACCCCCGAGCATCAGGTATCGTTTACGACGTTGCCACGGAGCGCCGCCGAAAGACGGTTCGAACGGCAGCAAGCCCGGCGGTGTGCCCGAGCGGCCAAAGGGAGCAGACTGTAAATCTGCCGGCTCAGCCTACCCAGGTTCGAACCCTGGCGCCGCCACGCTGAGAGAGAAACCCTCTCTGAACTGCGAATATGCAGTTCAGAGAGGGTTTCTTCATGTTCGGACAACCAGGGCCTGGAGGAGTTGGGGTGAGCGTGCGCCGACGTCGGAGTTCGCGCTTTTCTTCGTACGCTGAACCCATGTCCTCACGCCGCCGAAACTGCCCCGAGTGCCGTCGCGAGATCGCTGTCGTCGCGGGGCGGTTCGCTCGGCACGATCCGCCGGGAGCACGGGGAAGTGGGGAGCTCGTGTCCTGCCCGGGGTCACGCAGGCAGGCGGAACTCGGTGCGGCGCAGCCCGCGCTGGACGGGTACGTGGTGGCCGAGTTCCCCGGCCAGCTTCCGCTCTTCTGACCGCGTCGGCCTACCCCGGCACCCGCCCCCGGCCCCGCACCCGTCTCAGTTACCCGCCACCGACTTCACCGCCACCGACACCGGTGTCGAGCCGCTGACCAGTTCCAGGGTCAGTCCGGACGTCGCCGGGGTGTCCACCAGTTCCGCGAGGACCGCGGCGACGTCGTCGCGGGGGATGGGCCCACGGCCTGTGGCGGCCTCCAGGCGGATGAGGCCCGTGCCGGCGTCGTTCGTCAGCATTCCGGGGCGCAGGATCGTCCAGTCCAGGCCCTGGTGAGCGCGTACATACGCGTCGGCCTCGCCCTTCGCGCGCTGATACGCGTCGAAGACGTCGTCCCCGGGGTGCTCCGGATCCGCACCCATCGACGACACGACCACATGGCGTCGCACCCCGGCCCTGGCCGCCGCGTCAGCGAAGAGTACGGCGGCGCCCCGGTCCACGGTCTCCTTGCGGGTCACCCCGCTGCCCGGGCCCGCGCCCGCCGCGAAGATCGCGGCGTCCGCGCCCCGCAGATGTGCGGAGACCTCGTCCTCCGAAGCCGACTCCAGATCGCACACCACCGGCTCGGCGCCGGCCGCCCGCAGATCGTCGCCCTGTTCGGCTCGGCGGATGATCCCCGCCACCTCGTCACCGCGCGCGGCGAGCAGTCGCTCAAGCCGCAGCGCGATCTGTCCATGACCTCCAGCGATGACAATGCGCATGGTTCCGACCGTACGCCCAGAGGGGCTCACTCGCCGCGCAGCCCTGCCCTCCGCGCATCAGGACCCTCCGCGCATCACGGCGACTCGCCCGTCCGCCCCTGGCGAGGCAGGTCCAGCGCCACGCCCGCCGCCGAGTTGCAGTACTCCCGCACCGCACTCGTCCGCGCCACCACCCGACCCCCGTGCACCACGATCCGGCTGTACGCCAGTGACAGAGCACTGTCGAGCCGGTCGCCGCGTACCGCGAGCAACTCCGCCGGGAATCCGGCCTCCACGCGCACCTCGGGCAGTCCGAGGACCGCCCGCGCCGACGAACTCACCGCGTCGTACGCGTCAGCGGCCCGCAACCCGTACCGGGAGGCCAGCAGATACGCCGCCTCCAACGGGTCCCCGCGTCCCACGGGGTTCGACACGTCCCGGAGGGCGCCGCTCCCGGCCGCGACCCGTACCCCGGCCGCCCGCAGCAGCCGTACCGGAGCCGTCTCGCGGCGGTCCGCGCCCGAGCAGCCGCCCTGGGGCAGACAGACGACGGTCACGCCCGCCGCGGCGAGTTGGTCGGCCGATCGCGAGGCAACCTCGGAAGGCAGCCGGCTCATCCCGCCGCAGGGCCCGAGCGCCACCCCGGGCCGCAGTCCGCCCGCCATCGCCGCAAGTCGTGCGAGGCGCGCCGGATCGTCACCGTCCGTATGCAGATCGACCGGGCAGCCCTGCTCGGAGGCGACCTCCAGGACGGCCTCCACGTATCCCGTCGGATCGGGGTCCAGATCTGGACAACCGCCCACTACGGAGGCGCCCATTTTCACCGCGTCCCGCACCATCGCCAGTCCCTCGGCCCCGGCCAGCCCGGTCAGTACCCGGGGCATCGCCACGACCGTCAGCTCGACCAACTCCCGCAGCGCGCGCCGCGTCTGGAGCGCCGCCGACATCGGCCCCAGCCCGTGCACGTCGCCCACGCGCACGTGCGAGCGAAGGGCTGTCGTCCCGTGTCCGAGTTGCAGGAGAGCGGCCTCGGTCGTACGGCGCTGAACCTCCGGCGCCTCGTAGGAGACCGGGCCCTCGCTGTCGGCCGACAGGGCTGTGTCGCCGTGGGCGTGGGGCTCGGCCGGGGCAGGCAGGAGCAGGTAGCCGGAGAGGTCCACGCGCGCGGTGTGCGCGGTGAGGCTGCCTGCCGTGCCGACCGCCTCGATACGTCCGCCGGCCAATCGCACGTCCACGGTCCGGCCGTCGGTGAGCCGCGCATCGCAGAGCAGCAGTTCAGAGCCGTTGGCCCGGCCTGACGAGCCGGGTGAGCCGGACGAGCCCGCGAACCCTGACGATGACGACGAGGGCGACGAGGGCGACCAGGCGGACGACGACGAGGAGTGGTGCGGCTGCGGCTGACTGTCGGGCATCGCGCTCCTGGGGCTGAAGGGCTGCGCAGGAGGGCCACAAGATCACGCAGCGTGAGTCGAGCCTAGGGTGGCGACCGGCGTGCTTCGAGGAGGAGCGAAATAGTCGTACCGGTGTGGTCCGTTGTACGGGTGGGGGGTGTGAAACGCCTGTGGGGAGCCGGGAACGGGCCGGGGCAGGAGCCGCGAAACGGATTTGGGCTATCGGCGACCCAGCGTGTAATGTCTTCATCGCTCGCCCCAATAGCTCAGTCGGTAGAGCGTCTCCATGGTAAGGAGAAGGTCTACGGTTCGATTCCGTATTGGGGCTCTGGTGTGAGAGGTTCCCGTCGAGAGGCGGGAACTGATCACATCGCAGCGGTGTAGCTCAGTCGGTAGAGCAAGCGGCTCATAATCGCTGTGTCACCGGTTCAAGTCCGGTCACCGCTACTGACAGTAGCCGATTGCGGGGTCGGTCCTTCGATCGGCTACTCTTCTATGCGTTAATCCATTTCCCATCCGTCCGGCAAGGAGCACTCACGTGGCTGCCACCGACGTCCGCCCGAAGATCACGCTGGCCTGCGTGGAGTGCAAGGAGCGGAACTACATCACCAAGAAGAACCGGCGTAACAACCCGGATCGCATGGAGATGAAGAAGCACTGCCCGCGCTGCAACGCGCACACTGCGCACCGCGAAACGCGCTAAACACAGGCTCGTTCACGAGGCCGTCCCCTGCATTTGGGGGGCGGCCTCGCGTCGTTAACCCCAGCTGCGAACCAGGAGGTGCCGAGCCGATGGCGCTCGACCAGTCCTTCGTGGGGCGGTCCTACCCGCCCACCGACCCGTACGAGGTCGGCCGGGAGAAGATCCGTGAGTTCGCGGAGTCGGTGGGGGATCACAACCCCGCCTACTCGGACCCCGAGGCCGCCAAGGCCCTCGGTCACCCCGATGTGATCGCCCCGCCGACGTTCGTGTTCGCGATCACCTTCAAGGCCGCGGGGCAGGCCGTCAGGGACCCGGAACTGGGTCTCGACTACAGCCGTGTCGTGCACGGCGACCAGAAGTTCGTCCATCGGCGCCCGGTGCACGCCGGGGACCGGCTCACGGTCACGTCCACCATCGAGGCGATCAAGTCGATGGCGGGCAATGACATCCTGGACATTCGCGGCGAGGTCCACGACGAGGCGGGCGAGCATGTGGTGACCGCCTGGACCAAGCTCGTGTCCCGCGCGGCCGAGGGGGCGTGAAACAGATGACCGCGAAGATCTCGTACGACGACGTCGAGGTCGGCACCGAGTTGCCGGCCCAGACCTTCGACGTGACCCGCGCCACGCTCGTTCAGTACGCGGGCGCTTCAGGCGACTTCAACCCGATCCACTGGAACGAGAAGTTCGCCAAGGAGGTCGGCCTCCCGGACGTCATCGCACACGGCATGTTCACCATGGCCGAGGCGATCCGGGTCGTCACCGACTGGACCGGCGACCCGGGTGCGGTCGTCGAGTACGGTGTCCGCTTCACCAGGCCCGTCGTCGTCCCGAACGACGACAAGGGTGCCACGATCGAGGTCAGCGGCAAGGTCGCCGCCAAGCTCGACGACAACACCGTCCGCGTCGACCTCGTCGCGACGAGCGCGGGTCAGAAGGTGCTGGGCATGTCCCGGGCCGTCGTACGACTGGCCTGACCGGCAGCCGATCGGTCTCGGTCGAGACCGAGCCGGACCGAGCCAGGCCGAGCCGGACCGAGTCGGACCGAGTCGGACCGAGCCAGGCTAATTGGGGCCGATCGAGAGGGGCGTCCGCCATCGCGGGCGCCCCTTACCTGCTGCTGTCACTCACCCCTCGACACCTGCTGTCGCTCACCCCTTGACTTAGTTAGTGAGTGAGTACTAACTTTGCCGCATGGTCAGGATGAGCGCAGAGGAAAGGCGTGAGAGCGTCATTCGTGCGGCGATGAGCGAGTTCGCCCGCGGCGGCTACTACGGCACCTCCACCGAGGTGATCGCCAAGCGCGTGGGCGTCTCGCAGCCGTACCTCTTCCGCCTCTTCTCCGGCAAGAAGGCGATCTTCCTCGCGGCTGCCGAGCGTTGCCTGGAGGACACCAGGCGCACATTCGAGGAGGCCTCCGAGGGGCTGGAGGGCGAGGAGGCCCTGCGCTCCATGGCGGACGCGTACACGAGGGTCATCGCCGAGGAGCCGGAGCGGCTGCTCATGCAGATGCAGCTGTACGTCGCGGTGGCGGCCGCCGAGCAGGCCGGTGACCACGACCTCGGTGAGACGGTGCGGGCCGGCTGGATGCGGCTGTGGGAGACCGTTCACCTGCCGCTCGGCGCCGACGTGGACGAGACCACGACCTTCCTGGCCTGCGGAATGCTCATCAACTCCCTGGTGGCCATGGGCTTCCCGCCCCAGCATCGGGTGTGGGAGGGGCTCGCCCCCTCGGCTCGGGTCAAGCGGCGGTCTGAACGCTGAGCCCGAACGCTGAAAACGCTGAGCCCGAACACTGAAGCGGAACACCGGAACAGAGGTAGGCGCCTTTTCGTGACCGTATAAGTTAGTAAGCAATAACTAATCAAAAGCCAAAGCCAAAACTAACGATCACCCGCTGGGGGAGCGATGTCACAGCCAACCGAACGTCGCGGGGGAGCCGCCTGGGCCCTCGTCATCACCAGCGTCGCCGGATTCATGGCGGCCCTCGACAACCTCGTCGTCACCACCGCCCTGCCCTCGATCCGCGAGGACTTCGGGGGAGCGCTCGACGACCTGGAATGGACCGTGAGCGCGTACACGCTCACCTTCGCCGTGCTGCTGATGTTCGGCGCGGCCCTGGGTGACCGGTTCGGCCGCCGCCGGCTCTTCCTCGTCGGCATCACCGTCTTCACCGGAGCCTCCGCCGCGGCGGCCATGGCGCCCGGCATCGATTCCCTGATCGCCGCCCGCGCGGTCCAGGGCGTCGGCGCGGCCATCATGATGCCGCTGACGCTGACCCTGCTCACGGCCGCCGTTCCGGCCGCCAAGCGCGGGACGGCGTACGGGATCTGGGGTGCCGTCAACGGTCTCGCGGTCGCCTCGGGGCCGCTCATCGGGGGCAGCCTCACCGAACACCTGTCGTGGCAGTGGATCTTCTGGCTGAACGTTCCGCTGGGCCTCGCCCTGCTGCCGCTCGCCCGGCTGCGCCTGTCCGAGTCGTTCGGCTCCGGCGCCCCGCTCGACATCCGCGGCACGCTGCTCGCCAGCGGCGGCCTCTTCGGGATCGTGTACGGGCTGGTCCGCGCGCCTGTCGTCGGCTGGACCGACAGTCTCGTCCTGCTGTCCCAGCTCGCGGGTGCGGCTCTGCTCGTCGGCTTCGTGTTCCACGGTATGCGGGCCAAGAACGCGATGCTGCCGATGCGGCTCTTCCGGAGCCGCGCCTTCGCCGGGATCAACGCGGCGAGCCTGTTGATGTTCCTCGGGATGTTCGGCTCGATCTTCCTGCTCAGCCAGTACATGCAGGGCGTGCTCGGTTACTCGCCCACGGAGGCGGGCCTGCGCATGCTGCCGTGGACCGGTATGCCGATGATCGTCGCGCCCGTCGCGGGCTACCTGTCCGACCGGATCGGCGGTCGCCCCGTCGTCGCGGCGGGACTGTTCCTGCAGGCCGTCGGGCTCGGCTGGTTCGCCTTCATCGTCGCGGCCGACACGTCGTACGCCGCGCAGCTGCCCGCCCTGATCATCAGCGGAATCGGCATGTCCCTCTACTTCGCCCCTGCGTCCAGCCTGGTCATGTCCAGCGTCCGGCCGCATGAGCAGGGCATCGCGTCCGGCGCCAACAACGCACTGCGCGAGGTCGGCGGGGCGCTGGGTATCGCGGTGATGGCCTCGATCTTCTCCTCCCAGGGCGGCTACGAGAGCGCGCAGACCTTCGTGGACGGCATTCAGCCGGCTCTGTGGGTCGGCTCCGCCGCGGTGGCCGTGGCGGGCGTCGCGGCGCTGTACATACCGGGTCGTCGGCATGCGACCGGGTCGGAGGAGGGCGTGGAAGAGGACATGGAGGTGCCGGCGCCCGTACTGGAGAAGGCGTCGCGCTGAGTTCGGGAATCCCCCGCCCTCCCGCTGGACCGGCCGGCGCGCTGGACCGGTCGGCGCCGCTCCGTCACAGGTGACCGTGCCCCGCCTGCGACAGTGGCCCCGCCTGTTGTGCCCCGCAGGGAACGGCCCCGCCCCGACCGGCGGGGCCGTTCTCGTACTCTGGGCACGTGCAGGAACTCCGCGACACCCCCCTCGCCCCGCTGACCACCTTCCGGCTCGGTGGTCCCGCCGCCCGGCTGATCACCGCGACGACCGATGCCGAGGTGATCGACGCCGTCCGCGAGGCCGACGAATCCGGTACGCCGCTGCTGTTGATCGGCGGCGGATCGAACCTGGTCATCGGCGACAAGGGCTTCCCGGGCACCGCCCTGCGCATCGCCACGAGAGGCTTCGCGCTGGACGGTACGAAGCTGGAGCTGGCCGCCGGAGAGGTGTGGACCGACGCGGTCGCCCGCACCGTCGAGGCCCGTCTCGCGGGTCTTGAGTGCCTCGCCGGAATCCCCGGCTCCGCAGGCGCGACACCGATCCAGAACGTGGGCGCCTACGGCCAGGAAGTGTCGTCGACCATCACCGAAGTGATCGCATACGACCGGAAGAGCCGTGAGACGGTCACGATTCCGAACGCCGAGTGTGCCTTCTCGTACCGGCACAGTCGCTTCAAGAACGACCCCGAGCGTTTCGTCGTGCTGCGCGTCCGCTTCGAGCTGGAGGACGCCGCCGGTCTTTCCGCGCCCGTCAAGTACGCCGAGACGGCCCGCGCGCTCGGTGTCGGACCCGGTGACCGCGTGCCGGTGGGCGAGGCCCGTGAGACCGTCCTGAAGCTGCGTTCCGGGAAAGGCATGGTGCTCGACCCCGAGGACCACGACACCTGGTCCGCCGGTTCGTTCTTCACCAACCCGATCCTCACGCACGAGGAGTTCGCCGTGTTCCACACGCGCGTGGCGGAACGTCTGGGCGACGGTGTGATCCCGCCCGCCTACCCCGCGGGCGACGGGCACACCAAGACCTCCGCGGCCTGGCTGATCGACAAGTCCGGCTTCACCAAGGGGTACGGCACCGGCCCCGCCCGCATCTCCACCAAGCACACCCTGGCCCTCACCAACCGCGGCGAGGCCACCACGGAGGACCTTCTCGCGCTCGCCCGCGAGGTCGTCACCGGAGTCCACGCCGCCTTCGGGATCACGCTCGTCAACGAGCCGGTGACGGTGGGCGTCAGTCTCTGAGACCGTCTTCCCGTGGACCGCCGTCCCGCGGGATATTTCGCTCGCGGGTGGCCCGGACCGGCGATCACCCTGTGCGCCTCCGGGTGGCCCTCGTTGCGCCGCGGGCTGATCCGGGGCGCCCCGGGCACCGTCCGCACCGACGAGCGGCGCACCGCGGACCACGCCGCGGCCTGGCGGGCGCTGGGAACAGCGCTGGGACCGCCTCGACCCGGTCGACCGGCACCCCGCAGCTGCCCCCGCCCCGGGGCCGAGGGCCGGAACTGGACATCAGCTTCCAGGCGTACCCGCCCTACACCCACTTCAGGCGACCGGGGCAGCCAGCCAGTCGTCGACCCCGGAGAGCAGCTTCTCCTTGATGTCGTGCGGGGCCGCGGAACCCCGTACCGACTGCCGTGCCAGTTCGGCCAGTTCGGCGTCCGTGAACCCGTGGTGGCGGCGCGCGATGTCGTACTGGGCGGCCAGCCGCGAGCCGAACAGCAGCGGGTCGTCCGCGCCGAGCGCCAGGGGTACTCCCGCCTCGAAAAGCGTCCGCAGGGGGACGTCCTCCGGTTTTTCGTAGACCCCCAGGGCGACGTTCGAGGCAGGGCAGACCTCACAGGTGATGCCCCGGTCCGCGAGCCGCTTCATCAGCCGGGGGTCCTCGGCGGCCCGCACTCCGTGTCCGATCCGCGAGGCGTGCAGGTCGTCCAGACAGTCGCGTACGGACATGGGGCCGGCCAGCTCACCGCCGTGCGGCGCGGCCAGCAGCCCGCCCTCCCGGGCGATCGCGAAGGCCCGGTCGAAGTCCCGTGCGAAACCCCGCCGCTCGTCGTTGGAGAGCCCGAATCCGACGATGCCGCGGTCCGCGTAGCGCACGGCCAGACGGGCCAGCGTGCGGGCGTCCAGGGGATGCTTCATCCGGTTCGCAGCGACCAGGACCCGCATACCGAGACCGGTCTCGCGCATCGTCGTGTCCACCGCGTCCAGGATGACTTCGAGGGCGGGGATCAGACCGCCCAGGCGCGGCGCGTACGACGTGGGGTCGACCTGGATCTCCAGCCACCCCGAGCCGTCCTTGAGGTCCTCCTCGGCGGCCTCGCGCACGAGCCGCTGGATGTCCTCGGGATCTCTGAGGCACGACCGCGCCGCGTCGTACAGGCGCTGGAAGCGGAACCAGCCCCGCTCGTCCGTCGCCCGCAGCTTGGGCGGCTCACCGCTCGTCAGCGCGTCGGGCAGATGGATCCCGTGCTTGTCGGCCAGTTCCAGCAGGGTGGTGTGCCGCATCGAACCGGTGAAGTGCAGGTGCAGATGAGCTTTGGGCAGCTCAGAGACATCACGTACGTGCTCCATTCCAGGATCCTGCCGTACGCCACCGCCGTACCGGTAGCGCTTTCCCTGAACGTGGTCTTGCTCGCACTAAGAAACGAAGAAGCGGGCCGCCTCCCCGGAAGAACTCTCCACCGGAAGAACTCTCCAAGGGGAAGCGGCCCGCTGTGCCCACTGACGTGAGCAGGTTCAGTACCTACTGACGTGCACAGGTGACGTGCACGGGTTCAGTCCTTGGCCTCCGCCAGGAGCTTCTGGATCCGCGAGACGCCCTCGACGAGGTCCTCGTCACCCAGCGCGTACGACAGCCGCAGGTAGCCCGGTGTGCCGAAGGCCTCGCCCGGGACGACCGCCACCTCGGCCTCCTCCAGGATCAGCGCGGCCAGCTCGACGGAGTCCTGCGGGCGCTTGCCGCGGATCTCCTTGCCCAGGAGGCCCTTCACCGAGGGGTACGCGTAGAAGGCGCCCTCGGGCTCGGGGCAGAGCACGCCGTCGATCTCGTCGAGCATCCGCACGATCGTCTTGCGGCGGCGGTCGAAGGCCTCGCGCATCTCGGCGACGGCGGCCAGGTCACCCGAGACGGCGGCGATCGCCGCGGCCTGGGCCACGTTCGACACGTTGGACGTGGCGTGCGACTGCAGGTTCGTCGCGGCCTTCACCACGTCCTTCGGGCCGATGACCCACCCGACCCGCCAGCCGGTCATCGCATACGTCTTCGCGACGCCGTTGACCACGATGCACTTGTCGCGCAGCTCCGGAACGACCGCCGGCAGCGAGGTGAACCGCGCGTCCCCGTAGACCAGGTGCTCGTAGATCTCGTCCGTCATCACCCACAGGCCGTGCTCGACGGCCCAGCGGCCGATCGCCTCGGTGTCCTCGGGGCTGTAGACGGCGCCTGTCGGGTTGGACGGCGACACGAAGAGGACGACCTTGGTCTTCTCCGTACGGGCCGCCTCCAGCTGCTCGACCGAGACGCGGTAGCCGGTGGTCTCGTCCGCGACGACGTCGACCGGGACACCGCCGGCGAGACGGATCGACTCGGGGTACGTCGTCCAGTAGGGGGCCGGGACGATGACCTCGTCGCCCGGGTCGAGGATGGCGGCGAACGCCTCGTAGATGGCCTGCTTGCCGCCGTTGGTCACCAGGATCTGGGAGGCGTCCACCTCGTAGTGGGAGTCACGCAGCGTCTTGGCGACGATCGCCGCCTTCAGCTCGGGAAGGCCGCCGGCCGGCGTGTAGCGGTGGTACTTCGGGTTCTTGCAGGCCTCGATGGCGGCCTCGACGATGTAGTCCGGGGTCGGGAAGTCGGGCTCGCCCGCGCCGAAGCCGATCACTGGACGTCCGGCCGCCTTGAGGGCCTTGGCCTTGGCGTCCACGGCGAGGGTGGCGGATTCGGAGATCGCGCCGACTCGGGCGGAGACCCGGCGCTCGGTGGGAGGGGTTGCAGGGCTCATGGGCCCATCGTTTCAGACCGGAAACGTCCCTGGCACACTGGTTTCACAGACTGAGCAGCGCTGGTCGAGGCCTGCGCCGAGCGCGGACAAAGGCCGTGCCGAGCACGGACAAAGTCCATACGGACACTTTCTGTTCGACGACCGGCCGCCGACCACGTACACTCTCACCTCGTTGGCCTTCACCGGCCGCGCTCTTCCGGTGCACACCGAGCACTCGGACGGATGCGGTACGTTGTGGGGGAAGCAAAGGGTCGTAGCTCAATTGGTAGAGCACTGGTCTCCAAAACCAGCGGTTGGGGGTTCAAGTCCCTCCGGCCCTGCTACACACTCCTTTGACCAGGATGTGTGCGCAAGTACGTACTGCATTACACCGCCGCGCGGCTCATGCCGGGCGCGGCACGGCCACGACCCGGAATCAGGTGAGGACGAGTGACGGACGCCGTGGGCTCCATCGACATGCCTGATGCCCAGGATGAGGCGCCGGAGTCCCAGAAGAAGGGCCGCAAGGGCGGTAAGCGTGCCAAGAAGGGCCCGCTGAAGCGCCTCGCCCTCTTCTACCGCCAGATCGTCGCGGAACTCCGGAAGGTCGTCTGGCCGACTCGTAACCAGCTGACGACGTACACCACAGTGGTGATTGTGTTCGTCGTCATCATGATCGGTCTGGTGACTGTGATTGACTTCGGACTCGACAAGGCCGCCAAGTACGTATTCGGCTGAGCCTAGCGCGAAGGGCGCCTTACCCGGCGCCCGCTTTCGCGTGTTCCACCCCCATGATCCAGGAAGAAGCAGCCACCGTGTCTGACCCGAACCTGAACGATGCCATCGAGCCGCGCGGACAGGACGTCCAGTCCGTTGACGACGAGCTCGACATCGTCGAGGGCACGGACGTCGAGGACGAGGTCGAGGCTGCCGATGCCGAAGCGGGCGAGCCCGCCGAAGAGGCTGCCCTGCACGTCGAGGACGAGTCCGGCGAGGACTCCGAGGACGACGCCGACGCCATCCCGGCCGTCTCCGAAGAGACCGATGCCGTCTCCGACGAGACCGATGCCGTCTCCGACGAGTCGGAGGAATCCGACGCGGAAGAGGAGGCGGAAGAGGCCGAGCCGGTCGACCCCGTCACCGCCCTCCGTGAGGAACTCCGCACGCTGCCCGGCGAGTGGTACGTCATCCACACGTACGCCGGTTACGAGAACCGCGTGAAGACCAACCTTGAGCAGCGAGCGGTCTCGCTGAATGTCGAGGACTTCATCTTCGCGGCCGAGGTGCCGCAAGAAGAGGTCGCGCAGATCAAGAACGGCGAGCGCAAGACCGTCAAGCAGAACAAGCTCCCCGGCTACGTGCTGGTGCGCATGGATCTGACGAACGAGTCCTGGGGTGTGGTTCGCAACACCCCCGGCGTCACCGGCTTCGTGGGCAACGCCTACGACCCGTACCCGCTGACGCTCGACGAGATCGTCAAGATGCTCGCCCCCGAGGCCGAGGAGAAGGCCGCCCGCGAGGCCGCGGAGGCCGAGGGCAAGCCGGCTCCGTCCCGCAAGCTCGAGGTCCAGGTGCTGGACTTCGAGGTGGGCGACTCGGTCACCGTCACCGACGGCCCGTTCGCGACGCTGCAGGCGACCATCAACGAGATCAACGCCGACTCGAAGAAGGTCAAGGGTCTCGTCGAGATCTTCGGCCGCGAGACCCCGGTCGAGCTGAGCTTCGACCAGATCCAGAAGAACTGACGTTCTTTCGGACCGCATACCTCCGACCAGGTCAGACCACGCTCCTACTGGGGGCACCTCCCGCTCGCGGGGGACGGTCTGACCTGCTCGGTTTTTGGCCGCGCACAGATACCCGTTATCGTTGTGCGGTATGCCTCCATCCGGACGATCCGGAATGGATGGCTGGAAACTCTCACTAGGACCCGGAGAGAGCAATGCCTCCCAAGAAGAAGAAGAAGGTCACGGGGCTCATCAAGCTCCAGATCCAGGCCGGTGCGGCCAACCCGGCTCCGCCGGTCGGCCCCGCACTGGGCCAGCACGGCGTCAACATCATGGAGTTCTGCAAGGCCTACAACGCCGCGACCGAGTCGCAGCGCGGTTGGGTCATCCCGGTGGAGATCACGGTCTATGAGGACCGCTCCTTCACCTTCATCACCAAGACCCCGCCGGCCGCGAAGATGATCCTCAAGGCCGCCGGTGTCGAGAAGGGCTCCGGCGAGCCGCACAAGACCAAGGTCGCCAAGATCACTCAGGCGCAGGTCCGCGAGATCGCCACCACCAAGCTGGCCGACCTGAACGCCAACGACCTGGACGCCGCGTCGAAGATCATCGCCGGCACCGCCCGTTCCATGGGCGTCACGGTCGAGGGCTGAACCCCACCTTCGTGCACGCGGCGTAGCCGCATGTTGAGAACACACCGTGGCAGGGCCTGCTCGGCCCCTACCACGACTCCTCAGAACACACAGGAGCAGTAGTGAGCAAGCGCAGCAAGTCTCTCCGCGCTGCGGACGCCAAGATCGACCGGGAGAAGCTGTACGCCCCGCTCGAGGCCGTCCGTCTCGCCAAGGAGACCTCCACCTCCAAGTTCGACGGCACCGTCGAGGTCGCCTTCCGTCTGGGTGTCGACCCGCGTAAGGCCGACCAGATGGTCCGCGGCACCGTGAACCTCCCGCACGGCACCGGTAAGACCGCCCGGGTCCTGGTCTTCGCGACCGGTGACCGTGCCGAGGCCGCGACCGCCGCGGGCGCCGACATCGTCGGCTCCGACGAACTCATCGACGAGGTGGCGAAGGGGCGTCTGGACTTCGACGCCGTCGTCGCCACCCCCGACCTCATGGGCAAGGTCGGCCGCCTGGGCCGTGTCCTCGGCCCGCGTGGTCTGATGCCGAACCCGAAGACGGGCACCGTGACCCCGGACGTGGTCAAGGCTGTCACCGAGATCAAGGGCGGCAAGATCGAGTTCCGCGTCGACAAGCACTCGAACCTGCACTTCATCATCGGCAAGTCGTCGTTCGACGACACCCAGCTGGTGGAGAACTACGGCGCCGCGCTCGACGAGATCCTTCGTCTGAAGCCGTCGGCCGCCAAGGGTCGGTACATCAAGAAGGCCGCGATCAGCACCACGATCGGCCCCGGCATTCCGATCGACTCGAACCGCACCCGCAACCTCCTCGTCGAGGAGGACCCGGCCGCCGTCTGAGCCTGACGCTCACCCGGTAGCCGCGTCGCAGACGCGATTTCAGGACGGGCCCCGCAACCTTTCGAGGTGCGGGGCCCGTCTCTGTGTCCGGCGCCGGACACCAGGCGTCTGGCGTCTGACGTCTAACGTCCGGTGTCCGGCGTCCGGTGTCCGGTGTCCGGTGTCCGGCGTCCGGCGTCCGGTTCCGGGCCGGGTGTCGGTGCCTTGCGCTAGCGTGCGGGGCACAGGAATCGCATAGGGGGGGCGAATGATGAGTACGACCGTGCGTCGCGTGACCGTCTCGATAGCGGTGGCCGCCGCTCTGAGCGGAGCCGCGGCCTGTAGTGGCTCGGACTCCGAGAAGGGTTCGGGAGGGAACGGCAAGGCGGCAGGCAAGGCGAAGACCCAGGCGAACCCGGTCGCGGCCCTGCGTTCCGTGGAGGAGAGCACCGACAAGGCTGACTCCGCCGAGGTCGAGTCCACCACGACCATGGGCACGATGATGTCGATGAAGGCGGACGGCGCTCTCGGCTGGGCCTACGGGCTCACCGGGAACCTGGTGATCACGTACACCGGCGGCACGATGGCCGACCAGATGCGCCAGCTGGGCACCACCTCCATGGAGGCCCGCTATCTGCCGGACGCCTACTACGCGAAGATGGGCGACAAGTTCGCCGCGCAGTCCGGCGGCAAGCACTGGATCAAGTACGCGTACGACGACCTGGCGGAGCTGGCCGGCGGATCGGGTGCGTACATGAAGGACCAGATGCAGAACACCACGCCGAACCAGTCGGTGAAGCTCCTGCTGGCCTCCGGGGACGTCAAGAAGGTCGGCGAGGAGAAGGTGCGCGGCGAGAGCACCACGCACTACTCGGGCACGGTCGACGTCGCGGACCTCGCGGGCAAGAGCTCGGACCTCTCCGCGGATCAACTGGCCGATCTGAAGCGCCAGCTGGAGCAGGCCGGCGTGAGCACCGAGACGATCGACATCTGGGTGAACGACGAGAACCTGCTGGTCAAGAAGGCCGAGAAGGGCGAACTGGCGACCGGTTCGATGTCCTCCACGGCGTACTACAGCGACTACGGCGTGAAGGTCTCCGCCAAGGAGCCCGCGGCGAGTGACACCGCCGACTTCAAGGACCTCATGCGGACCCGGCCGGCGGGCTGAGAGCCGACTGGAAGCCGGCTGAGAGCTGCTTCTGGCCGTCACGGGCATCACGGGTGTCACGGGCGTCACGCAGGCCTCGTGACAACTCGGAGGACTGCCCGGGCCCCCTGGGTTAGGCTCGCGCTTTGTCTGTGAGTCGCTCATCTGTTCCTTGGGGGGAACCATGAATCTTTCTGTACGCGGGTCCGTACGTCATCCGGCCATACGGCACAGCGGGTCAGTACGCCACGGGGCGACGGGGGCGGCCCTGGCCGCGCTCGTCCTGGGCGGGGGTGCCGTCGGCTGTTCCAAGGGCGAGGAGTCGCCGGACATGACGCCCGCCGCGGCCGTGGCCAAGGCGGCGAAGAAGACGGAGGACATCACCTCCCTCAGCTACCGGATGTCCGGCAGGACCCCGGAGGAGGGGCGCATCACGGCCGAGGCGCAGATGCGCATGAAGCCCGACATCGCCATGAGCATGAAGATGAAGGCCCTCGACCAGGGAGCGGACGGCTCCGCCGAGATCCGCCTGGTCGACAAGGCGATGTACATCGGGGGCGCCGCGGCGGCCAAGGAGTTGGACGGCAAGCGCTGGATGAAGTTCGACATGTCCACGCTGGGCGACGACGCGCTGGGCGGCGGGGCGGCCCCGGGCGCGGGGGCGGTCGACAAGAACCCGGCGCAGGAATCCGCCTTGCTCGCCGGCTCCAAGGACGTGAAGAAGGTCGGCACCGAGAAGGTCGAAGGCGTCGAGACCACCCGCTACAAGGGCACGGTCACCCTCGACGAGTTCCGCAAGTCCCTGAAGGGCGAGAAGAAGGCCACCCGCGAAAAGCGGGAGAAGGGCCTTGAGCAGTACGAGAAGATGGGCCTGGACACGCTCACGATGGACATGTGGGTCGACGGGGAGGACCACACCAAGCAGTTCCGTATGCGGGGCGACGCCGACAAGGGCAAGCTCGACATGACCATCACCTTCCTCGACGTCAACAAGCCCGTGACGGTCGAGGCCCCGCCCGCCAAGGACGTCATGGACCTGGCCGAGATGATGGGCGACCTCGACAGCTGACCTCCCCACCGGCCGGTGTGGCGAGCCGGTCGGCTCGCCACACCGGCCGGCTCGCGAAGGCGGCCGGCGAACGGATTTGCCTGACAGTGCCCCGTTCACGTAATCTTCCACAGAAGCCAAAGACCGCTGGTCGTTGCCGTGCTCTCGCAGGAGGACGCGGTGACCGAAGGATCCGCTGAATTGCGGACGACCCGCGTAGGTGACTGTGGATGAGCTCCCGGACAGTCCCGTACTTCGTACGGATTCTGTCGGGTAGAGCCTCGCCTCGGCGCCTGCGCCGGGGCGTTTCGTTTTCCCAGCCTCCTTCTGAGCGGTCCTCATCACCCGGAAGGAGGCCACGCTTATGGCAAGGCCCGACAAGGCTGCCGCGGTAGCCGAGCTCGCGGACCAGTTCCGTAGCTCGAACGCCGCTGTGCTGACCGAGTACCGGGGTCTCACCGTGGCGCAGCTCAAGACGCTGCGTCGTTCGCTCGGTGAAGACGCCCAGTACGCCGTGGTGAAGAACACGCTGACCAAGATCGCGGCCAACGAGGCCGGGATCTCCACGCTCGACGACCTGTTCAACGGTCCGACGGCGGTTGCCTTCATCTCCGGTGACCCGGTGACGTCGGCGAAGGGTCTTCGTGACTTCGCCAAGGACAACCCGAACCTCGTCATCAAGGGCGGTGTCCTTGACGGCAAGGCGCTGTCCGCCGACGAGTTCAAGAAGCTCGCGGACCTCGAGTCCCGCGAGGTTCTGCTCGCCAAGCTGGCGGGCGCCATGAAGAGCAAGCAGTCCCAGACCGCTTCGCTGTTCCAGGCGCTGCCGTCGAAGTTCGTCCGCACCGCGGAAGCGCTTCGCGTCAAGCTCGACGAGCAGGGCGGTGCCGAGTAATTCGGCTCGCGCATTGACCGCCGCCTGAGGCGACGGTCGCAGCGGGCCGAACGTACGCCCGCCTCACCAGTACATCCCGGCACCTGCCGAATTAGTGGAAGGACGCCATCATGGCGAAGCTGTCCCAGGAAGAGCTGCTCGCGCAGTTCGAGACCCTCACCCTCATCGAGCTCTCCGAGTTCGTGAAGGCCTTCGAGGAGAAGTTCGACGTCACCGCCGCCGCCGCGGTCGCCGCCGGCCCCGCCGCCGCTGCCGCCCCGGTCGAGGCCGAGGCCGAGCAGGACGAGTTCGACGTCATCCTCACGGGTGCCGGCGAGAAGAAGATCCAGGTCATCAAGGTCGTGCGTGAGCTGACCTCCCTGGGCCTCAAGGAGGCCAAGGACCTCGTCGACGGCGCCCCGAAGCCCGTTCTCGAGAAGGTCGACAAGGCCGCCGCGGAGAAGGCTGCCGAGTCCCTCAAGACCGCCGGTGCCTCCGTCGAGGTCAAGTGACCCGACGAGTCCGCCAGGACTCCCGCGGAGCCGCTACAGCCGTTTTCGTAGCGCTGTAACGCTGACGCACTGAAGAGCGATCACCCATCTGGGTGGTCGCTCTTCGGCGTTCGAGGGGGCCGTGCAGCGGGTGCCTTGCGCAGTCGGTCGCGACGAGTATGGTGATCTTCGTTCGTGCCTCCGGCCGCCCGTGACGGGCAGCAGAACGGGTTGCAAGTGACGATGGCAGCACCCGGTTTGGGCATGGGGGGCCTTGACGAACCGCACGCAGCGCGCAATTCTCAGGACGCGTCGTCACAACGATCCGGATCCGAGGCATGGATCGGCGGCGAAGAGGGCAGTATCGATGTGCATCGAGGGCGTGGCTTGCAGCAGGGGTTGAGAACAACGAGGGTCTTCAAAAACCCGCACTGGACATCAGTGAGCCTAGTGGCTACACTGACCCTTTGCGCTGCCTGTTAGCTGCCTCCTGCCCGTCACCAGGGGCATACCCTCGCTTGAGCACTGTGGATGGAACTGACTCTGACCTGGTCGTATTCGGCCGGTTCGGGAAATGTCTGTCGCTGTGCCCCGCTTGGGACCGGTACGCGCGTAGTGAGTCCGAGCCCTCGGAAGGACCCCCTCTTGGCCGCCTCGCGCACTGCCTCGACCGCGAATACGAACAACGGCGCCAGCACCGCCCCGCTGCGCATTTCCTTTGCAAAAATCAAGGAGCCCCTCGAGGTTCCGAACCTTCTTGCGCTGCAGACCGAAAGTTTTGACTGGCTGCTCGGCAACGACGCGTGGAAGGCTCGTGTCGAGGCGGCTCTGGACAGTGGACAGGACGTCCCCACCAAGTCCGGTCTTGAAGAGATCTTCGAGGAGATCTCTCCGATCGAGGACTTCTCAGGGTCGATGTCCCTGACGTTCCGCGACCACCGCTTCGAGCCGCCGAAGAACTCCATCGACGAGTGCAAGGAGCGCGACTTCACGTTCGCCGCCCCACTCTTCGTCACTGCCGAGTTCACCAACAACGAGACCGGCGAGATCAAGTCCCAGACCGTCTTCATGGGCGATTTCCCGCTCATGACGAACAAGGGCACCTTCGTCATCAACGGCACCGAGCGTGTCGTGGTGTCGCAGCTGGTCCGTTCGCCGGGTGTCTACTTCGACTCCTCCATCGACAAGACGTCCGACAAGGACATCTTCTCCACGAAGGTCATCCCGTCCCGGGGTGCCTGGCTGGAGATGGAGATCGACAAGCGCGACATGGTCGGTGTCCGCATCGACCGCAAGCGCAAGCAGTCCGTCACCGTCCTGCTCAAGGCTCTCGGTTGGACGACCGAGCAGATCCTGGAGGAGTTCGGCGAGTACGAATCCATGCGCGCCACCCTGGAGAAGGACCACACCCAGGGCCAGGACGACGCACTGCTCGACATCTACCGCAAGCTGCGTCCGGGCGAGCCCCCGACCCGTGAGGCCGCGCAGACGCTGCTCGAGAACCTCTACTTCAACCCGAAGCGCTACGACCTCGCGAAGGTCGGCCGCTACAAGGTCAACAAGAAGCTGGGCAGCGAGGCCCCGCTGGACGCCGGGATCCTGACCGTCGAGGACATCATCTCGACGATCAAGTACCTGGTGAAGCTGCACGCCGGTGAGACCGAGACCGTCGGCCCCAACGGCGCCTCGATCGTCGTCGAGACCGACGACATCGACCACTTCGGCAACCGTCGTCTGCGCAACGTTGGCGAGCTCATCCAGAACCAGGTCCGTACGGGTCTGGCTCGTATGGAGCGCGTCGTCCGTGAGCGCATGACGACCCAGGACGTCGAGGCGATCACGCCGCAGACCCTGATCAACATCCGGCCGGTCGTCGCCTCCATCAAGGAGTTCTTCGGCACCAGCCAGCTGTCGCAGTTCATGGACCAGAACAACCCGCTGTCGGGTCTCACCCACAAGCGCCGTCTGTCGGCTCTTGGCCCGGGTGGTCTCTCCCGTGAGCGGGCCGGCTTCGAGGTCCGTGACGTGCACCCGTCGCACTACGGCCGCATGTGCCCGATCGAGACCCCTGAAGGCCCGAACATCGGCCTGATCGGCTCGCTCGCCTCCTACGGCCGGGTCAACGCGTTCGGATTCGTCGAGACGCCGTACCGCCGGGTCACCGCCGGTGTGGTCACCGACGAGGTCGACTACCTGACCGCCGACGAGGAGGACCGCTTCGTCATCGCCCAGGCCAACGCGCTGCTCGGCGACGACTTCCGGTTCGAGGAGTCCCGCGTCCTGGTCCGCCGTCGTGGCGGAGAGGTCGACTACGTCCCCGGTGACGACGTCGACTACATGGACGTCTCGCCGCGCCAGATGGTGTCGGTCGCGACCGCCATGATCCCGTTCCTGGAGCACGACGACGCCAACCGTGCCCTCATGGGCGCGAACATGATGCGCCAGGCCGTGCCGCTGATCACCGCCGAGGCTCCCCTCGTCGGTACGGGCATGGAGTACCGCTGCGCCGTCGACGCCGGTGACGTCATCAAGGCCGAGAAGACCGGTGTGGTCCAGGAGGTCTCCGCGGACTACGTCACGGTGGCCAACGACGACGGCACGTACAACACCTACCGGGTGGCCAAGTTCTCCCGCTCCAACCAGGGGACCTCGGTCAACCAGAAGGTCGTCGTGGACGAGGGCGACCGGGTCGTCGAGGACCAGGTCCTCGCCGACGGTCCGGCCACCCAGGAAGGCGAGATGGCGCTGGGCAAGAACCTGCTCGTCGCCTTCATGCCGTGGGAGGGTCACAACTACGAGGACGCGATCATCCTGTCGCAGCGCCTCGTGCAGGACGACGTCCTCTCCTCGATCCACATCGAGGAGCACGAGGTCGACGCCCGTGACACCAAGCTCGGCCCCGAGGAGATCACCCGGGACATCCCGAACGTCTCCGAGGAGGTCCTCGCCGACCTCGACGAGCGCGGCATCATCCGCATCGGTGCCGAGGTCGTCGCCGGTGACATCCTGGTCGGCAAGGTCACGCCCAAGGGTGAGACCGAGCTGACCCCGGAGGAGCGCCTGCTCCGCGCGATCTTCGGTGAGAAGGCGCGCGAGGTGCGCGACACCTCGCTGAAGGTGCCGCACGGCGAGATCGGCAAGGTCATCGGCGTCCGCGTCTTCGACCGTGAAGAGGGCGACGAGCTGCCGCCGGGCGTGAACCAGCTGGTTCGTGTCTACGTGGCGCAGAAGCGCAAGATCACGGACGGCGACAAGCTCGCCGGCCGGCACGGCAACAAGGGCGTCATCTCCAAGATCCTTCCGATCGAGGACATGCCGTTCCTGGAGGACGGCACCGCCGTCGACATCATCCTCAACCCGCTGGGTGTCCCGTCCCGAATGAACCCGGGACAGGTCCTGGAGATCCACCTCGGCTGGCTCGCCAGCCGCGGCTGGGACGTCTCCGGGCTCGGCGAGGAGTGGGCGCAGCGACTGCAGAGCATCGGGGCCGACAAGGTCGACCCGGGTACGAACGTCGCCACCCCCGTCTTCGACGGTGCGCGTGAGGACGAGCTCGCGGGTCTGCTCCAGCACACGATTCCGAACCGCGACGGCGACCGCATGGTCCTCCCGTCCGGCAAGGCGAGGATGTTCGACGGCCGCTCCGGCGAGCCGTTCCCGGAGCCGGTCTCGGTCGGCTTCATGTACATCCTCAAGCTGCACCACCTGGTCGACGACAAGCTGCACGCGCGTTCGACCGGTCCGTACTCGATGATCACCCAGCAGCCGCTGGGTGGTAAGGCCCAGTTCGGTGGCCAGCGATTCGGTGAGATGGAGGTGTGGGCGCTGGAGGCTTATGGCGCCGCTTACGCCCTCCAGGAACTGCTGACCATCAAGTCCGACGACGTGACCGGCCGCGTGAAGGTCTACGAGGCCATCGTCAAGGGCGAGAACATTCCTGAGCCCGGCATTCCCGAGTCCTTCAAGGTGCTCATCAAGGAAATGCAGTCGCTCTGCCTCAACGTGGAGGTGCTGTCCTCGGACGGCATGTCCATCGAGATGCGCGACACGGACGAGGACGTCTTCCGCGCCGCGGAAGAGCTCGGTATCGACCTGTCCCGGCGTGAGCCGAGCAGCGTCGAAGAGGTCTGACGGGTCTGGCCGGGGCTCGCTGAACACGAGCCCCGGCTAACCAACCCCGGACCCCAGTCAGACCAGTGAAGAATCGACCCCCGAAAGAGGGATTGACGACAAGTGCTCGACGTCAACTTCTTCGACGAGCTGCGGATCGGCCTTGCTACCGCTGACGACATTCGTCAGTGGTCCCACGGTGAGGTCAAGAAGCCGGAGACCATCAACTACCGCACCCTCAAGCCCGAAAAGGACGGACTCTTCTGCGAGAAGATCTTCGGTCCTACCCGGGACTGGGAGTGCTACTGCGGTAAGTACAAGCGCGTCCGCTTCAAGGGCATCATCTGCGAGCGCTGCGGCGTCGAGGTCACTCGCGCCAAGGTGCGTCGTGAGCGGATGGGCCACATCGAGCTGGCCGCTCCCGTGACCCACATCTGGTACTTCAAGGGCGTTCCGTCGCGGCTGGGCTACCTGCTCGACCTCGCCCCGAAGGACCTTGAGAAGGTCATCTACTTCGCCGCGTACATGATCACGTACGTCGACGACGAGCGTCGTACGCGTGACCTGCCGTCGCTGGAGGCGCACGTCTCCGTCGAGCGTCAGCAGGTCGAGAACCGTCGCGACTCCGACCTGGAGGCCCGCGCCAAGAAGCTCGAGACCGACCTGGCCGAGCTTGAGGCCGAGGGCGCCAAGGCCGACGTGCGCCGCAAGGTGCGCGAAGGCGCCGAGCGCGAGATGAAGCAGCTGCGTGACCGTGCGCAGCGCGAGATCGACCGTCTCGACGAGGTGTGGACCCGCTTCAAGAACCTCAAGGTCCAGGATCTCGAAGGTGACGAGCTGCTCTACCGCGAGCTGCGTGACCGTTTCGGCACGTACTTCGACGGTTCGATGGGTGCCGCGGCGCTGCAGAAGCGCCTGGAGTCCTTCGACCTCAACGAGGAGGCAGAGCGCCTCCGCGAGATCATCCGTACCGGCAAGGGCCAGAAGAAGACCCGTGCGCTGAAGCGGCTGAAGGTCGTGTCTGCCTTCCTGCAGACCTCCAACAGCCCCAAGGGCATGGTCCTCGACTGCGTCCCGGTCATCCCGCCGGACCTTCGCCCGATGGTGCAGCTGGACGGTGGCCGCTTCGCGACCTCCGACCTGAACGACCTGTACCGCCGTGTGATCAACCGGAACAACCGCCTGAAGCGGCTTCTCGACCTCGGCGCGCCCGAGATCATCGTGAACAACGAGAAGCGCATGCTCCAGGAGGCCGTGGACGCCCTCTTCGACAACGGTCGTCGTGGTCGCCCGGTCACCGGTCCCGGTAACCGCCCGCTGAAGTCCCTGAGCGACATGCTCAAGGGCAAGCAGGGCCGTTTCCGCCAGAACCTGCTCGGCAAGCGTGTGGACTACTCCGCGCGTTCCGTGATCGTCGTCGGTCCGCAGCTGAAGCTGCACCAGTGCGGTCTGCCGAAGGCGATGGCGCTGGAGCTCTTCAAGCCGTTCGTGATGAAGCGCCTGGTGGACCTGAACCACGCGCAGAACATCAAGAGCGCCAAGCGCATGGTGGAGCGCGGCCGCACGGTCGTGTACGACGTCCTCGAAGAGGTCATCGCCGAGCACCCGGTTCTGCTGAACCGTGCTCCCACCCTGCACCGCCTCGGCATCCAGGCCTTCGAGCCGCAGCTGGTCGAGGGCAAGGCCATCCAGATCCACCCGCTCGTCTGCACCGCGTTCAACGCGGACTTCGACGGTGACCAGATGGCCGTGCACCTGCCGCTCTCCGCGGAGGCGCAGGCCGAGGCCCGCATCCTGATGCTGTCCTCGAACAACATCCTCAAGCCCGCCGACGGCCGTCCGGTGACGATGCCGACCCAGGACATGGTCCTCGGTCTGTTCTTCCTCACCACCGACGGCGAACTGCGGGACGTCAAGGGCGAGGGCCGGTCGTTCGGTTCCGCGGCCGAGGCGATCATGGCGTTCGACGCCGGCGAGCTCTCGCTGCAGTCGCGCGTGGACATCCGCTTCCCGGTGGGCACCATCCCGCCGCGCGGCTGGACCCCGCCGGCGCGTGAAGAGGGCGACCCGGAGTGGCAGCAGGGTGACACCTTCCGCCTGAACACCACGCTGGGCCGCGCGCTCTTCAACGAGCTGCTGCCCGAGGACTACCCGTTCGTCGACTACGAGGTCGGCAAGAAGCAGCTCTCCGAGATCGTCAACGACCTCGCCGAGCGCTACCCCAAGGTCATCGTGGCGGCGACGCTCGACAACCTGAAGGCTTCCGGCTTCTTCTGGGCGACCCGTTCCGGCGTCACCGTGGCCATCTCCGACATCGTCGTTCCCGATGCGAAGCGCGCGATCGTCAAGGGCTACGAGGACCTGGACGAGAAGGTCCAGAAGCAGTACGAGCGTGGTCTGATCACCAAGGACGAGCGCACGCAGGAGCTCATCGCGATCTGGACCAAGGCGACCAACGAGGTCGCCGAGGCGATGAACGCGAACTTCCCGAAGACCAACCCGGTCTCCATGATGGTGAACTCGGGCGCTCGCGGAAACATGATGCAGATGCGTCAGATCGCCGGTATGCGTGGTCTGGTGTCGAACGCCAAGAACGAGACGATCCCTCGTCCCATCAAGGCGTCCTTCCGTGAGGGCCTGTCCGTCCTGGAGTACTTCATCTCCACGCACGGTGCCCGTAAGGGTCTGGCCGACACCGCCCTGCGTACCGCCGACTCGGGTTACCTCACCCGTCGTCTGGTCGACGTCTCGCAGGACGTCATCATTCGCGAGGAGGACTGCGGCACCGACCGCGGCCTGCGTCTGGAGATCGCCGAGCTCGGCGCCGACGGCGTCCTGCGCAAGGCGGAGAACGTCGAGACCAGCGTGTACGCACGTGCGCTGGCCGAGGACATCACCGTCGACGGGCGGGTGCTGGCCCCGGCCAACACCGACCTCGGCGACGTCCTCATCGACGAGCTCGTCAAGCACGGCATCAAGGAGGTCAAGACCCGTTCGGTCCTGACCTGCGAGTCCGCCGTCGGTACCTGCGCCATGTGCTACGGCCGTTCGCTGGCCACCGGCAAGCTGGTCGACATCGGTGAGGCGGTCGGCATCATCGCCGCCCAGTCCATCGGTGAGCCCGGCACGCAGCTGACGATGCGTACCTTCCACACCGGTGGTGTGGCAGGTGACGACATCACCCAGGGTCTGCCCCGTGTCGTCGAGCTCTTCGAGGCTCGTACGCCGAAGGGTGTCGCCCCGATCTCCGAGGCCTCCGGCCGCGTGCGGATCGAGGAGACCGAGAAGACCAAGAAGCTCGTTGTCACCCCGGACGACGGCAGCGAAGAGACGGCGTTCCCGATCTCGAAGCGTGCCCGACTCCTGGTCGGCGAGGGCGAGCACGTCGAGGTGGGCCAGAAGCTCACCGTGGGTGCCACCAACCCGCACGACGTGCTGCGCATCCTGGGTCAGCGGGCCGTCCAGGTCCACCTGGTCGGCGAAGTCCAGAAGGTCTACAACTCGCAGGGCGTGTCGATCCACGACAAGCACATCGAGATCATCATCCGGCAGATGCTGCGCCGCGTGACGATCATCGAGTCGGGCGACGCGGAGCTGCTGCCCGGCGAGCTCGTCGAGCGGTCGAAGTTCGAGACCGAGAACCGTCGTGTGGTCCAGGAAGCCGGTCACCCGGCCTCCGGCCGTCCGCAGCTGATGGGTATCACCAAGGCCTCGCTCGCCACCGAGTCGTGGCTGTCGGCGGCGTCCTTCCAGGAGACGACCAGGGTTCTGACGGACGCGGCGATCAACGCCAAGTCCGACTCCCTGATCGGCCTCAAGGAGAACGTCATCATCGGTAAGCTCATCCCGGCCGGTACGGGTCTGTCCCGCTACCGCAACATCCGGGTCGAGCCGACCGAGGAAGCCAAGGCCGCGATGTACTCGGCCGTCGGCTACGACGACATCGACTACTCGCCGTTCGGCACGGGCTCCGGCCAGGCCGTTCCGCTGGAGGACTACGACTACGGTCCGTACAACCAGTAAGCGGGTTGCTTGAGTTGAAGGGCGGTCACCTTTCGGGGTGGCCGCCCTTCGGCGTGCCGCGGCCCGGCGTGCTCCTACCTGCGCTCCAGGGTGAGGTGAGCGGCGCCCGGGGGTCGGTGAGCGGGGTCCGTGGTGCGAAGCGCCCGGTGTTCCGGTCGGCCGCCCAGGGCGTCTCCGGCTGGTCTCCGGCTGGTCTCCGGCCGTCTCAGGCTGCCTCCGGCACAGGCCCTCACCGAAAATGTCCTGGGTGATCCGGCGCAGAACCCTGTGCCGGAAATGCCGCGTTGGAGCATGATGGAGACCCAATCCGTCCGGGGGAGGTGCTCCCGTGTCGTATCCGTCGCCGTGGCAGCCGGGGCAGGGGTGGAACCACCCGCGCCCTTGGCAGGAGCAGGCGGGCCACTCGATGCTCGCCTCGACTGCCGATCGGGAGCGTGCCGTGGATGTGCTCAGAGCGGGCTTCGGCGAGGGGCGGATGCAGCAGTCCGAGTTCGAGAAGCGGGTGGCGCGGGCGTACGAGGCCCGTACGGTGGGCGAGCTGGCCGTTCTGGTGTCCGACCTGCCGCAGGGCCCCATGCCGTTGCCCGCGGTCTCTGGGCCCGTCCCACGGACGTTCCTGCCCGTCGCGGCGCCGAAGACGAACGAGAAGGCCGTCGGGTCGGCGATCTGCGGGGTGCTCTGTCTGGTGACGTTCGGGATCACCGGGGTTCCCGCGGTGATCCTCGGACACACCGCCCGCTCGGAGATGCGGCGTACGGGCGAGGGCGGCGATGGTCTCGCGCTCACCGGCCTGGTCTTCGGCTGGTTGTCCACCGTGGGGTGGGCGCTGGTGCTGATCTTGCTGTTCGCCGCGGTACTGGTGTCCTGACGGAGATCACAAGAGGCGCTGCGGTCCGGCCCGGTCCGCTCTCCGGTCCGCGCCCCGGTTCGCTCAGGGGTGCCAGGGCCGTTGCCGTATTTCCCTCGTCCGGCAGGCGGGAAACCCGGGGCCGGGCGAAGTGTGACCCATTTGTTTTGACCGCAGCGTATGAGGTAGGTACGCTCAGACCTTGTGCCTGGGGTGTGCCCTGGCTCCCGTGCGTGCCTTCAACCGTACTAGGGGAGTCGTCACCGGCCACCGCAATCTGCGCCCCTCCCGCCTTGCGGCGGGAATCTGCAGTGTTCGACACACCCGACCGCGTGGGTCGGCGGTGTTCCAGGTTAGTTTTACCATTCGGCACACAGAAACCGGAGAAGTAGTGCCTACGATCCAGCAGCTGGTCCGGAATGGCCGGCAGGACAAGGTCAAGAAGAACATGACGCCCGCGCTCGAGGGTTCGCCCCAGCGGCGCGGTGTCTGCACGCGTGTGTTCACGACCACCCCGAAGAAGCCGAACTCGGCCCTGCGTAAGGTCGCGCGTGTGCGTCTGACCAGCGGGATCGAGGTCACCGCTTACATTCCGGGTGAGGGACACAACCTGCAGGAGCACTCGATCGTGCTCGTGCGCGGCGGTCGTGTGAAGGACCTGCCGGGTGTTCGCTACAAGATCATCCGCGGTTCTCTCGACACTCAGGGTGTCAAGAACCGCAAGCAGGCCCGCAGCCGCTACGGCGCCAAGAAGGAGAAGTAGAATGCCTCGTAAGGGCCCCGCCCCGAAGCGCCCGGTCATCATCGACCCGGTCTACGGTTCCCCTCTGGTGACCTCCCTCATCAACAAGGTGCTGATGAACGGTAAGCGCTCCACCGCTGAGCGCATCGTTTACGGCGCCATGGAGGGCCTGCGCGAGAAGACCGGCAACGACCCGGTCATCACGCTCAAGCGCGCTCTGGAGAACATCAAGCCGACCCTTGAGGTCAAGTCCCGCCGAGTCGGCGGTGCGACGTACCAGGTTCCGATCGAGGTCAAGCCCGGTCGTGCCAGCACGCTCGCGCTGCGCTGGCTGGTCGGTTACTCCCGCGCCCGTCGCGAGAAGACCATGACCGAGCGTCTGCTCAACGAACTTCTCGACGCCTCCAACGGCCTCGGTGCCGCTGTGAAGAAGCGCGAGGACACCCACAAGATGGCCGAGTCCAACAAGGCCTTCGCGCACTACCGCTGGTAGTCGCTACCCCCATCGAGACCGAGAGAAGACCGAAGCCTTATGGCTACTACTTCACTTGACCTTGCCAGGGTCCGGAACATCGGGATCATGGCTCATATCGACGCGGGTAAGACGACCACCACCGAGCGGATCCTCTTCTACACCGGCGTCAGCTACAAGATCGGTGAAGTCCACGACGGCGCTGCCACCATGGACTGGATGGAGCAGGAGCAGGAGCGTGGCATCACGATCACCTCTGCTGCTACCACCTGTCATTGGCCGCTTGAGGACAACGACTACACCATCAACATCATCGACACCCCCGGGCACGTCGACTTCACGGTCGAGGTGGAGCGTTCGCTCCGCGTCCTCGACGGTGCCGTCACCGTGTTCGACGGTGTCGCGGGCGTTGAGCCGCAGTCCGAGACGGTGTGGCGTCAGGCCGACCGTTACGGCGTGCCGCGCATCTGCTTCGTGAACAAGCTCGACCGGACCGGCGCGGAGTTCCACCGCTGCGTCGACATGATCTCGGACCGCCTTGGTGCGCTGCCGCTGGTCATGCAGCTCCCGATCGGTGCCGAGGCCGACTTCAAGGGTGTCGTCGACCTCGTCACCATGAAGGCGTTCGTGTGGCCCGTCGAGGCCGCCAAGGGCGAGATGTACGACGTCGTCGACATCCCGGCCACGCACGTTGAGGCTGCCGAGGAGTACCGCGGCAAGCTGGTCGAGGCCGTGGCGGAGAACGACGAAGAGATCATGGAGCTGTACCTGGAGGGCAAGGAGCCTTCCGAGGAGCAGCTGTACGCCGCGATCCGTCGCATCACCATCGCGTCCGGCAAGTCCAACGACGTCACGATCACCCCGGTGTTCTGTGGTACCGCGTTCAAGAACAAGGGCGTCCAGCCCCTGCTCGACGCGGTCGTGCGCTACCTGCCGACCCCGCTTGACGTCGAGGCCATCGAAGGCCACGACGTGAAGGACCCCGAGGTCGTCATCAAGCGCAAGCCGTCCGAGGACGAGCCGCTGTCCGCCCTCGCGTTCAAGATCATGAGCGACCCGCACCTGGGCAAGCTCACCTTCGTCCGGGTCTACTCGGGCCGCCTGGAGACTGGCACCGCCGTGCTGAACTCCGTCAAGGGCAAGAAGGAGCGCATCGGCAAGATCTACCGCATGCACGCGAACAAGCGTGAGGAGATCGCGGCGGTGGGCGCCGGCGACATCGTCGCCGTGATGGGCCTGAAGCAGACCACCACCGGTGAGACGCTCTCGGACGACAAGCACCCGGTCATCCTGGAGTCCATGGACTTCCCGGCGCCGGTCATTCAGGTCGCCATCGAGCCCAAGTCCAAGGGTGACCAGGAGAAGCTGGGTGTAGCCATCCAGCGTCTCGCGGAGGAGGACCCCTCCTTCCAGGTTCACTCGGACGAGGAGACCGGCCAGACCATCATCGGTGGTATGGGCGAGCTGCACCTTGAGGTGCTGGTCGACCGTATGCGCCGTGAGTTCAGGGTCGAGGCCAACGTCGGTAAGCCGCAGGTCGCCTACCGTGAGACGATCCGCAAGGCCGTCGAGCGCGTGGACTACACCCACAAGAAGCAGACCGGTGGTACCGGTCAGTTCGCCAAGGTGCAGATCGCGATCGAGCCCATCACCGAGGCCGACGGCCCGGCGTACGAGTTCGTGAACAAGGTCACCGGTGGACGTATCCCGCGGGAGTACATCCCGTCGGTGGACGCCGGTGCGCAGGAGGCCATGCAGTTCGGCATCCTCGCCGGGTACGAGATGACGGGTGTCCGCATCACGCTTCTCGACGGTGGCTACCACGAGGTCGACTCCTCCGAGCTCGCCTTCAAGATCGCCGGTTCGCAGGCTTTCAAGGAGGGCGCGCGCAGGGCCAGCCCCGTGCTGCTCGAACCGATGATGGCCGTCGAGGTCACCACGCCCGAGGACTACATGGGCGAGGTCATCGGCGACATCAACTCCCGCCGTGGCCAGATCCAGGCCATGGAGGAGCGTGCCGGTGCCCGCGTCGTGAAGGGCCTCGTGCCCCTCTCGGAGATGTTCGGCTACGTCGGCGACCTCCGCAGCAAGACCTCGGGTCGCGCAAGCTACTCGATGCAGTTCGACTCCTACGCCGAGGTTCCCCGGAACGTCGCCGAGGAGATCATCGCGAAGGCCAAGGGCGAGTAACCCACACCGTTTACACGCTTTAGGCTTGACACCGACCGCCAGGGCCTCAAACCGGCAAGGGACGAGAGATCGTCCCGACCCGGAGAGGATCCCGGCGGGCGGCATCCCAGCAAAGATCACCTGGCGCCGATGAGTAAGGCGTACCAGAACCACTCCGCAGGAGGATTCAGTGGCGAAGGCAAAGTTCGAGCGGACTAAGCCGCACGTCAACATCGGCACCATCGGTCACATCGACCACGGTAAGACGACCCTCACGGCCGCCATTACCAAGGTGCTGCACGACGCGTACCCGGACCTGAACGAGGCCTCGGCCTTCGACCAGATCGACAAGGCTCCCGAAGAGCGCCAGCGCGGTATCACGATCTCGATCGCGCACGTCGAGTACCAGACCGAGACGCGGCACTACGCCCACGTCGACTGCCCCGGTCACGCGGACTACATCAAGAACATGATCACGGGTGCGGCGCAGATGGACGGCGCCATCCTCGTTGTCGCCGCCACGGACGGCCCGATGCCGCAGACCAAGGAGCACGTGCTCCTGGCCCGCCAGGTCGGCGTTCCGTACATCGTTGTCGCGCTGAACAAGGCCGACATGGTGGACGACGAGGAGATCCTGGAGCTCGTCGAGCTCGAGGTCCGCGAGCTGCTCTCCGAGTACGAGTTCCCGGGCGACGACCTTCCGGTCGTCAAGGTCTCGGCGCTCAAGGCCCTTGAGGGTGACGCGGAGTGGGGCAAGTCCGTCCTCGACCTGATGAAGGCCGTCGACGAGTCCATCCCGCAGCCCGAGCGTGACGTCGACAAGCCGTTCCTCATGCCCATCGAGGACGTCTTCACGATCACCGGTCGTGGCACCGTCGTCACCGGTCGTATCGAGCGTGGCATCCTCAAGGTCAACGAGACCGTCGACATCGTCGGTATCAAGACCGAGAAGACCACCACCACGGTCACCGGCATCGAGATGTTCCGCAAGCTGCTCGACGAGGGCCAGGCCGGTGAGAACGTCGGTCTGCTCCTCCGTGGCATCAAGCGCGAGGACGTCGAGCGCGGCCAGGTCATCATCAAGCCGGGCTCGGTCACGCCCCACACCTCGTTCGAGGCGCAGGCGTACATCCTGTCCAAGGACGAGGGCGGCCGTCACACGCCGTTCTTCAACAACTACCGTCCCCAGTTCTACTTCCGTACGACGGACGTGACTGGTGTGGTGACCCTCCCCGAGGGCACCGAGATGGTCATGCCGGGCGACAACACCGAGATGACCGTTGAGCTCATCCAGCCCGTCGCCATGGAGGAGGGCCTGAAGTTCGCCATCCGTGAGGGTGGTCGGACCGTGGGCGCCGGCCAGGTCACCAAGATCAACAAGTAGGTCTCGCACCTACCTGTCGGGCTTGACGCCTGGTAGCTCCAGCAGCAGCTGAGCTCCTTGAAGGGGCCCGTACGACTTCGGTCGTGCGGGCCCTTTTGCTTGTCTTCTTCGCTGTGATCGAGGTGCGTTGGGATCGAGACTGTGACCAGTGGAGCCACTGCCTGGCGGCAGCCCAGTAGTACGGGTCGCCGCGGCGCAAGCCGGCCCGGGGGAGTGCCTCCGGGTCAGCCCGAGGCCAGCTGCTCCGCTATCTCCTGGATCCAACCGGCGGTCTTCGACGGGTCGTTGAGGGTCGCGGCCCACGCTTCCGGCTCCAGCTTGTGCTTGGCGGGGCCGGATTTGAGAGCGCTGAGCAGGGCCCTGGCGGACTCCCGCATCTCGGCCGTCGTGTCCTTGGAGATGTCGGGACCCGCCGCCAGGGCGTAGATCTCGCGCGCCATGGCCTGGCGTTCGCCCTTCGACACCTTCTTCCAGAACTTCAGGGCATGCTGCAGCGACTCCTTGCGGGAGGTGGCCTCCGCCGGGGTCTCGCCCTGCGGCGCCCAGCGCTCGGGGTGGTGGACCTCTTCGTAGCGCTTTGTGGCGGCGCGGAGCGCCTTGTACACGGTGACGCCGAGGACGAGGCCGGCCCCGGCCCCGGCGAGGCCCCATCCGACCGGGTTGCTCGCCAGCCCGACTGTTCCCGCCGCGACCGCCGTCACGACGCCGGCCGCGGCCTTGACGGACTCGCCCCCGCCGCCGACCGTCTCCTTGCCTATCTTGGTGAGCTGCTTCTTCTTCGCGTACCCCTGCACCACGCTCAGTTTTTCCACGTCTCTTTCGGCGCGCTGGAGGCTCTCGGCGGCGTCACGGGCTTCACCCATCGCCTCCCAGGCCGCGTCGACGGCCTCGGAAACGAGCTCCAGCCGTCCCGGGCCCTCATGGCTCCAGTAGGCGTCCAGTGCGACGTAAGCCTCCGCTGCGGCCCAGTTGGCCTGCTCCCGCGACTCGTTCAGCCGGGCCAGTGACCCCGCGTGGACGAGGTTGGGGTCTCCCAGCTTCTTGACCTGCCTGTACTTGCGGGCCGCTCCCCCGGCGCGGAAGGCGGACCGCATGCCCTTGATCGCGCCGAGGGAGGCGCCGGTGATACCGCTCGCCTCGGACGACACCGCGGCGTCGGCCGCCTTCTGGACCTTGGTCACTTCCTTGGCGATGGCGGCGCTGTAGCTTGCCGTACCGACGGTGCCGACAACCGCGTCGGCCCCCTTGACCTTGGCCTTCTTGCCCGCCGTGTGGTGGTTGGCCCCGGTCTCGTGCTTCTTGGCGTCCTTCATGTTCTTGTACGCGTCCATGCCACTGACCACGGTGCCGGCGGCCTCCGTGAGGAGGTTCCCCGACGCTGCGGAGGTCCCCGAGGCGGCGGCGGAGTGCTTGAGCCCCTCATTGGCCGCGACGGCGGCCTGCTGGGTGAAGCCCGCGTTGGTGGGGGTTTGGACGCCCTTGATGAAGGTGTCGATGGGCTCAAGATTCTTCTTGAACCTGTCGAGGAGCCCGGCGATCCGGTCGCGATAGTTCTTCTTCGCTCCGGCGGACGCGTTGCCGTTCTCCGGCGCCTTCCCTCTCGCGGTGTCCTGGGCGCGCTGCACCGCCGCGGTCGTGGCCCGGTTGCCGGCGCGGGACTGCATCTGGAGGAGGGCGAGCTCCGTCGAGCGTGCGGACGTACTCCCGGCCCGGCTCCCTGCCTGACGCTGCCGGGCCGACGTCAGGACGGCTGCGGACCGGCGTGTCGAGGTGCGGTGGGTCGGGGCGCTCATGGATGTGCCTCTCCTGCTGCCGGACCGGGCGAGGCGAAAATAGCCAGACCTGGCTAACAGAAGGGGTGCGGCGGGGAAATTCCGCACGGACACTGCGGGGCGCGTGGCCGGTCCCAGGCCGCGGCGAGGATGCGCCGGCCCAGCCGTACGTCGTCGGGGGCGACACCTCGGTGCCGGGGGCCGTTGTGATCCGGGCAGGCGGGCCACGGTTCCTGGGCCGGCCAGAGCAAGGGGCCGCCGGTCGAATCCTCCGAGAGGGATGCCCGGGGCAACGGCTGCCAGTAACATTTCAGAACTACTTCTGATTTAAAACTACTACCGGGATCACCGGAGAGGAGAAGCCGTGCCCGACCATGGGGGCCACGTCACCTTCCAGCATGGGCAGGAGTTCCTGGCCGCGATCTCCGAACGCTGGAACTACCAGATCCTGCGGGAGGTGTTCTTCGGTGTCGGCCGCTTCGGGGAACTCAAGCGAGCCCTGGGTATCTCGGCGAACATCCTCACCGCGCGGCTCAACAGCCTGACCGAGCTGGGCCTGCTCACCAAACGCGCCTACCGCTCGGACAAGCCGTGGTACGAGTACGCGCTCACCGACAGCGCGCGCGAACTCGTCGTCCCCGCCATCGCGGCCATCACGCGTTGGGCCGAAACCCATGCGACCGATACCGGCATCACACAGCACCCACTGATCCACACGACGTGCGGCAACCCGACCAATCCGTACCTCGCGTGCAGCAGCTGTCATCAGCAGGTCGAGGCCACGACTCTGCGGCCGATGCCCGCCGAGGAAGGCGGTGCCGGTCAGTAGGGGGCGGTTCCTGCGGCGTCAGGTGATCTCGGTTCGAGATCCCGCCGGCCGCCCCGACCCGAGGACCGGGTCCCCGCGGGCAGTCAGGAGGCTGGTGGCATTTTGAAACTAGTAGCGATACGCTACTACTGATGCACGTCTCCTTGGTCACGGCGGAGAGGGGTTGATCATGGCGACGAACTGGCATCGCTTGCCGCCCCGCCCATCGCAGCCTGATCGGAGACCACCATCATGGAGAACAACGCACAAGCGACGGCCGTGCCCGGCTGGGTCCTGAAGTTCATGGACGCCATCGACACCCTGGAGTTCGGCGAGGGCTTCGCGCCGCTGACCGAGGACACCGACATGTTCTTCGGTACCGAGCACATCCACGGTGTCGATGCCATCAAGGCGTTCTTCGTCAAGATCGACGAGCCGCTGATCATCAACCACGAGGTCCTGGAGTTCTGGAGTGCGGGGGACGGCGTCCGTCTGCTGCGCGGCGAGGCGACCATGGCCAAGAAGAGCGAACCGGACCAGGTGGTGCGAGCCCCGTTCATGCACATCTTCTACCTCGACCGGGAAGAGCCGGTCCGTGTCCGGACGCTCCGCATCACCGCGGGCCCGCTCCAGACCGACGCCGTGATGTGACCTCGCTCCGGAGTCCCGTGCAGGACAAGCCGGAGTGCCCTGGAAGTGCTGGTGGGCGCGGTCGGTGACGCCTGGCGGGCGCTGCGTGGACGACGCTCCCCAGTGGGGCGGGCCGCCCGGGGTGTGCCCCGCTTTCGGCCGAGCCCGTGTTTGACCCACGGCACCCCCGGGGTACAGTCTCCGGCCCGATTCGCCAGCTCCATGCCCCGTGTGGCAGACTGTCGGGGTTGCTCGGTTGAGTGCCGATGCTGCGCGCCTCCCGCCGGGAGGACCGGAAGCGAGTCCCACAGTACTCGTCGCTCCAACTGCCGTAAGGCAGCGCTGGGGCGGACGTACGGGAATCTTTCGGGAAGTGTCAGCGGGGTGCCAACCAGGCGCCCGGTGGGTGTTCGGCCCCCGGTCCTGCGGTCGTCTTTGGGATGGACCGCGTCCCTGGTAGGGAAAATCCACTTGTGGATATCTCTGTCAGTCAGGGCGCGACACACCCGACCGCGTGGGTCGGAGGCGGGGACGCGAACCCCCGGGTTGCAGAGCGTTTCACGAGACAAAGGACTACTGAGTAGCCATGGCGGGACAGAAGATCCGCATTCGGCTCAAGGCCTACGACCACGAGGTCATCGATTCGTCGGCGAAGAAGATCGTCGAGACGGTGACGCGAACTGGTGCGTCGGTCGCGGGCCCGGTGCCGCTGCCCACTGAGAAGAACGTGTACTGCGTCATCAAGTCGCCGCACAAGTACAAGGATTCGCGCGAGCACTTCGAGATGCGCACGCACAAGCGTCTGATCGACATCCTCGACCCGACTCCCAAGACCGTTGACTCTCTGATGCGACTCGACCTTCCGGCCGGCGTCGACATCGAGATCAAGCTCTAGGGGATGTGGTCTGAGAATGGCTAAGCAGATCAAGGGCATCCTGGGCGAGAAGCTCGGCATGACGCAGGTGTGGGACGAGAACAACCGTGTTGTTCCGGTCACCGTTGTCAAGGCCAGCTCGAACGTCGTGACCCAGGTCCGTACGAATGACTCCGACGGTTACGAGTCGGTCCAGATCGCCTTCGGCGAGATCGACCCTCGCAAGGTGAACAAGCCCCTCAAGGGTCACTTCGCCAAGGCCGACGTCACCCCCCGCCGCCACCTCGTCGAGATCCGCACCACGGATGCCTCCGAGTACACGCTGGGTCAGGAGATCTCCGCCGAGGTCTTCGAGGCCGGCGTGAAGGTGGACGTGACCGGCAAGAGCAAGGGCAAGGGCTTCGCCGGTGTCATGAAGCGTCACAACTTCCACGGCCTCGGCGCGGGCCACGGTGTCCAGCGCAAGCACCGCTCTCCCGGCTCCATCGGTGGCTGTGCCACCCCTGGCCGTGTCTTCAAGGGCATGCGCATGGCGGGCCGTATGGGCAATGAGCGGGTCACCACCCAGAACCTGACCGTTCACGCCGTTGACGCGGAGAAGGGACTGCTCCTCATCAAGGGAGCCATCCCCGGTCCGAACGGCGGCCTCGTCCTGGTCCGCACTGCCGCCAAGGGGGCCTGAGGTAACGATGAGCACTGTTGACATCATTTCGCCGGCAGGCGACAAGACCGGGACGGTCGAGCTCCCCGCGGAGATCTTCGACGTCGAGAAGATCAGCATTCCGCTGCTTCACCAGGTCGTAGTCGCACAGCTGGCCGCTGCCCGCCAGGGCACGCACAAGACCAAGACCCGCGCCGAGGTCCGTGGTGGCGGTAGGAAGCCCTACCGTCAGAAGGGCACCGGCCGCGCACGCCAGGGCTCGACCCGCGCGCCGCAGTTCGTCGGCGGTGGAGTCGTCCACGGCCCGCAGCCGCGTGACTACTCGCAGCGGACCCCGAAGAAGATGAAGGCCGCGGCCCTGCGCCACGCCCTCACCGACCGGGCCCGCAACGCTCGCATCCACGTCGTCTCCGGCGTGATCGAGGGCGACACCCCCTCCACCAAGGCCGCGAAGGTCCTGATCGCCAAGATCTCGGAGCGCAAGAACGTGCTCCTGGTCATCGATCGTGCCGACGAGGCCGCGCTGCTCTCCGCGCGCAACCTGCCCCAGGTCCACATCCTGGAGCCGGGCCAGCTGAACACGTACGACGTTCTCGTCTCGGACGACGTGGTCTTCACCCAGGCCGCTTTCGAGTCCTTCGTGTCTGGCCCCCAGGCCGCTGACACCGAAGGGAGCGAAGCCTGATGGCTACGCGTCACCCGAGCATTGCCCCCAAGGCGGCCAAGGCCGCCAAGGCCGCGCGCATCGCCAAGGCGAAGCGCCACGAGGCCGAGGGCAAGAACACCGTTGAGACGCCGATCAGCAAGAGCTTCACGGACCCCCGTGACGTCCTCATCAAGCCGGTCGTCTCCGAGAAGAGCTACGCGCTGCTCGACGAGGGCAAGTACACCTTCGTCGTGGCGCCGGGCGCCAACAAGACCCAGATCAAGCAGGCCGTCCAGGCGGTCTTCTCGGTCAAGGTCACCGGGGTCAACACGATCAACCGCCAGGGAAAGCGCAAGCGGACCAAGAGCGGTTTCGGCAAGCGTGCTGACACCAAGCGCGCCATCGTGACCCTCGCTGAGGGCGACCGTATCGACATCTTCGGCCAGGCCTCCTAACGGAGCGCCCTGGTCCGAATATCGGACGAGGACTGAGAAATGGGAATCCGCAAGTACAAGCCGACAACGCCGGGCCGCCGTGGCTCCAGCGTCGCCGACTTCGTCGAGGTCACGCGGTCCACGCCGGAGAAGTCGCTGGTTCGCCCGCTGCACAGCAAGGGCGGCCGTAACAATTCCGGTCGTGTGACCGTTCGCCACCAGGGTGGCGGACACAAGCGCGCCTACCGCGTGATCGACTTCCGTCGTCACGACAAGGACGGCGTGCCGGCGAAGGTCGCGCACATCGAGTACGACCCCAACCGCACCGCGCGCATCGCGCTGCTTCACTACGCGGACGGCGAGAAGCGCTACATCCTCGCCCCCCGCAACCTGTCGCAGGGCGACCGCGTCGAGAACGGTCCCGGGGCCGACATCAAGCCGGGCAACAACCTGGCCCTCCGCAACATCCCGGTCGGTACCACGATCCACGCGATCGAGCTCCGTCCCGGTGGCGGTGCCAAGTTCGCCCGCTCTGCCGGCGCCTCTGTGCAGCTGCTCGCGAAGGAGGGCCAGATGGCCCACCTGCGCATGCCGTCCGGAGAGATCCGCCTGGTCGACGTGCGCTGCCGCGCCACCGTCGGCGAGGTCGGCAACGCCGAGCAGTCGAACATCAACTGGGGCAAGGCCGGCCGCAAGCGCTGGCTGGGCGTCCGCCCGACCGTTCGCGGTGTGGCGATGAACCCGGTTGACCACCCGCACGGTGGTGGTGAAGGCAAGACCTCCGGTGGACGTCACCCGGTCTCGCCGTGGGGTCAGAAGGAGGGTCGTACTCGTTCGCCGAAGAAGGCTTCGAACAAGTACATCGTCCGCCGCCGCAAGACGAACAAGAAGCGCTAGGAGCGGGTTTAGATGCCGCGCAGTCTCAAGAAGGGGCCCTTCGTCGACGGCCACCTGATCAAGAAGGTGGACGTACAGAACGAAGGCGGCTCCAAGAACGTCATCAAGACCTGGTCCCGTCGCTCGATGATCATCCCGGCCATGCTCGGCCACACGATCGCGGTGCACAACGGCAAGACCCACATTCCGGTGTTTGTCACCGAGTCGATGGTCGGCCACAAGCTCGGCGAGTTCTCGCCGACGCGCACCTTCCGGGGTCACGTCAAGGACGACCGGAAGTCGAAGCGCCGCTAACGCGGGGTGGAATCGACCATGACAGACACTGGAAGGACAACCATGGACGCCAGGGCCCAGGCGCGGTACATCCGCGTCACGCCCATGAAGGCCCGCCGTGTGGTGGACCTTATCCGTGGCATGGATGCCACGGAGGCTCAGGCGGTCCTGCGATTCGCCCCGCAGGCCGCGAGCGTGCCGGTCGGCAAGGTGCTTGACAGCGCCATTGCCAACGCCGCACACAACTACGAGCACACCGACGCCGACAGCCTCGTCATCTCCGAGGCGTATGTCGACGAGGGTCCGACCCTGAAGCGGTTCCGTCCGCGCGCCCAGGGCCGCGCCTACCGGATCCGCAAGCGGACCAGCCACATCACCGTGGTCGTCAGCAGCAAGGAAGGAACCCGGTAATGGGCCAGAAGGTTAACCCTCATGGGTTCCGGCTCGGCATCACCACGGACTTCAAGTCCCGGTGGTACGCCGACAAGCTGTACAAGGACTACGTCAAGGAAGACGTCGCCATCCGTCGGATGATGACGTCCGGCATGGAGCGCGCCGGCATCTCGAAGGTTGAGATCGAGCGCACCCGTGACCGCGTGCGGGTGGACATCCACACCGCGCGTCCCGGCATCGTCATCGGCCGCCGTGGCGCCGAGGCCGACCGCATCCGCGGTGACCTCGAGAAGCTCACGGGCAAGCAGGTCCAGCTGAACATCCTCGAGGTCAAGAGCCCCGAGACCGACGCTCAGCTGGTTGCCCAGGCCGTTGCCGAGCAGCTGTCCTCCCGCGTCTCCTTCCGTCGCGCCATGCGTAAGAGCATGCAGGGCACGATGAAGGCCGGCGCCAAGGGCATCAAGATCCAGTGCGGTGGCCGTCTCGGCGGCGCCGAGATGTCCCGCTCGGAGTTCTACCGCGAGGGCCGTGTGCCCCTGCACACGCTCCGCGCGAACGTCGACTACGGGTTCTTCGAGGCCAAGACGACCTTCGGCCGTATCGGTGTGAAGGTCTGGATCTACAAGGGCGACGTCAAGAACATCGCCGAGGTCCGCGCCGACAACGCCGCGGCCCGTGCGGGTAACCGCCCGGCCCGCGGTGGCGGCCCCGGCGGCGACCGACCGGCCCGTGGTGGCGGTCGTGGTGGCGAGCGTGGCGGCCGCGGCCGCAAGCCGCAGCAGTCCGCGCCGGCAGCCGAGGCCCCCAAGGCCGAGGCTCCTGCCGCCGCTGCCGCTCCGGCCGAGGCCGCGCCCTCTTCTACCGGCGGAACGGAGGTCTGACCGAAATGCTGATCCCCCGTAGGGTCAAGCACCGCAAGCAGCACCACCCCAAGCGCCGCGGTCAGGCCAAGGGTGGTACGACGGTCGCGTTCGGCGAGTACGGCATTCAGGCCCTCACGCCGGCGTACGTGACGAACCGCCAGATCGAAGCGGCTCGTATCGCGATGACCCGCCACATCAAGCGTGGCGGCAAGGTCTGGATCAACATCTACCCGGACCGCCCGCTGACCAAGAAGCCCGCCGAGACCCGCATGGGTTCCGGTAAGGGATCCCCCGAGTGGTGGATCGCGAACGTGCACCCCGGTCGGGTCATGTTCGAGCTGTCCTACCCCAACGAGAAGATCGCCCGTGAGGCCCTCACTCGCGCAGCCCACAAGCTGCCGATGAAGTGCCGGATCGTCAAGCGCGAGGCAGGTGAAGCGTGATGTCGGCCGGTACCAAGGCGTCCGAGCTGCGCGAACTGGGTGACGAGGAGCTTCTCGCGAAGCTCCGCGAAGCCAAGGAAGAGCTGTTCAACCTCCGCTTCCAGGCGGCGACGGGTCAGCTCGAGAACCACGGACGGCTCAAGGCCGTCCGCAAGGACATCGCGCGGATCTACACCCTGATGCGTGAGCGCGAGCTGGGCATCGAGACGGTGGAGAGCGCCTCATGAGCGAGAGCAACGTGACCGAAGAGACCAAGACGAGCCGCGGTTTCCGCAAGACCCGTGAGGGTCTGGTCGTCAGCGACAAGATGGACAAGACCGTCGTCGTCGCTGTCGAGGACCGCGTCAAGCACGCGCTGTACGGCAAGGTCATCCGCCGTACGAACAAGCTCAAGGCTCACGACGAGCAGAACGCCGCCGGCGTCGGCGACCGGGTCATCATCATGGAGACCCGGCCGCTGTCCTCGACGAAGCGCTGGCGCATCGTCGAGATCCTCGAGAAGGCCAAGTAAGCATCTGAGGCCCCGGAACAGAGTTCCGGGGGCCCCTCGGGTTGGTTCCGCCAGGCTCGGCAGGGGCTCCGTGAAGGAGCCCCTGCCGGGAACCGGCAGACAATCAGGAGATAGACGTGATCCAGCAGGAGTCGCGACTGCGTGTCGCCGACAACACTGGTGCGAAGGAAATCCTTTGCATCCGTGTGCTCGGTGGCTCCGGTCGCCGCTACGCGGGCATCGGTGACGTCATCGTCGCCACTGTCAAGGACGCGATCCCTGGCGGCAATGTGAAGAAGGGTGACGTCATCAAGGCGGTCATCGTTCGCACCGTCAAGGAGCGCCGCCGTCCGGACGGCTCGTACATCCGCTTCGACGAGAACGCCGCCGTCATTCTGAAGAACGACGGCGACCCTCGCGGCACCCGTATCTTCGGCCCTGTCGGCCGTGAGCTGCGCGAGAAGAAGTTCATGAAGATCATCTCGCTCGCGCCGGAGGTGCTGTAAGCATGAAGATCAAGAAGGGCGACCTGGTTCAGGTCATCACCGGTAAGGACAAGGGCAAGCAGGGCAAGGTCATTGCCGCTTACCCGCGCGACGAGCGTGTCCTGGTCGAGGGTGTCAACCGGGTCAAGAAGCACACGAAGGCCGGTCCTACCGCTCGCGGTTCGCAGGCCGGTGGCATCGTCACGACCGAGGCGCCCGTCCACGTCTCCAACGTCCAGCTGGTCGTTGAGAAGGACGGCAACAAGGTCGTCACGCGCGTCGGTTTCCGCTTCGACGACGAGGGCAACAAGATCCGCGTTGCCAAGCGGACGGGTGAGGACATCTGATGGCTACCACCACCATTCCGCGTCTCAAGACGAAGTACCGCGACGAGATCGCGGGCAAGCTGCAGGAAGAGTTCTCGTACGAGAACGTCATGCAGACCCCGGGCCTCGTCAAGATCGTGGTCAACATGGGTGTGGGCGACGCCGCCCGCGACTCCAAGCTGATCGATGGCGCCATTCGCGACCTCACCACGATCACCGGTCAGAAGCCGGCCGTCACCAAGGCCCGCAAGTCCATCGCGCAGTTCAAGCTGCGTGAGGGACAGCCGATCGGTTGCCACGTCACACTTCGTGGCGACCGCATGTGGGAGTTCCTGGACCGCACCCTGTCGCTCGCGCTGCCGCGCATCCGCGACTTCCGTGGTCTGTCTCCCAAGCAGTTCGACGGTCGTGGCAACTACACCTTCGGTCTCACCGAGCAGGTCATGTTCCACGAGATCGACCAGGACAAGATCGACCGCGTCCGGGGTATGGACATCACCGTGGTTACCACGGCGACCAACGACGCCGAAGGCCGTGCCCTTCTCCGTCACCTCGGCTTCCCCTTCAAGGAGGCGTAAGCGAGATGGCGAAGAAGGCTCTGATTGCCAAGGCTGCTCGTAAGCCCAAGTTCGGTGTGCGTGGCTACACCCGTTGCCAGCGCTGCGGTCGCCCGCACTCCGTGTACCGCAAGTTCGGCCTGTGCCGCGTGTGCCTTCGTGAGATGGCTCACCGTGGCGAGCTGCCGGGTGTGACCAAGAGCTCCTGGTAATCCCCCAGTTGGGATTGCCCGGGCGCTCTCGGTAAGCAGTGGGTTGGCAGAGGCCCTCCCCTTCATGGCTTAGGCTAGGAGGGTTGGGCGTCTGCCGCCCGGACGCACGTGGGCGCAGCCCACAAGTTAACGCTTACTACGCCGTAGGTCCCCGCACCGCACCCGTCCCGCCACTGAGTGGGGAGAGGGATGGCGCATACAGGAAACCCCGGCGAGAGAGGCCGAAGGCCAATTCATGACCATGACTGATCCCATCGCAGACATGCTTACTCGTCTGCGTAACGCGAACTCGGCGTACCACGACGATGTCGCGATGCCGCACAGCAAGATCAAGTCGCACATCGCGGAGATCCTCCAGCAGGAGGGCTTCATCACCGGCTGGAAGGTCGAGGAAGCCGAGGTCGGCAAGAAGCTCGTCCTCGAGCTGAAGTTCGGCCCGAACCGCGAGCGCTCCATTGCGGGCATCAAGCGGATCTCGAAGCCGGGTCTGCGTGTGTACGCGAAGTCCACCTCCCTGCCCAAGGTGCTCGGTGGCCTCGGCGTGGCGATCATCTCCACGTCGCACGGCCTCCTCACCGGACAGCAGGCCGGCAAGAAGGGCGTAGGCGGAGAAGTTCTCGCCTACGTCTGGTAACGGAAGGGAACGGAGGAAACAGCTATGTCGCGTATTGGCAAGCTCCCCATCACGGTTCCCGCCGGCGTGGACGTCACCATCGACGGCCGTACGGTCCAGGTGAAGGGCCCCAAGGGCTCGCTCTCCCACACCGTCGCGGCTCCGATCGATGTCGCCAAGGGTGAGGACGGCATTCTCAATGTCACCCGCCCGAACGACGAGCGTCAGAACAAGGCCCTGCACGGCCTGTCCCGCACGCTGGTGGCGAACATGATCACCGGCGTGACCACGGGTTACGTGAAGAAGCTCGAAATCAGCGGTGTCGGTTACCGCGTCCTGGCGAAGGGTTCCAACCTGGAATTCTCGCTCGGCTACAGCCACTCGATCACGGTCGAGGCGCCTGAGGGCATCTTGTTCAAGGTTGAGAACCCGACACACTTCTCGGTCGAGGGAATCGACAAGCAGAAGGTCGGCGAGGTTGCGGCCAACATCCGCAAGCTGCGCAAGCCCGACCCGTACAAGGCCAAGGGCGTCAAGTACGAGGGCGAAGTCGTCCGGCGCAAGGTCGGAAAGGCGGGTAAGTAAGCCATGGCATACGGTGTCAAGATTGCTAAGGGCGACGCTTACAAGCGTGCTGCCATCAAGCGACGTCACATCCGCATCCGGAAGCACATCTCCGGTACGGCTGAGCGGCCTCGCCTGGTCGTGACGCGCTCGAACCGCCACATCGTGGCCCAGGTGATCGACGACGTTAAGGGTCACACCCTCGCGTCGGCGTCCACCCTGGACACGACGATCCGCGGCGGCGAGAACGACAAGTCCGGACAGGCCAAGTCGGTCGGCGCCCTGGTCGCCGAGCGCGCCAAGGCCGCCGGTGTCGAGACTGTCGTATTCGACCGTGGTGGAAACCAGTACGCCGGGCGCATTGCCGCTCTGGCGGACGCCGCCCGCGAAGCCGGACTCAAGTTCTGAGTCCTGGTTCCGTAGCTAGCGGAAACAGAGAGAGGTAATTCCAATGGCTGGACCCCAGCGCCGCGGAAGCGGTGCCGGTGGCGGCGAGCGGCGGGACCGGAAGGGCCGTGACGGCGGCGCTGCTGCTGAAAAGACCGCGTACGTTGAGCGCGTCGTCGCGATCAACCGCGTCGCCAAGGTTGTGAAGGGTGGTCGTCGCTTCAGCTTCACTGCGCTCGTCGTAGTGGGCGATGGTGACGGCACCGTCGGTGTTGGTTACGGCAAGGCCAAGGAGGTGCCGGCCGCGATCGCCAAGGGTGTTGAAGAGGCCAAGAAGCACTTCTTCAAGGTCCCCCGTATCCAGGGCACCATCCCGCACCCGATCACGGGCGAGAAGGCCGCGGGCGTCGTCCTGCTCAAGCCTGCTTCCCCCGGTACCGGCGTTATCGCCGGTGGCCCGGTGCGTGCTGTGCTCGAGTGCGCCGGCGTTCACGACATCCTGTCGAAGTCGCTCGGCTCTTCCAACGCGATCAACATCGTGCACGCGACCGTGGCGGCCCTCAAGGGCCTGCAGCGTCCCGAGGAGATCGCGGCCCGCCGTGGTCTGCCCCTCGAGGACGTCGCCCCCGCGGCTCTCCTGCGTGCACGTGCGGGAGCGGGTGCGTAATCATGGCTCAGCTCAAGATCACGCAGAAGAAGTCGTTCATCGGCAGCAAGCAGAACCACCGCGACACCCTTCGTTCGCTTGGTCTCAAGCGGATCAACGATGTGGTCGTCAAGGAGGACCGCCCCGAGTTCCGCGGAATGGTTCACACCGTCCGCCACCTCGTGACGGTTGAGGAGGTCGACTGATCATGGCGGAGAACAACCCGCTCAAGATCCACAACCTCCGTCCCGCCCCGGGCGCCAAGACCGCCAAGACCCGTGTTGGTCGTGGTGAGGCGTCGAAGGGCAAGACGGCCGGTCGTGGTACCAAGGGCACGAAGGCCCGTTACCAGGTTCCGGAGCGCTTCGAGGGTGGCCAGATGCCCCTCCACATGCGTCTCCCGAAGCTCAAGGGCTTCCGGAACCCGTTCAAGACCGAGTACCAGGTCGTGAACCTCGACAAGCTGGCGTCGCTGTACCCGGAGGGTGGCGAAGTCACCGTCGAGGGGCTCGTCGCCAACGGTGCGGTTCGCAAGAACAGCCTCGTCAAGGTCCTCGGCCAGGGCGAGATCTCCGTGGCACTGCAGGTGACGGTCGACGCCGTCTCCGGCTCCGCCAAGGAGAAGATCACCGCCGCCGGCGGTACCGTCACCGAGCTGATCTGAATACTCCAGGCGACTCGATGACTTGAGCGAACCCGACCGGGGGTGCCCCACAAAAGGGGCATCCCCGGTTGGTCGTTCCTAGGGAAGCGGTGTCGCCGGTAAGGTGGCCTGCGCTGCTAATTTTCGCCCGGTGTGCCGTCAGGGAACTCCAGGTGGCTTCTGACTGTTAGTTAGCTGTCCGTTACTTATTCGTCGAACCTCAAGACCGTCACCTCTGGCGCACTTGCGCGGGGGTCGCAGGAGGCACCGTGCTCACCGCGTTCGCCCGGGCGTTCAAGACGCCCGACCTGCGCAAGAAGCTGCTCTTCACGCTCGGCATCATCGTGGTCTATCGGGTGGGTACGCACATCCCGATCCCGGGAGTCGACTATACGAACGTCCAGGCCTGTATCGATCAGGCGAGCAACGGGAACCAGGGCCTGTTCGGCCTGGTGAACATGTTCAGTGGTGGCGCGCTGCTGCAGATCACGATCTTCGCCCTCGGCATCATGCCGTACATCACGGCGAGCATCATCCTGCAGCTGTTGACCGTGGTGATCCCGCGCCTGGAGGCCCTCAAGAAAGAGGGCCAGTCCGGTACGGCGAAAATCACGCAGTACACCCGTTATCTGACGGTGGCGCTGGCCATCCTGCAAGGCACCGGCCTGGTGGCCACCGCGCGCAGCGGTGCGCTGTTCACGGGCTGCACGGTCGGCAACCAGATCGTGCCCGACCAGTCGATCTTCGTCACCATCACCATGGTCATCACCATGACCGCCGGTACGGCCGCTGTCATGTGGCTCGGTGAGCTCATCACCGACCGCGGCATCGGCAACGGCATGTCGATTCTGATGTTCATCTCGATCGCCGCCACGTTCCCGTCGGCGCTGTGGGCCATCAAGGTGCAGGGCAACCTGGCGGACGGCTGGATCGAGTTCGGCACCGTCATCGCGGTCGGCCTCGTCATGGTCGGCCTGGTGGTCTTCGTCGAGCAGGCTCAGCGCCGCATCCCGGTCCAGTACGCGAAGCGAATGATCGGCCGCCGTTCCTACGGCGGTACTTCGACGTACATTCCGCTGAAGGTCAACCAGGCGGGCATCATCCCCGTGATCTTCGCCTCGTCGCTGCTCTACATCCCGGCGCTGATCGCTCAGTTCGCAGGGGGGACCTCGGGCTGGAAAACCTGGATCGAGCAGAACCTCACCAAGGGCGACCATCCGATCTACATCGCCACCTACTTCCTGCTGATCGTGTTCTTCGCCTTCTTCTACGTGGCTATCTCGTTCAACCCCGAGGAAGTCGCGGACAACATGAAGAAGTATGGTGGCTTCATCCCGGGCATCCGGGCCGGCCGGCCTACCGCTGAGTACCTGGGATACGTACTCAACCGGATCACTTGGCCGGGTTCGCTGTATCTGGGCCTGATCGCTCTCGTGCCGACGATGGCGTTGGTTGGTTTCGGGGCAAACCAGAACTTCCCGTTCGGTGGCACCAGCATCCTCATCATCGTGGGTGTCGGTCTGGAGACGGTGAAGCAGATCGAGAGCCAGCTCCAGCAGCGCAATTACGAAGGGTTCCTCCGCTGATGCGAATCGTCCTCGTCGGGCCGCCCGGGGCGGGCAAGGGAACGCAGGCCGCGTACCTCGCCAAGAACCTGTCGATCCCGCACATCTCCACGGGCGACCTCTTCCGTGCGAACATCAGCCAGCAGACGGATCTGGGCAAGCTGGCCAAGTCGTACATCGTCGAGGGCAACCTCGTACCGGACGAGGTCACCATCGCGATGGCCAAGGACCGCATGGAGCAGCCGGACGCCGTGGATGGCTTCCTGCTCGACGGCTTCCCGCGGAACGTCTCCCAGGCCGAGGCTCTCGACCAGGTCCTGAAGGCCGACGGTGTGGAGCTGGACGGGGTACTCGACCTGGAGGTCCCCGAGGACGAGGTGGTCAAGCGCATCGCCGGCCGCCGCATCTGCCGCAAGGATTCGAGTCACGTCTTCCACGTGACGTACAGCCCGGCGAAGAAGGAAGGCGTCTGTGACGCCTGCGGCGGCGAGCTGTACCAGCGCGGCGACGACACCGAGGAGACCGTCCGCAAGCGCCTGGAGGTCTACCACACCCAGACCGAGCCGATCATCGACTACTACCGGGCCCAGGGCCTGGTGGTGACGATCACCGCGCTCGGCAAGGTGGACGAGGTCACCAAGCGGGCGATGGGCGCCCTCAAGGTTCAGTCCGAGGGCAAGAGCGACAGTAGCGACAGCGAGGACGGCGGCAAGTAGCCGTCCTGGCCGGATCGGCCGCGGTGCCCTCGACGGGCGCCGCGGCCGTACTGTTGTGTACGTATCCGAGCAGGCAGAGAAGACGGAGAGCGCGGGCCCCCATGGTGCAGATCAAGACCCCCGAGCAGATCGCCAAGATGCGTGAGGCGGGCCTGGTCGTCGCCGCCGTCCACAGGGCGACCCGGGAAGCGGCGGTGCCCGGTGCCACGACACGCGATCTCGACCAGGTCGCCCGCAAGGTGCTCGACGAGCACGGCGCGAAGTCGAACTTCCTGGGCTACGGCGGCTTCCCCGCCACCATCTGCACCTCGGCGAACGAGGTCGTCGTGCACGGCATCCCGAGCGGCGACGTCGTCCTCAAGGACGGGGACATCATCTCGATCGACGCCGGCGCGATCGTCGACGGCTGGCACGGGGACGCCGCGTACACGGCCTTCGTGGGATCCGGTCACGCTCCGGAGCTCATCGAGCTCTCCCGGGTGACCGAGGAGTCGATGTGGGCCGGAATCGCGGCGATGAAGCTGGGGAACCGGCTCGTCGACGTCTCCCGGGCCATCGAGACGTACATCCGGCGCCAGCCGAAGCCCGGCGGCGGCAAGTACGGGATCGTCGAGGACTACGGCGGCCACGGCATCGGGACCGAGATGCACATGGATCCGCATCTGCTGAACTACGTGGAGCGCCGCCGGGGCAAGGGCCCCAAGCTGGTGCCCGGGTTCTGCCTCGCCATCGAGCCGATGGTCTCGCTGGGGACGCCTCGGACCGAGGTGCTCGAGGACGACTGGACCGTCATCACGACGGACGGTACGTGGTCCTCGCACTGGGAGCACTCTGTCGCTCTGACGGCTGAAGGACCGCTTGTCCTTACGTCTCCCGACGGGGGTAAGGCGAAGTTGGCCGAGTACGGGATTGCTGCGGCGCCTGATCCTTTGGCGTAGGGCGCGCTTCGGGGGAGCGGGCTCCCGTGGGGTGGCGGGCGCGGGTGCGGGTGGGCGGGGGCTGGTCGCGCCGTTCCCCGCGCCCCTGAAAGATCGCGCCGTTCCCCGCGCCCCTGAAAGACAAAGACTGCGCCGTTCCGCGCGCCCCTCAAGGGGCGCGTCTCTGCTTAGGGATCTTCGTCGTGGGGCAGACTTCCTCGATTCGTCTTTCCGAGGGCCCTGACGTAGACTGACTCGTCGGCTCTCGTGCATCCGCATGCCTGCATGTGGTAAGCGCGGAGTCGATCAAGGTAGTCGATTCGAAAGGCGAAGCGTGGCCAAGAAGCAAGGTGCCATCGAGATCGAGGGCACTGTCGTCGAGTCTCTTCCGAACGCCATGTTCAAGGTTGAGCTCCAGAACGGCCACCAGGTCCTGGCACACATCAGCGGCAAGATGCGTATGCACTACATCCGCATCCTCCCTGACGACAGGGTCGTGGTGGAGTTGTCTCCGTACGACCTGACGCGTGGCCGGATCGTCTACCGGTACAAGTAGATCTTGCCTGTGCCCCGCTTCCGCGGGGTGGTGGCACTGACCCGGAGAACCTCACCATGAAGGTCAAGCCGAGCGTCAAGAAGATCTGCGACAAGTGCAGGGTGATCCGCCGTCACGGCCGGGTCATGGTCATCTGCGAAAACCCGCGCCACAAGCAGCGCCAGGGCTGACGCACGGCCGCACCTTCTGCACCCGCAGAACTTCGCGCGACGCACGTACATGTTCATACGCAGAGCCCGGATCCACTGTTCGCAGGGATCCGACACCCCCGGTCGGAGGCCGGGGACCCGATCCGTACCGAATCTTCGCCGAAGAAGATGACGGCGGGCGGGAGCCGGTTCTGTGGAAGACCTCCGAACGACAACTGGAGCCATTGAATGGCACGCGTTTCCGGTGTTGACATCCCGCGCGAAAAGCGCGTGGAGGTTGCCCTCACCTATGTGTTCGGCATCGGCCGAACTCTCTCGCAGAAGACGCTGGCCGATACCGGCGTCAACCCCGACACCCGCGTTCGTGACCTCTCCGAGGAGGAGCTGGTCCGGATCCGCGAGTACGTGGACGGCAACTTCAAGACCGAGGGTGACCTCCGCCGTGAGGTTCAGGCCGACATCCGCCGCAAGGTCGAGATCGGCTGCTACCAGGGTCTGCGCCACCGTCGTGGACTTCCCGTCCACGGCCAGCGCACCAGCACGAACGCGCGTACCCGCAAGGGCCCGCGTCGCGCGATCGCCGGCAAGAAGAAGCCGGGCAAGAAGTAGTCCTCAGCGGACAACGCTTCACCAGCGGTCTTCGCTGTAGGACCGACCACCTCCCCGTAGGAGTTATAGATGCCCCCCAAGGGTCGTCAGGGCGCTGCCAAGAAGGTGCGCCGCAAGGAAAAGAAGAACGTCGCTCACGGTCACGCGCACATCAAGAGCACGTTCAACAACACCATCGTCTCGATCACGGACCCTTCGGGCAACGTGATCTCCTGGGCCTCCGCCGGCCACGTCGGCTTCAAGGGTTCGCGCAAGTCCACTCCCTTCGCCGCGCAGATGGCCGCCGAGTCGGCCGCCCGCCGCGCGCAGGAGCACGGCATGCGCAAGGTTGACGTCTTCGTCAAGGGCCCGGGCTCCGGTCGCGAGACCGCGATCCGCTCCCTCCAGGCCACTGGCCTTGAGGTCGGCTCGATCCAGGACGTGACGCCCACGCCGCACAACGGCTGCCGTCCGCCCAAGCGCCGTCGCGTCTGACGCACGGTTGTCTTAGTTTTTCCTGGGTTCGGGCGGTACGGCTCTCCGGAGGCGTGCCGCCCGTACCCTTGCAGTAACAGCAGGGCGTCAAATAGCGGGCGTCCATGACTGAAGGATCGCAACATGCTGATTGCTCAGCGTCCGTCCCTGACCGAAGAGGTCGTCGACGAATTCCGCTCCCGGTTCGTGATCGAGCCGCTGGAGCCGGGCTTCGGCTACACCCTCGGCAACTCCCTCCGCCGTACGCTCCTCTCCTCGATCCCCGGCGCTGCTGTCACCAGCATCCGGGTCGACGGTGTCCTGCACGAGTTCACCACCGTGCCGGGCGTCAAGGAGGACGTCACCGACCTGATCCTCAACATCAAGCAGCTGGTCGTCTCCTCGGAGCACGACGAGCCGGTCGTGATGTACCTGCGCAAGCAGGGACCGGGTCTGGTCACCGCCGCCGACATCGCGCCCCCGGCCGGTGTCGAGGTGCACAACCCCGACCTCGTCCTCGCCACGCTCAACGGCAAGGGCAAGCTGGAGATGGAGCTGACCGTCGAGCGCGGTCGCGGTTACGTCTCCGCCGTGCAGAACAAGCAGGTCGGTCAGGAGATCGGGCGCATCCCGGTCGACTCGATCTACTCGCCGGTTCTCAAGGTCACGTACAAGGTCGAGGCGACTCGTGTCGAGCAGCGCACCGACTTCGACAAGCTGATCGTCGACGTCGAGACCAAGCAGGCCATGCGTCCGCGTGACGCCATGGCGTCGGCCGGTAAGACCCTGGTCGAGCTGTTCGGTCTGGCGCGTGAGCTCAACATCGACGCCGAGGGCATCGACATGGGCCCGTCCCCGACGGACGCCGCCCTCGCCGCTGATCTCGCCCTGCCGATCGAGGAGCTCGAGCTCACCGTTCGGTCGTACAACTGCCTCAAGCGTGAGGGCATCCACTCCGTGGGTGAACTGGTGGCGCGTTCCGAGGCCGACCTGCTCGACATCCGCAACTTCGGTGCGAAGTCGATCGACGAGGTCAAGGCGAAGCTGGCCGGCATGGGCCTGGCCCTGAAGGACAGCCCGCCCGGATTCGACCCGACCGCCGCGGCCGACGCCTTCGGCGCGGACGACGACGCGGACGCGGGATTCGTCGAGACCGAGCAGTACTAGTCGCTCTGCGGGTTCGCCCGCTGGACGGCTGAGATTTGGCTGCGGGCCGGCTGTGGCTGGTCGCGCAGTTCCCCGCGCCCCTTGCGGGGCCCTTCGGGGCCCCGACGGGGCGCGGGTCTCCGACGGGTAACCGCCCGCTCGGATACTGACCTCGGTACCTGATACGGCCGGGGCAGACACCAAGGAGAAACATCATGCCGAAGCCCGCCAAGGGTCCCCGTATGGGCGGCAGCGCCGCGCACGAGAAGCTGCTTCTCGCGAACCTCGCGAAGTCGCTCTTCGAGCACGGCAAGATCACGACCACCGAGGCGAAGGCCCGCCGCCTGCGGCCGTACGCCGAGCGTCTGGTCACCAAGGCGAAGAAGGGCGACCTTCACAACCGCCGGCAGGTGCTCTCGGTCATCACGGACAAGAGCATCGTGCACACGCTCTTCACCGAGATCGGCCCGCGCTACGAGAACCGCCCGGGTGGCTACACCCGTATCACCAAGATCGGTAACCGCCGTGGCGACAACGCGCCCATGGCTGTCATCGAGCTGGTGGAGGCCCTGACCGTGGCCCAGCAGGCCACCGGTGAGGCCGAGGCGGCGACGCAGCGTGCCGTCAAGGAAGACACCCTGAAGAAGGACGACACCCCCAAGGACGAGGCCGCCGAGGCCAAGTCCGACGAGGTCGTCGAGGACGCCAAGCCGGCCGAGGACGCCGCCGAGGAGTCCAAGGACGCCTGAGCTTCGGCTCGCGTCTGAGCGGGTCCGCCCCTTTGGGGGCGGGCCCGCTTTCTCGTTTTCGGCAGATCGCGGCCGAGATCATGCCCGAGGCTGCGGCCCTGAGAGGATCTGTGTGTGAGCGACGAAGTGGAACCCGGGTTCGTACGGGTACGGATGGATCTTTCGTATGACGGGAGCGAGTTCTCCGGGTGGGCCAAGCAGGCCGGGGGGCGCAGGACCGTACAGGGCGAGATCGAGGACGCGCTGCGGACCGTGACGCGGTCGCGTGAGACGACGTACGAGCTGACCGTGGCCGGCCGGACCGATGCCGGAGTGCATGCCCGGGGGCAGGTGGCGCACGTCGATCTGCCTGGCGACCTGTGGGCCGAGCACCAGGAGAAGCTGCTCAAGCGGCTGGCCGGGCGGTTGCCGAAGGACGTGCGGGTGTGGGCGCTGACCCAGGCGCCGAGCGGGTTCAACGCGCGGTTCTCGGCGGTCTGGCGGCGGTACGCCTATCGGGTCACCGACAATCCGGGCGGGGTCGATCCCCTGCTGCGGAGCCATGTCCTGTGGCACGACTGGCCGCTCGACGTCGACGCGATGAACGAGGCCGCTCAGGGGCTGCTCGGGGAGCACGACTTCGCCGCCTACTGCAAGAAGCGGGAGGGCGCCACCACCATCCGTACGCTCCAGGAGCTGCGGCTGGAGCGGGGCGGCGACGGGGTCGTCACCGCCACCGTGCGCGCGGATGCCTTCTGCCACAACATGGTGCGGTCACTGATCGGGGCGCTGCTGTTCGTGGGGGACGGGCACCGGGGGGCCGACTGGCCGGCGAAGGTGCTGGCCGCGGGGGTGCGGGACTCCGCCGTGCATGTGGTGCGGCCGCACGGGCTGACCCTCGAAGAGGTCGGGTATCCGGCCGACGAGCTGCTTGCCGCGCGGAACAAGGAGGCACGCAACCGGCGGACGTTGCCGGGGGCGGGGTGCTACTGAACGCCGTTCGCCGCTGAGTGCCGTTCGGCGCTGAGCGGCACCCCCCGATCCGCTTCGAGGAGCGGACCGAGGGGGTCTCGAAGATGACTCTGCGCACGCAGCTGGAGTCGGCCCTGATGCCGCTGCACCGGTGGTCGGTGGTCGGTGGTCGGTGGACCGGGACCGGGCCGCCTACTTGTTCGCCGCCGCCGATGCCTGGGCCTCGCCGCGGCGGTGGATCTGGCGGAACGTGAACTCGGCCAGGTCGTCGCCGGTGGCGAAGACCTTGGCGTCCTTCTCGGTCACGTCCTTGCCGTTGGTGAAGCCGGCGACCGTGAAGTAGGCGTAGCGGCCGTACGAGTTGGTCGTCGAGCGGCAGACCGCGGAGCGGCAGAAGACGGGGACGCCCTCGCCGGAGAGGGACTGGACGACGCTCTTCTTGTCCGCGTCGGTCTTCGCCCTGAGCGCCTTGGCCTCGGTGTCGAAGACGGCCACCCCGATCGTCACCGCCACCCCGTCCTTCGCGTACGTGACGCGCATGAGGCGGGTGCAGTCGTTCTTGGTGAGGACCGGGCCGAGCGTGCCCTGGGAGGCGGACACGCAGTTCTTCGTGGACGCCATCGCGCCCTTCTTGTAGACGGTCTCGCCCATCGTCAGCTGCGTACCCGGGAAGAGGATGTCCGGAGCGAGCGTCGCGGAGTCCTTCTTCACGTCGGATATGAAGTCCTTCGGGTCCAGCGGCGGCGGCGCCGAGGTCGCCTCGAACGACGGGCCGGGACCGGTGGTGTCCGACGGGATGTCCGCGGAGGTGGGCAGCTCGGAGGCAGGCCTGTTCGAGGCCTGGTCGTTGCTGTCCGCCGAGACCATGGCCACGGCGACGGCCGCGCCCACGGCGATGGTGGCGAGGGCGCCGCCGCCTATCAGCAGCCATCTGCGGCGCCGGTTGCGCGTTTCGGACGCCTCGGCCAGCGCCGCCCAGTCCGGAGACCGATTGCTCCACTGCGGCGGCTCGGAACCTGATCCCCCGGAACCCCACTGGGGTCCCCCCTGCCCAAAGCTCATGAGGCGCATCTTAGACGGGGCAAGGGGGTAAGGGGTGGGCTGGTCCGCCTCCCGCGGTACTCGCCGCCCTCATGTGTCAAGTGTGAATGAGGCCAAAGAGGGCATCTCAGGGTGGGCCGGGCGCCGGATGCCCGCTCCCAGGTACCCTGAAACCCGGCGGGCGCCTGCGGGCGGTCGCGCGTTTTGACCCGTACGGGCCACCGCAGGTATTCTTGCGGTTCGTTATGTGTATTGGCTTGCTCATTCTCACGTGAGGGGCCCTTACACCGGTCCACCGGGCCGATGACCAGCGGCAGGACTCGGTTGCGTCACCGAGGTCCGCCAGGGCTGTCGTACATCGTCCGTGGTGGTCCATGTCAGGACCCACTCACTGAAGAAGCGAAGGCATGACCGTGCGTACGTTCAGCCCCAAGCCCGGCGACATCACTCGCCAGTGGTACGTCATCGACGCCCAGGATGTCGTCCTGGGTCGTCTGGCGACCACTGCCGCGAACATTCTGCGGGGCAAGCACAAGCCGATTTACGCCCCCCACGTCGACGCTGGTGACTTCGTCATCATCGTCAACGCCGACAAGGTGCACCTCTCCGGCAACAAGAGGACCCAGAAGATGGCGTACCGCCACTCCGGTTACCCGGGTGGTCTGCGCTCCGTCCGTTACGACGAGCTGTTGTCGAAGAACCCCGAGAAGGCCGTCGAGAAGGCCATCCGGGGCATGATCCCCAAGAACACCCTGGGCCGTCAGGTGCTCTCGAAGCTGAAGATCTACTCGGGCGACCAGCACCCGCACGCTGCCCAGCAGCCGGTGCCGTTCGAGATCACCCAGGTCGCGCAGTAGTTCCGGCCACCACCCCCCTAAGACTGAACAGAATCTGAGGAGAACCGTGGCCGAGACCACCGTTGAGCAGCCGGTCGAAGAGACTGAGACCGAGCTTGTCGACGTCGAGCAGTACACCACCGAGTCCGAGGGCCCCGTCGAGGGCGAGTACACCTCTGAGTCCTCGGACGACCTCGCCGACCGCTTCGGCGACCCGCAGCCGGCCGCCGGCCTGGGCCGTCGCAAGAACGCCATCGCCCGCGTCCGGATCGTCCCGGGCACCGGCAAGTGGAAGATCAACGGCCGCACCCTTGAGGACTACTTCCCCAACAAGGTGCACCAGCAGGAAGTCAACGAGCCCTTCAAGGTGCTCGAGCTCGACGACCGCTACGACGTTGTCGCCCGCATCTCGGGTGGCGGCGTGTCCGGTCAGGCCGGTGCCCTGCGCCTCGGCGTGGCCCGCAGCCTGAACGAGGCGGACACGGACAACAACCGCGGCGCCCTGAAGAAGGCCGGCTTCCTCAAGCGCGACGACCGTGCGGTCGAGCGCAAGAAGGCCGGTCTCAAGAAGGCCCGTAAGGCCCCGCAGTACAGCAAGCGCTAAATCTCGCCCGATCACGCTCGCTGTTCTGCACGAATCGCCCCGGCGGCACGTTCTGTGTCGCCGGGGCGTTCGTTTATCACCGCCTGTGCTGCCCTGAAACAGGGCTGGGAGATATACAGGCCGGGGGATATACCTGACATGGGTCGGAGCCGGACCCCTGGCCGGACCCTCGGTCGAGCCGCACTTTCTGATCAAGCCTGAGTTAAGACTGATCAAGCCTGAGTTAAGCCTGAGCAAGTTCGGAGGACACCAGTGGGACGACTCTTCGGGACGGACGGCGTACGGGGTGTCGCCAACGCGGATCTGACGGCCGAGCTCACGCTCGGTCTCTCCGTGGCGGCGGCGCACGTACTGGGCGAGGTGGGAACCTTCGAGGGCCACCGGCCGACTGCGGTGGTCGGACGGGACCCGCGTGCGTCCGGGGAGTTCCTGGAAGCCGCCGTGGTCGCGGGCCTCGCCAGCGCCGGCGTGGACGTGCTGCTCGTCGGTGTCCTGCCGACCCCCGCGGTGGCGTATCTCACCGGCGTCCTCGGTGCCGACCTCGGCGTGATGCTCTCCGCGAGCCACAACGCCATGCCGGACAACGGCGTCAAGTTCTTCGCCCGCGGCGGACACAAGCTGGCCGACGAGCTGGAGGGCCGGATCGAGGCCGTCTACGAGGAGCACCGCACCGGCGCCCCCTGGAGCCGGCCGACCGGCGCCGGTGTCGGTCGCGTCCGCTCGTACGAGGAGGGGTCCGACCGGTACGTCGCCCATCTCCTCACCGCCGTCCCGAACCGGCTGGACGGTCTGAAGGTCGTCCTCGACGAGGCGCACGGCGCTGCCGCGCGGGTGTCGCCCGAGGCCTTCACGCGCGCGGGCGCCGAGATCGTCACGATCGGCGCCGAGCCCGACGGCCTCAACATCAACGACGGCTGCGGCTCCACCCACCTCGACCTGCTGAAGTCCGCCGTCATCGAGCACGGCGCCGACCTCGGCATCGCCCACGACGGTGACGCCGACCGGTGCCTCGCCGTGGACCACACCGGTGCGGAGGTCGACGGGGACCAGATCCTGGCCGTGCTCGCCCTCGCGATGCGGGAGCGCTCCGAGCTGCGGTCCGACACCGTTGTCGCCACGGTCATGTCGAACCTCGGGTTCAAACTGGCCATGGAGCGCGAAGGGGTGTCCGTCGTACAGACCGGGGTCGGGGACCGGTATGTGCTGGAGGAGATGAAGGAGCACGACTACGCGCTCGGCGGCGAGCAGTCGGGGCACGTGATCATCTTGGACCACGCGACCACCGGTGACGGCACGCTGACCGGCATGCTGCTCGCGGCGCGGGTCGCGCAGACCGGGCGTACGCTGCGGGACCTCGCGTCCGTCATGGAGCGGTTGCCGCAGGTTCTCATCAACGTGCCCGACGTCGACCGGTCGCGGGTGGGGACGTCCGCGGAGCTGGCCTCCGCGGTGACCGAGGCGGAGCGGGAACTCGGGTACACCGGGCGGGTGTTGCTGCGGCCCTCCGGAACCGAGCCGCTCGTACGGGTCATGGTCGAGGCGGCCGACATCGATCAGGCGCGGGCTGTCGCCGGGCGGCTTGCTGATGTGGTGAAGTCCGCGCTCGGGTGAACCGGGGTTTCTGTCAAGGCAAAAGAATGTGCGCCGGGCTGATCGACGGGCTGATAGACGGGCTCCACCTGGTGATCGCGCCGGTGCTCATCGGGCGCGGGGAGCGACTGCTCGACAACCTGGGTGACGGGATCGACGGCTACCGGGTGTCCGAACTGGTCGGCTCACCGACCGTCACACACGCGGTGCGGGTCCGCCGCTGACGCGCCTGACCCGCCTGACGCGCGTCTGAGGGCGGCGCCACAGCCACTTCTGGGTCAGGAGGGTCAGGGTGCCTGCCAGGACGATGCCCAGGAGGTTCAGCAGGAGCTGGTTCGTCGAGCCGATCGTCTGGGCGGTGTCTCCGTAGCTGAGGGCCACTGCCGCGTTGGCGGCTGCCGGGACCGTGGTGACGGAGATGGCCACGCCCACCAGGAGGCCCGACTTGGCCGAGGTCAGGGAGAGGGTGCCGGCGATGCCCGCGAGGACCGCCACGACGAACGAGAACGCGTCGGGCGCGTAGACGAAGGCCGTGTTGGGCCGGTCGGCCTCCAGCAGGTCCTCGGTGAACAGGCCCAGACTGTCCATCAGGAGACTGAAGAGCACGGTCACGGCCATCGCCACGGCGAAGCCCACCAGCAGTGCGACGAGTGAGCGCAGGGCCAGCCGCGGCCGGCGCCGGACCAGGGCCGTGCTGAAGCCCGCCAGTGGCCCGAACTCCGGGCCCACCGCCATCGCGCCCACGATCAGGATCGCGTTGTCGAGGACCACACCGCAGGCCGCGATCATCGTGGCGAGCGTGATGAAGGCGAGGTACGTGACCGAGAGCGTCGACTCCTCGTGCGTCGCGTCCGCCAGGTGCTCCCACAGGACCGCGTCCGCGCCCTCTCCGGGTGCGTCGTCCTCCGCCTTGTCGGCGCGCTCGGACAGTGACAGGTCGATGTTCTCGACGGCGATCGACCCGCTCTTGTCGATCTCCAGGTCACGCAGCCCGCTGATCAGTTCGTCGCCCGCCTCGCGCGCCACGTCGACCATCACGATGTCGCCGACGGGATTGCGGGCGGCGCCCGGCACGACCGCCAGATGGGTCGTGCCGACCGTCTCCTCGATCAGGCGGAGTACGGCGTCGGTTCTGTCGGACGGGGTGATCAGTCGCAGGTGCAGCATGGGGGCAGGGTAGCCGCGCCGGACGACCGGCTGCCGGTCACAGCTTGCGCAGGCTCAGCTTCTGGACCTTGTGGTCGGGGCCCTTGCGTACGACGAGGGTGGCGCGGCCGCGGGTCGGGGCCACGTTCTCCAGGAGGTTGACCTTGTTGACGGTCCGCCAGGTCGTACGGGCGTAGTCGAGTGCCTCCTCCTCGGAGACCTGCGTGTACTTGCGGAAGTACGAGGACGGGTCCTGGAAGGCCGTCTCACGCAGCCGGCGGAAACGGTTCAGGTACCAGCTCTCGATGTCCTCGGCCCGTGCGTCGACGTACACGCTGAAGTCGAAGTAGTCGGCGAGGCCGACACGGGTGCGGCCGTCCTTGCCGGGCAGGGCGGGCTGCAGGACGTTCAGGCCCTCGACGATCAGGATGTCGGGGCGGCGGACGGTGAGCCGCTTGCCGGGGACCCGGTCGTAGATGAGGTGCGAGTAGACGGGGGCCGTCACCTCGTCCTTGCCCGCCTTGATGTCCGCGACGAACCGGGTCAGCGCCCGTCGGTCGTACGACTCCGGGAAGCCCTTCCTGGACATCAGGCCCCGCTCCTGGAGCTCCTTGGTGGGCAGCAGGAAGCCGTCCGTGGTGACCAGCTCGACCCGTGGGTGTTCGGGCCAGCGGGACAGCAGGGCCTGGAGGAGGCGGGCGACGGTGGACTTGCCTACGGCGACCGAACCCGCCACGCCTATCACGAACGGCGTACCGGACTGCGAGCCCTTCTCACCGAGGAAGGTGTTCAGGGCGCCGCGCAGGCCGTCGGTCGCGCCGACGTAGAGATTGAGGAGCCGGGACAGCGGCAGATAGATGTCCCGTACCTCGTCGAGGTCGATGACATCACCCAGACCGCGCAGCTTCTCCACCTCCTCGGCGGTCAGCGGGAGCGGCGTCTTCTCACGCAGCGCGCTCCACTGGGCGCGGGTGAGGTCGACGTAGGGAGTCGCCTCCGGCCTGGGCCGGTGGGCGCTCCGCGGCAACGAGGAGACCGGTGAGATCACAGTCCATTGTTACGGCAGTTCGAACCGGGCGCCGGGTGGAGTACGTCACGTCGGTGCGTTCTGCACGCGTCCGGGGGATGTCCGAAACGCTGGACCGTGAGGTCGTACGGGGATAGCGTCCCGCCATCCGGAAGCGAGCCGTTTCCGGGACGCCGGGGGTTTGGGATGGTCGTCATGACCGTACGTTTCCGAGTGCGTGAGCTGGTCAGAGGGAGGCGGGCCGGGCGCCGCCAGGCCGATGGGGAGGGCCAGGGGCTGGAGGGCCGGGTGTGCAGCGAACTGGCGCTCGACCTGCCGGACGAGGACCTGGGGGAGTACCTCTACGACTGCATCGACCTGTACGAGATGGGCAGCAAGCCGCGCTGCGAGGAGGTCGAGTATCTGGGGATGGTGCAGGAGGCGATCGATCGGCTTGAGCGGGGGGAGTAGCCGTGTTGACCATGTGTGTTGCCTCAGAGGCCGCGGGAGTCGGTCGCTCGGGTGGCGGTTGATGGCGCAGGCTCGGTCGCAGGGGTGGAACCCACAGGCAAGGACCGCCAGCGCTGGAGGCGCCGCTGGAGCCTGCTCTCAACGCCTTCGACGGCCGACTCACCGCAGCCCGATCCTGACCACCAAACCGAGTTACACACAGAAGAGGCTTTACAGACCTCGTCTTGGCGTGCACACGGGCCCCGAGCACACGTCCGGCTCATCAGGCGCCATCGACGCTGTACGGCTCGGCGCCGACGGGGCCTGACGGGTGGGATCAGGGTCGGAAGCCCCATACGTGAACCGCAGCCCCGTAGGTGTGCCCATCTGCTTCTTCGACGTGGAACCGCGCCGAGGCGAGGATTCCCAGAAGGGCGGCCCGCATACAGGTATGGACGGTTTCGTAATGGCGAATCGCGTAGGGCAGATTCGAAGGATCAAGTTCGCCCGGCGGAATCTTCAGAGCGGCAGTTGTCAGCTCTGCTCCCGTGTTCCATTCCACCAGCACCCCGCCGTCCGCGAGAGGGTCCACATGAACCTCAGCCCCGGGCCTGCCTTCGGACTCGCCGCCAAGGGCAATCCGGTGAACGGGAATCCCGGCCTGGGCCAGCGCGCGGCAGGCTTGGTCGGCCAGTGCGTTGCGCTGGGCGATGACATCCGGCGAGGCTTTCGGCGGCAGATCGAATTCCTGTTTGGTCATGCGTCCTTCACTTCTCTTCCTGCTGTTGGCCTGGCAGGGAGCGTGTTGAACGCCCGCCGCCAGCTCGCTTGACGTATTCAGCCAGCAGTTGCTTGGCATATGACTCGATGCCTGCGTAATAATGCCTGCGTAATAGGGGACCGACCAAGTGACTGGCGTGCCCTCCTTGAGGGCGGCGGCCAATCCCGCCGGGCCGCCCGGGACGAGGCCGCCGTGCGGTCATCCCTGGACGCCATGCTGGCTGCCGCGCGGGACGGGTCGAACATGATCGGCCCGATGCTCGACGCGGTGCGGGCGGAGGCCACGCTGGGGGAGATCTGCGATGTCCTGCGGGACGAGTGGGGGGTACACACGGAGCCGCCGGGGTTCTGAGATCGCGCACTCCCGCGCCCCACGTGTCCGGCACCCTCGACTGCCGTGCGCCGCTCAACTTCGAAAACCCGCCGACGCGGCGAGGGAAGAGGTGACTTCGGCCGCCTTCACCGAGGCCGAAAGCGTGAGAAACACGAAGAAACCCCGCCAGGGATTAGCTGGCGGGGTTTCGACTTCATCGATCTGTCGAGATCACTGTTCGGTCAGGGCGGCTCGCAGATACGCGATCAGATCGCCGGAGGGCACCTCGACCCAGGTGGCCTCGGGCACCCCGCAGACCTCATAACGCCCTTCGTCCGGCTCATACACCCGGACCTGACGGCTCGCGCCGTCGAACAGATCCACCCGCAGGCGGACCGCACGGTGTGAGATCACCGGGAACATGTTCCCCAGTACCTCATCCGAATGAAGGCGACGCAGAAGGCTCCATTGTCCCCGGTGGAACTCGGCCGACAGGAGGTCGGCCCACTGCGAAGCAGTGGGCTCTCCCCTCTCGAGTGCCCCGGCGAATTCGTCGAGCTTCAGGAACGTGAATCTCGCCGCCAGTTCGTCGAACGGCACACCTTCCCGCCATGCGGTGACCGCCTCTACGAGCAACCCGAGATCGTCCGTAGAGCCGATCTCCCAGTTGAACCCGGGAATGTCCCAGGCGCACCCGGGAATATGGACACGCACCCGGAACAGACGCTCCTCGGCCGCGGGAACGACCGACACGTTACCCCTTGCCGTCGCGATGATGATGCCGTCGCTGGTCGAGGGCTCTGGCCAGATTTCGCCTCTGCCCAGCTTTGCGGCCTTTTTCATCGCCGATACAAGGCCGCCCGCAGCGGTCACGTCCGGGTACAGGTTTTTCCAGTGGGTATCCATAGTCGATTCCTCAGCAGTGGCAGTAACCGATGATCGATCCCTTCACAGGGTCGAGGTCTCCCTTCAGCACCGACAGATCCGGCATACCCGTCGGGGGATCCAGTCGCATGGCTCCATCCGGACCCGACGGTGAGTAGAACTTGATCGAACTCCACGGACGCTGACCATTGGCGAGGGCTCTCGCGATCATGGACATCTCGTAGTCCGTGGCAGCAGCCCCCGCCTGACCGCCCTTCAGGCCACGCTGGGCAGCATCCACGAAGCTTCCCTCCCCGGCCAGTCCGGTCATGTTGATGTGCAGCGTCACGTTCGGGTCGGCGATGGCCATTTCCGCGATCCGGGCGAAGTCGTTCGGAGACACGTTGGAGAAAGTGGCGAGCTTGTTCGCGTCAGCCCACTCGTCGAGCTTTCCGTTTCGCTGCCACCCCAAAGCTACTTTGCAGTTATGAACGAGGATCGGGGTGGCGCCCGCCAGCACGAAGAACGTGTGCAGGTCCGCGACCGTGAGGTCGTAGACCGTGCGCGGAGCAAGGCCCGAGCGGTCGTGGAGGGCGGTCACCGCGTGGACGGAGCCGTCCGGGGTGCGCAGACGGTCGCCGACGCGCAGGTCGGAGACGAGCGTCCATCCGCCGTCCACCACATAGAACTTGTGTCCGGCGGTGCTGGCCAGCTTCCCCCCGCCGGCAACGGTGATGTCCACCAGCCGCTGGGTGTCGTGCTTGAAGGTGTCGGTGACCTGCCGGGCCCGCAACCGGCCGGAAGCCGGATCCGTGGTCTTGACGAGGTCCCCCACACCCACCTGGCTGATGGGCCGCCGTGAGCCGTCCGCCATCAGCACCTGGGTGGTGCCGGGGAAGCTGTTCACCTTGCAGGCGGTGAACAGCTCCTCGTGGGCGTTGACGATGGAGTTGATCTTGGCGAGGGTCCCAGGGTCCAGGTCGAGGGCCTTGAGAGCACGGAACGCGTCACGGACCCCGACGCCGGTCTTCATGGCGGCGTCCAACACCCGGATCCCGTCGAAGACCTTGCCGAACGCGGTGCCGGGGACGAAGTTGCTCGCCGCCCAGGCGCAGCCGCTGACGCTGCCGTGCCAGCAGTCCAGGAAGTCCTGGACCAGGACCGCCTTCAGGATCTGATAGACGACTGTCTGCTGGATCAGGTCGAGCTTGCTGAAGTACTCGGTGACGTCCTTCTTCAGATCCTCGAGGTGCTCGGTCTTGACCAGGATCGTGTCCTGCGCGGGGCAGCCGGAGGTCGTGGCCGGCACGTTGGGGTTGGTGCACAGGTAGAAGTCGACCGTGGTGTCGAACGTGACGGTGAACGTGACCGTGCAGCCTTCGAAACCGATCTCGATGACGCAGTCATTCTTCTGCTTGGTGTTGGTGACCTTGACGCTGTCCTCGTCGACGACGTAGAACGTGCCCCCGATCCCCGTGCCCGCGCCGGACGCGACCTGTTGGTTAGCCTCCTTGCGTTCCGCGGATTCCGCGGCTTGCTGGGCGGACTCGGCGTATTTCTGGGCGTCTTTGGCCGCCTGTTCGGCTTCGGTTGCTGCGGTGTCGGCGCGGTTGGCTGCTGCGCGGGCGTCCTTGGCGGCCTGTTCGGCCTCCGAGGCGGCTGTGCGGGCGGCGTCCGCGTCGAGTGCTGCCTGGTCGGCGGAGTCGCGGGCGTCCTTGGCATAGCCTTCGGCGCGGCCTGCGGCCTTGTCGGCGGCTGCGGCGTCTTCGGTCGCCTGGCGGTCGTACTCGATCGTGCGGGCCAGTGACGCGGTGGCCTTGGACGCGGCCGTGGCGGCATCGGCAGCGTAGCCGAGGGCTTCCTTCGCGTAGGTGCGCGCGTTCGATGCGTGCACGGCGGCGTTGGCGGCGTGTTGGTAGGCGGCCTTCGCGTCGCCTGACGCCTGGTCGGCGAGGGCCTTGGCCGCGGCGGATTCCTCCTGCGCGTTCTTGGCGTGGGCGTCGGCGACGGCCTTCTGCTGGTCGGCGATCGTCTTCGACGCCTGCCCGGTCAGCACGACCAGGCTCGCGGCCGAGTCGGTGCTGATGTAGGGGGAGCCGAGCTGGATCGCGTCGTTCGCCGGCTTGGCGACCTGCGCGGCGGAGTTGCCGGCGTCCACGGCGGCCTGGGCGGTGACGTGGGCGAAGCCCGCGGCCTTCGCCGATGCCAGCAGGGCCTTGGCGGCTTCTTTCTTCGCCTGGTCCGCATGGCCCTTGGCGGTCTTGGCCTTCTCTTCCGCCTTGTCGGCCAGCTCGACGGCCGTCTTCGCCTCGGAGGCGGCGTGCTTGGCGGCTGCGATGGCCTCCGCTGCGGCACTGGTCGCGGTCTTCACCGCGGCGTCGGCCTTCAGCTTCGCGGCCTGCGCGCTGTCCGCATGAGCGCGGGCGCGTTTCGCGGCTGCTTCGGCGCGGGTGGCTGCGGCATCCGCTTCGGCCGCTGACTTCGTCGCGGCGTCGGCCGCGGCACGGGCCCGCGTAGCGGCCGTCTCCGCGTCCGTCGCGTATTTGTCCGCGTCATTGGCAGCGGAGCGGGCCGCGTCTGCCGCGTCGCCCGCCTCCAGGGAATCGGCGTAGGCATCCTTCGCGTCCGCCTTGGCGCGGGCGGCGTCGGCTTTCTGCTCGGCGTCCCAGGCGTCGTCCCGCTTGTCCTTGGCGTTGTCGCGGGCCTTGACCGCGTCGTTCTTCTTCCCGACCGCGGTGCCCTCGGCGGTTTCGGCCTTGTCCTTGGCTTCCTTAGCCTTCGTCGCCTCGGTCTCGGCGTTCTGCCTGTGCTGGGCGGTCTCGGCCTGTTTGGCCTCGGCGGTCTCCTTCTCCGCCTTGGCCGTCTTCTCCTCGGCCTCCGCCGCGAGCCGCTCGGCGTGCGCGTCGGCTGCGGCCGTCTTCGCGTCGCTCTCGGCCGTCAGGGTCTCGGCGAGCTTGGCCTCCGCGGTCTCCTTGTCCTTCTTCGCGTTGTCGCGGTGCACCTTCGCGGCGTCGGCCGCGGCCTTGGCCTGCAACTCGGCCGTGTGCGCGGCTTCCCTGCGGAACTCCGCCTTGGCCTGGGCGGCTTGGGCCAGCGCGCGCTGCGCGATCGTCTGGCTGTCTCCGCCGGAGGCGCGGGTGGCGGCCTCGGCGGTCTCGCCCGCCTTCACCATCGCCTCAAGGGCAGCAGCCGCGCCCTGGGTGACCTGGGCTTTCTGCTGGCCCACCAGCAGACCACGGCCCCGCGGAGCACCGTTGGCGTCCGCGACGGTGTAGGCGGCCTGCTCGGCGGTGCCCGTGTCCGTGGCGGACTTCTTCGCTGCGGCGGCCTGCGCCTTGAGGGTGGTGAGCTGCTTCTTCGCCGCCGTCTGGGCGCCCGTGACGCCGGTCTTGGCCTGGTCGAACTGGGCCTTGGGCGGAATGATGGCGGTGTTTCCGGACGGCTTGATGTCGAGTTGCTGCGGATTTGTTCCGTTGCACCCCCACAGCCATGCGTCCTGGCCGTTGTCGAACTTGTTCAGGTCCAGGCACTTGCCGGTGCCGACGTTCTCCAGGCTCGTGGTGGCGCGGAGGTTGTACTTCCATGTCTGGGCCGGGGAACTGTTGCACGTCCAGATCAGGATCTTCGTGCCGTCCGTCGAGTCGTTGTTGTAGACGTCGAGGCACTTCAGCGAGTTGACGTTCCGCAGGTGCAGGCCCTTGTCGTCGCCGTAGACCTGCCACGCCTGCGCTGCCGAGCCGTTGCACGTGTACAGCTGGACCGGGGTGCCGTCGGTCTTTCCACTGCCCTGGACATCGAGGCACTTGCCCTTCGCGGCATGGAACTCGATCACCGCCGGCGCGTCGCCGACCGGGCCGACTCCCCCGGGGGACCAGTAGTCCTGCCAGCGGGCAAGGTGGTCGGCGGTCCATGAGTGGCCGAGCAGGTCTCCCAGGGCCTTGGCGCCGGTGGCCAGGGCCTTGGTGGCGTCCGTGTTCGCGGTGAGGATCTGGTTGCGTTGGACCTGCTGGGAGGCGATCTCCTGCTGCCATTCCTGGGCGGCGGTGGCGGAGACCTCGTTCAGCACCTTGCTGGGGTCGATCGGGTCACGCCACGCACACGACGCGAACCGGGACTTCAGGTCCTCGACCGCGATGCGGTACTCCGCGGTGTCCGGCTGTGGAGCGGTACGGGGAAAGCCCCCGGACGCGAGGAAGATGCGGGCGTTGTCCGCACCCGCGTTCTCCCCCGGGGCCCCGTGCAGGTGCTGGAACGCGTCTCGCTCGGCGAGTGCACGATGCCACTCGGCCTGGGGCAGACCCGGGTCCGGGTCCGTCCCGTAGAGGGGAGTGCCCACGTTGTCGACGGCTTTGAGGGTCTTCGCGTCCGCCGCGGGGGTGGAGTCCTCGTAGAAGTCGGTCTCGTTCTTCCAGAACCGGTCGGCGGTCCACTTCGTCAGGCCGGTCTGGCCGTAGAAGTCGTCCTTGCCGTCACCCGGTGAGCCCGGGGGCCAGTGGAAGTCGGCGCTGGTGAAGCCGGCCGGGGTCGTCAGACTGTCGAGGGGTTTCTGCCAGCCGCTCCGGAGGGCGCCGAGGGCGTCCAGTTCCTTGTCCGCCGCATCTCTGTCCTTCTGATACGCGGTGGCGAGCGGCGTGTCCTGCCAGTGCTTCCTGTCGGCCAGGGCGTGGAGTTTGTCCGGGGACTGGTTGAGGGCGTTCTGCGAGGTAGTGGCCATGGACGGCCCGCCCAGGCGCAGCACATCGGCCATCAGACACTGGTCCTGCCGCAACTGCTCGGTCGCCGTGTCCTCGTACCAGTCGTAGGAGTCACCTGCCGCGGTCGTCCCCGCACTGGCGAACCGGTCGAACAGGTCCGGCCGGACACCGAGGCCTGCCAGGACCGCTACGGCGAGAAGAAGCGGGATGATCCGGGCAAGGAGCCCGGATCGGCTCGGCGTTGGTCTGAGAAGGCCTGAGGGTCTGGAACGTAGAGGTCTGGAACGCGGGGGTCCATGGCGCACGGGTGTATCCCTCCATCACGGGGCATGCGACCGGAAATCCGCCGACGATGCTCAGGAGGGGCCGAGGAGGACTGAGGGCTGTTTGGGCATGACAAAGCCCCTCCCCGTCGAGACGCTGTTCCCCCGGCTGCTCGTGATCGCGTGCGAAGACGGATTGGTCAGATCCGACTATGTGAAGCGTCAACATAGCCACATGTGATCGACTTTGAGCAATGGGTTACTTCAGTGCCGGGAGGGGTGGCGTGAAACGTCCCGAGGGCCTCACGACTCGTTCCAGGGTCGCATTTCCCTCACATTCAGGAGTTTTCTGTGCGGATCCTGTGTCGTGATGGTTGGGGTGTGCCTGATGCTCTCTGCGAGGAATGGCTGTTTTTCGCCGCTCGGCGAGATTTCCGATTTCGGGCATGTGGTGCCGGGCCCGGGCGTGCGGTGGGTCGTAGGTCGAGAACTTCGCCGCCCTGCGCGCCGAACCTGCCGAGCGGGGGCACTCGCTCGCCTCGGAGACCGACGCCGAGGTGGTCGCACATCTGCTCGCCGAGGGATGCTCCGCGTGCGCCGATCCGGCGGAGGCCATGCGGCTGGTGTGCCGACGGCTGGAAGGGGCCTTCACTCTCGTCGCCGTCCACGCCGATGAGCCGGATGTCGCGGGGTGCCCTCGCTGTGTGGACGATCGTGATCGTGGAGGAGGGGGGCGGGTCGGTGGTCCCCTACGCGGACCACCTGATTCGCATCCCGGTGACCCCGACCCTGCTCCAACCGCTGGTGGCTACGGTGCCGTTGCAGGTGCTCGCGAGCGAGTTGGCTACCGCCCGGGGCGACGGGGTGGGTTAGCCGCGGAACTTGGCGAAGTCGGTGACCGTGGAGTAGGGCGCTTCTTTGAGGCCTTCGACTAGGGCTTCCATGAAGGTGGTGAAGGCTCCGGCGGGGAAGGTGAGGGTTGCCCTGGTCGGGGTCTTGGAGTCGCGGACGGCGATGTGGGTGGGTGAGTTCGCGATCTCTACGCAGTCGTTGCCGTCGCCGCCGTCGGAGTAGGACGACTTGCGCCAGTTGTTGGGGGTGGTCACGTGTCCTTCAAAGCGTTGACGAAGGTGATGAAGCTTTCGGCTGGGAAGGTGAGGGTTGCCCTGGTCGGGGTTTTGGAGTCGCGGACGGCTATGTGGGTGAGGGAGCTTGCGATCTCCACGCAGCTGTTGCCGTCGCCCTCGCCGGAGTAGGAAGACTTCCGCCAGTTGCCGAAGGTGGTCATAGGTGCGTCACAGGTCCTTCGCTAGTTCGTGGATGAGTTCACGCGACTTTTCGGGGTCGAGTGACACTTCTTTTACCCTACGGAAGCTCGTTCGATAAGTGTTGAGCTGAGCTTCGGAGTCGATGAAGACCGAACCGTGGGGTGCGTCCCGCACCACGGTGTCCAGCTTGGGCAGTGGGCCGCCCGCGTACGTCATCGTGCCTGAGGCTTTGGCGAATCCGTCCAGGTCGAAGGGGATGACCTGCAGAGTGATGTGGTCTGCTTCGGATAGTTCGAGGAGCCGCGCAAGTTGGGCTCGGGTGACAACGCGGTCGCTGACTCTGATGCGTAGCGCTGCCTCGTGGATCACCACCTCATGCGGGATGGCCACCTGTTGCCGCTCCAATCGATGGCGGACACGCAAGTCGAGCTCTTCTTGGGCGAGTTCGGGCACTCTGGCGGAGAACACAGCGCGGGCGTAGTCCTCCGTCTGCAGCCGCCCCGGCACGTAGAGGATCGCCACGTCATGCAGGAACGTGGCGTGGTGCTCCAACTCGGCGAGGTCCAGGAATGACGTGGGCAACAGCCCTCGGTACTCCTCCCACCAGCCACGTGCCCGATCAGTGGCCATTGCGGCCAAGGCGCCGATGAACTCTTCGTCCGTGCACGCGTAGTGGGACTTGAGGCGTAGGAGTCGCTGTTCGCTCACTCCCGTGAGTCCGGATTCGATGTGGCTCATCTGAACCCTGTTCGCCCCGAGCAGCCCGGCGGCTTCGGTGGCAGTGAGCCCAGCTGCCTCTCGAAGCCTGCGCAGTTCGACCCCCAGGCGCAACTGGCGTGCGGTTGGTTCGCGCCTCAGGACCATGGATCGCTCCTCGTTGCACACACCGGACGATACGGCTCGTTCGAGGTCAGATTACGCGATCAGCTTGCTCTGGATTACTAGTTAGCCCTACTGTCGGTGACGCGACGCACACGCTGCGAATTGCCGGGACCCCGGAAGCGCACCACTCCGTCCTGCCACGACGGCTGCGAAACTGCCACCGCCCGCCATCGCCGCGCCTCTCCAGCCCCCACCACGCCAACCGGAGTTGCCGCATGCCCGAAAACGCGACCGACGCGCCCTGTGAGTACTCCCTCTATATCCCCAACGACCTCCGGGCCGTCACCATCAGCCGCCGTACCCTCCGTCTGATCCTGACCATGCACGGGTTGATCCACCTCGTCGACGTCGCCGAACTCCTTGCCGCCGAGCTTGTCTCCAACGCCGTACGTCACACCAAGGGTCCCGCCGCCCTCCGGGTGCGCTGGTCGGCGGGTGTGCTGCGGATCGGTGTCTGGGATGCCGACCCGGAACCGCCGGAACCGCCGTGCCTGCTGGGTGGCCGGCTGGACCTGGCGGAGGAGGGGCGTGGGCTCGCCCTCGTCAAGTCCTGCGCCGATGTGTGGGGCTGGTATCCGCTGGTCAGGGACGGCAGCCGAGGCAAGTACGTGTGGTGCGAGTTGGGTGCGGCGGCGTGAACGTTTCTCCGCCGCTCGAATGGGTGAACGCGTCCCGATCACCCACACAATCCATCTTTTGATCCGCTTAGGTGGCACACATGGTCACATCAGCTCACGAGGGCATGCACCGCATCTTTCAGGAGCGGCCCGAGATCCTGGCTCCCGTGTTCGGGGAACTGGGTGTCCCGTTGTCAATGAAGGCGACCGTGGACGCCGTCACCACGGACGTGACGGAGACCAAGCCGCTGGAACGACGCGTGGACACCGTCCTGCACATCAGCACGTCCGACGGTGAGGAGTTCCTGCTCGCCATTGAGGCGCAGTCGGGCAAGGTCGTAGGCAAAGTGGCGAGTTGGTCCTACTACATTGCCTTCCTCCAGGCCAAGTACCGCCTGCCCGTGCTGCTTCTGGTGGTCTGTCAGGACCGGGCTACGGCCAAGTGGGCGGTCGGCCCCTTCGATTGCGGCACGGGCGGATGGACGGCACTGCGGTTGTATCCGCTGGTCGCCGGGCCGGACAATCTGCCGGTGATCACCGACGCCAGAACTGTGGCGAAGAAGCTCGCGCTGGCCGTGCTCTCTGCCGTGGCCCACGCCCGCAATCCGGAGTGCGGGGCCATACTGGAGGTGATCGGCATTGTCCTTCGAGAACTCCGAGAATCGGACCCCGAGACAGTCGAGTACTTCGTCGAGTTCCTGGAAATCAACCTGGGTAGCACCCCAGCCGGAAAGAAATGGCAGGAAATCATGTCGGTCGTTATCTACTTCCCCGGTCGAGGGACGCTCCGGGAGAGGATCTACCTGGAAGCCAAGGCCGAGGGCCAGGCCGAGGGTAAGGCCGAAGGTAAGGCCGAAGATCGTGCCTCGCTGATCCTGCGCGTTCTGGAGAAGCGCGGCATCCCCGTCCCCGGGGTGACACGGGAGCGCATTACCTCGTGCGCTGACCTCGACATCCTCGCCTTGTGGTTCGACCGTTCCCTGACAGCCACAGAGGCCGAGGACCTGTTCGCCGAGGACCCGGCGGTTCCCGGGACCGGTCCTGGACAGGCCTGAGCGTTGACAGACCTGCAAGACAATCAGCAGAGCCTGGACCCGGAGTTGCAACCGGAGTTGCAAGAGGAAGTCTCAGGCATTGCCATGTCGCTCGCGGCGGCCATGGCCTTTGGGCTCCAACCCGAGAAGGCCATGGCCGAACTCCACGCAAGGTTCAAGGAGATCATCAAGCGGGAGGGCCTGGCTCCCGGGGAGGTCGCGTATCTGCGGGGCATGATCGAGAAGTGGCCTCCGGGTTACGCTGAGTCGTGGGCGTCAGGGTATGCCGCAGGACTGGCTCAGGGGCTGGCCAAGGGAACTCTGGCCGTGCTGGGAGTACGGCGGCTGTCCATCTCGGACGATGTCCGCGAGCGCATCACCACTTGTACAGACCATGCTCGCCTCGACGACTGGCTCGACCGGGCCGGAACGGTCGAGCGAGCGGAGGACCTGCTCAGGACGGGTGTGGAGCCTGACCGGGAATAGGGTGCCCGGATGAGCATCATCGGCGTCGGGATCGACGTGGCGGAGATCGAGCGGTTCGCGAGGTCGCTGGAGCGGACGCCCGGGATGGCCGAACGGCTGTTCCTGGAGAGCGAGTTGCTGTTGCCCAGCGGGGAGCGTCGCGGGGTCGCCTCCCTCGCCGCCCGGTTCGCGGCGAAAGAGGCGCTCGCCAAGGCGCTGGGTGCGCCGGGTGGGCTGCGCTGGACCGATGCCGAGGTCTATGTCGAGGAGAGTGGGCAGCCTCGGCTTCGGGTTACGGGGACGGTTGCCGCGCGCGCTGCCGAGCTGGGCGTTCAGGTTTGGCATGTCTCGCTGAGCCATGACGCCGGGGTGGCTTCGGCGGTGGTGGTGGCGGAGAGATAGCCGCCGTCCAGTAGATGTTCGGCGGGTGACAGGCGTCGCTTCGGCAGGGGGCCCTCCGGCTGGGGGCCCTCCGGTTCGGCGAAGGCATACCCCGGTGGACGGGGAGGTGCTTCCGATCCGTCAGCACTTCGACCAGAACGCGGTCAGCGCGCGGGCCCCGCGCGCTGGGTCCTGGGCCATCCACCAGTGGCCGAGACCCTCCAGGGTGTCGACGCGGGCGCCCGCGCGACGGGCCGCACGCCGGCGTTGCAGGTCGGTGCCCACCATGTGGTCGGCGGTGGCGATCAGGGCCAGGCCGGGCCGCTGCGAGGCGTGCTCCAGTTGATGGCCGAGTTCGGCCATCACCGGTTGCGCGGCGGAGCGGTAGAGCGTGAGGATCGCTCGCCCCATCGTCTCGTCCTGCGCCGTGGCGATCTGCTCGGCCACCGGCCTGCTGAACCCGCGCTCGACGAGCGATGCGGTGCGCGTCTCGACGGCTGCGCCGAACCGCTCGGCGACGTCGGCTTCTCCGACTCCAGGGGTCTGCCAGCGCTGAGCCAACTCATGCCAGACGTAGTCCCGGTCGAATGCCCCGACGACGTCGCTCGCCCAGCTGCGCAGCAGGTCCGGTCGGCTGATGGCGACATTCACCACGTGTGCGCCGCCCCAGTCGTGACCGACCAGGTCGACGGGTTCCCCGACCTCCTCCAGCGCTCCGATCAGCCAGTCGCGGTACTCGCCGACCGTGGCGCCGAACCCGTCGGGCAGGGGTGCGCCGAATCCGGGTGGCGAGAGGCAGATCAGCCCGGCTCGCGGCGAACCGGCGCGGTCGAGCTCCGCGAGCAACGGGTCCCATATGGCCGCCGTTTCGGGATTGCCATGGACGAATACGGCCGGCACCCCGCTCACACTCCCATCGGTGAGGTCGGCTGCAGCACTGCCTCGACGAGCGCCTCGCTGCGCAGATGGGCCACCGCGCGGTACTCGGGGTCACGGATCATGTCCACGAACGCCTGCCGGTTCGGGTAGCGCACCAGCACGACCATGTCCCAGGCCTGCCCGTCCTCGGCGACCAGCGCACGACCGCCGGCGCCCAGGTACTCCACCTGCAGCCCGTAGCGCGCGTTGATCCCCGCGCCGAGCGCGTCGGCGTAGCGCTGATAGCTCTCCATGCCGCCGTCCGGGCGAAAACGCAGGAGATTCAGCATCACCACCGGACCGCCTGGGTCCCCCGCGAGCAGGACGTCCAAGTCGCGGTCTTCGATCTCGATCATTCAAGGCTCCAGGGCACAGGTCGGAAGGTTGTTCGGAGATGCCAACCTCACATACTTGTCATTCAGCACGCAAGTTTTTTTGTTAGAATGTTCGCATGGCCACCACTCGCCGTACCCAACAAGAACGCCGGGCCCAGGCCGAAGCGGCACTTCTGAAGGCCGCCGCCGAACTGGTCGTCGAGCAGGGGGCGCGGTCACTGACACTGGCGCGGGTGGGAGAACGGGCCGGCTACAGCCGCGGGATCGTCACCCACCACTTCGGGTCCAAGCAGGCCCTGCTCGAGTGGCTGGCCCGCTCGACGCAAGCAGGCTTCGTGCCCGGGCTCACGGACCTTCCGCCCGGACTGGACCGGCTCCTGCGACTCATCGACGGGTACGTCGGCGCCCTCGGGGACGCCGGCACGATGCAGCGGGCTTTCCTGCTCCTGTGGGCCGAAGCGGCCACCGCCTCCTACCTGGCCCCGATCTTCCGCGAGCGCGACGAGGAATTCCGCCGCGACCTGCGCGACGATGTCGTCGCCGCGATCACCGACGGCGACGTACGTCCGGACACCGAGCCCGGCGATGTCGCCGTCGCGATCGTCGGGCAGCTGCGCGGCATCGGACTGCAACGCCTCCTCGACCCCCGTGCCGTCGACACCGCACGGCTGCGCCACACCGTCACCGATCACTGGCGCCAGGCATTGCGCGTCTAGATGCGGGAGGGGTTGAGGAACATCCATGTCGGATACCCCGGTGATCTCTGCGGCTCTGCCGCGTGGGCGAGACCAGCCACGTGCAACCCGCTGTCGACGAGCGGAGCGTGAGGGACACTCGATCCCATGCGTACTGCGTACAGCGTGGAGACGGTGAGAGCGGCCGAGCGGGAGCTGATGGCACGGCTTCCTGACGGGACGTTGATGCAGCGGGCGGCGGCCGGACTGGCCGTGGCCTGCGCCGAGTTGCTGGGGCGGGTCTACGGCAGTCGGGTCGTGCTGCTCGTGGGCAGCGGGGACAACGGGGGCGACGCCCTGTATGCCGGCGCCCGCCTGGTCAGGCGCGGCGCGGGCGTCACGGCGGTCCTGCTCACCCCCGACCGCACCCACCCCGACGGCCTCGCGGCCCTGTGCCGCGCCGGGGGGAGGGTGGTGCGGGGGCCGGACGCAGCCGAAGAACCGCTGCGCCGCGCCGACCTCGTCGTGGACGGCATCGTCGGGATCGGCGGCAAGGGAGGCCTGCGCCCGGACGCTGCCGCGCTCGTCGACATCATCGGCGAGACCCGTACACCCGTCGTCGCCGTCGACCTGCCGAGTGGCATCGAGGCCGACACCGGCGAGGTGCACGGAGCCGCCGTACGAGCCGACCTGACCGTCACCTTCGGGACCCACAAACCCGGACTGCTCGTCGACCCCGGACGGGAGTACGCGGGGTCCGTGCGGCTCGTCGACATCGGGCTCGCGTTGCCCGGCGAGGCCGGGATCGAGGCGCTGCAGCACGCCGACGTGGCCGCGCTGCTGCCCGTGCCGGGCGCCGAGAGCGACAAGTACCGGCGGGGGGTCGTGGGCATCGCGGCCGGCTCCTCCCGCTATCCGGGGGCGGCTGTGCTGGCCGTCGCCGGGGCCCTGCGCGGCGGTGCCGGCGCCGTACGGTACGTCGGGCCCGCGGGGGACGCGGTGATCGCGTGGTTCCCCGAGACACTGGTGTCCACCGGTTCTCCGGAGCGGGCCGGGCGGGTGCAGGCGTGGGTCGTGGGCCCCGGCGCCGGGGACGACGCCGATGCCGTGGCGGCTGTGCTCAAGACGGACGTGCCCGTGCTCGTGGACGCCGACGGACTGCGGCTCGCGGACCGTGCGGACGTACGGGCTCGGCGCGCGCCCACGCTGCTGACACCGCACGCGGGAGAGGCCGCCGCGCTGCTCGGTGTCTCGCGGGAGGAGGTCGAGGGGGCGCGGCTGACGTCCGTACGGGAACTCGCCGAGCGGTACGGGGCGACGGTGCTGTTGAAGGGGTCGACGACGCTGATCGCCTCCCCGGGGGAGGGCCCCGTCCGGGTGAACTCCACCGGCACCGGCTGGCTGGCCACCGCGGGAAGCGGGGACGTGCTGTCCGGACTGACCGGGTCGCTGCTCGCCGCCGGGCTCGACGCGTTGGACGCCGGCAGCGCGGGGGCCTACCTCCACGGACTGGCGGGGCGGCTCGCGGCGAAGGGGGCGCCCGTGGGGGCGCACGATGTGGCCGAGGCGGTGCGCTCGGCCTGGCGGGACGTCAAGCTCTGAGGACAAGGCTGAGGACGGGGCTGGGGGCACGGACCAGGGCACGACCGAGGGCGCGGGCGGGCATGTGAGGGGCTTGTCGGAGCCCTCTGAGACACTGGGCGCGATGACTGAGACAGCACCCGCGCGTGCCTGCGCCGAGATCGACCTGGCCGCCCTGAGGGCCAATGTGCGGACCCTGCGCGCCCAGGCGCCGGCCGCCGCCCTCATGACGGTGGTCAAGTCCGACGCGTACGGACACGGGGCCGTCCCCTGCGCCCGCGCGGCCCTGGACGCGGGTGCGACCTGGCTGGGCACGGCCACCCCCGAAGAGGCTCTCGCCCTGCGCGCGGCCGGTCTGCCGGGCCGGATCATGTGCTGGCTGTGGACCCCGGGCGGCCCGTGGCGGGAGGCCGTCGAAGCCGACCTGGACCTGGGCATCAGCGGGATGTGGGCCCTGCGTGAGGCGGTACAGGCCGCGCGGGCGGCGGGCCGTACCGCCCGCGTCCAGCTCAAGGCCGACACCGGTCTCGGGCGGGGCGGCTGCCAGTCCGCCGACTGGCCCGGGCTGGTCGCCGAGGCGCGGCGGGCCGAGGCCGAGGGCCTGGTGACCGTCACCGGTCTCTGGTCCCACTTCGCCTGTGCCGACGAACCGGGCCACCCCTCCATCGAGGCACAGCTCACCCTCTTCCGCGAGATGCTGGCCCATGCAGAGGGGCAGGGCCTGCGCCCGGAGGTGCGGCACATCGCCAACTCGCCCGCCACGCTCACGCTGCCCGCGGCCCACTTCGATCTCGTACGGACCGGGATCGCCACGTACGGCATCTCGCCGAGCCCCGAGGTGGGCACCTCCGCCGACCTCGGGCTGCGTCCCGTGATGACGCTCTGGGCGTCGCTCGCGCTGGTGAAGCGCGTGCCGGCGGGCCACGGCGTCAGTTACGGACATCACTACGTCACGGCCGGTCACACGACGCTCGGCCTGGTGCCCGTCGGATACGCGGACGGCGTTCCGCGCCACGCCTCCGGCGCCGGACCCGTCCTCGTGGGCGGCAAGTGGCGGACGGTCGCGGGGCGGGTCGCGATGGACCAGTTCGTGGTCGACCTCGGCGGGGACGAGCCGTCGGTCGGCGACAGAGCGGTCCTGTTCGGGCCCGGCGGCCACGGGGAGCCGACCGCCGAGGACTGGGCCCGGGCTTCGGGCACGATCGCGTACGAAATCGTCACCCGCATCGGAACCCGCGTGCCCCGCGTCTACGTGAATGACTACGTGGATGAGTAACTACGTGAATGAGTAACAACGTGAACGCGTGACAAGCGGGGTATCCGCATGAGTGCCGGGCACGGCACAGCGGCGGTGACCGGCGGCAGTGGCGCTGACCGGCGACACCGACGGCAGCAGCAGGTAACGGCACAGCGGCAGCAGCAGGCAACGGCAGACATGGGCAGGGCCCCGGCGAAGAGGAGCGGTTCGTGAGCGAGAGCAGTGCGGAGGCAGCGGTGGAAGCGGCCACGGCCGTCTCCTCGGCCGTCTCCGCGGCCGGGGCCGCGAACTGGCGCAGGGCGGGGATCGCCGGCGCGGCGATAGGCGTGGTCGCCGCGGGCGCCGCCGCCGGAGTCGCGATCGAGCGGCTCACGGTCGGCCGCGGCATGCGCAGGAAGGCGAAGCTCGCCCTCGACGCGGCCGGTCCGTACGGGGCGCTGCGCGGCATGCCCGGCAAGGCCTCCGCGGACGACGGCACCGAGCTGTACTACGAGGTCGACGAGGTGGAGTCCGACTCCACCCTGGCCCCGCGCCGCCGTCGGCTCTTCGGCCGCAAGGCGCCTGCCCCGGTCACCGTCGTCTTCAGCCACGGCTACTGCCTCAGCCAGGACTCCTGGCACTTCCAGCGGGCCGCGCTGCGCGGTGTCGTGCGGACCGTCCACTGGGACCAGCGCAGCCACGGCCGTTCCGGGCGGGGCGTGGCCCAGGCCAGGGACGACCTGCCGGTCACCATCGACCAGCTGGGCCGGGACCTGAAGGCCGTCATCGACGCGGCGGCGCCCGAGGGCCCGCTCGTGCTCGTCGGTCACTCGATGGGCGGCATGACGATGATGGCCCTGGCCGACCAGTATCCGGACCTGATCCGTGAGCGCGTGGTCGGCGTGGCGCTGGTCGGTACGTCGTCCGGCCGGCTCGGCGAGGTCAACTTCGGGCTGCCGGTCGCGGGCGTCAACGCGGTGCGGCGGATACTGCCCGGGGTGCTGAAGGCGCTGGGGCAGCGGGCCGAGCTGGTGGAGCGCGGACGCCGGGCCACCGCCGAACTGTTCGCGGGGATCATCAAGCGGTACTCGTTCGCGTCCAGGGACATCGACCCGGCGGTCGCGCGGTTCGCGGAGCGGCTGATCGAGGCCACACCGATCGATGTGGTCGCCGAGTTCTACCCGGCGTTCACCGATCACGACAAGACCGAGGCGCTCGCCCACTTCGCCGACCTGCCCCTGCTCGTACTGGCCGGGGTCAAGGACCTGGTGACGCCGAGTGAGCACAGCGAGGCCATCGCCGATCTGCTGCCGGACGCCGAGCTGGTGCTCGTCCCGGACGCCGGGCACCTGGTGATGCTGGAACACCCGGAGGTCGTCATAGACCGGCTCGCGGACCTGCTCACCCGCGTCGGCGCCGTCCCGGCAGGGGCTACCGTGGATGGTTATGGAAGCACCAGCAGCACCGCGCAACCCGGCTGACCTCTCGGGACCTTCGGAGCCTCCCCAGGCCGGCGCCATGACCGAGACCGGCGCCATGGCCCAGGCCGGCGCCATGGCCGAGATCACCGTGGACTCGCCCGAGCAGATGAAGGAGTTGGGCCGCAGGCTCGCCAAGATGCTGCGGGCCGGCGACCTCGTGATGCTCACCGGCGAACTGGGCGCGGGCAAGACCACCATGACGCGCGGGCTCGGCGAGGGCCTCGGTGTCCGGGGCGCGGTCACCTCCCCGACCTTCGTGATCGCCCGCGTGCACCCTTCCCTCGGTGACGGGCCGCCCCTGGTCCACGTGGACGCGTACCGGCTGGGCGGAGGGCTCGACGAGATGGAGGACCTCGATCTCGACGTGTCGCTGTCCGACTCCGTGATCGTCGTGGAGTGGGGCGAGGGGAAGGTCGAGGAGCTGACGGACGATCGGCTGCACTTGTTGATTCACCGGGCCGCCGGTGACACGACGGATGTCGGTGACACGACGGATGAGGTGCGGCACGTGACGCTCCGCGGCGTGGGGGAGCGGTGGGGTGCGCGTGCGGCTGAGCTGGGCGGGCTCTTCGCCTGACCTCGGGGTCGTAGGTTCGTCCCAACGTTCCGACAAGGCGTCGGGAAGATGTTGCGTCCGGTGGCTTCGGCGTGTTCACATGGACGGAGGAGTTGGTTAGGTGTACCTAACCATGTCTGCTCCCGGAGCCGAGTCCCAGGAGGCCGCCATGTCTACGTCTACGTCGGAACGTGGTTCTTCGCGGCCGGATGGGGTGTCCATGGCCGAGTTGCTCGCGGCGGGGGCGTTTGCGCGGGCCGTGTCGGTGCCGCCGGCTTTGTCTGTGCCTGCGACTGTGCCCGGGCCTGCGACCGTGCCTGTGCCTGAGCCGGCTTCGGATTCGGATTCGGCGGTTTGTGCGGGGCGGCGGCGGGCGACCTAGCGGGGGGTTCCGCGTTGGTGTCGAGTGGATTCCGCGGGTCCGCTGTGGCTGGTCGCGCAGTTCCCCGCGCCCCTTAAAGATTGCGCAGTTCCCCGCGCCCCTAAAAACGCGCCGGTCCCCCCGCCCCTGAAGGCGGGCCCCCGTGCGCTACCTGATCACGATGACCTGTGCGCCGATTGTTGCGAAGGTCCACATGGCTGTGGCGTTTTCTCGGGACTGGCGGATGCCGCCCAGTTTTTTGGTGGGGTCGGGGGGCACGTACGTGCCGTCGGCCGTGGCGCTGAAGCCGATCGGGATGCCGTCCATGTTCGCGAAGCGGACCACGTGTTCGACGGCCGCGCCGTCCGAGCCGACGCTCTTGGCGGAGCGTGAGGTGACGACGTACCGGTCCGGCGGCGGGTCCACCGTGCCGGGGCTGATCCGGAACGTCCGCATGACGCGGTTGCCCCGGCCGACCAGCCACACCCGGTCGTCGTCCAGTGAGTAGACGACCCGCTGACCGGTGCCCGAACGGGTGGGCAGCGCCGTCGGGTGGTTTCTGTCCCGCGGCGCCTTCGCGGCGGCGGCCTGCGAGGTCTCGGCGGCCCGCGGCGAGTTCAGGTCGTCCGGTGCGTACGCCGATGCCTGGTAGGCGTGAAAGCCGATCACGGCGAGGGCCGTCGCGGTGAGCCCGGCCACGAATTCCGAGCTGCTCCGAACCACCTTGGGTGCCCACCTCTCGTACGATCCCGCGATCCCGTACGGCACGTCATATGTCCGTGCTGTGCCGGTATGACGTTATCAGTCGGTCCCCGCCGGATTGAGGCGGCCGTGCGCCGGGCCCGGGCGCCGTAGGCTGTTCGCGTGCTCTTGCTCGCTCTGGATACCGCCACCCCCGCCGTCACCGTCGCGCTGCACGACGGGACGTCCGTCGTCGCCGCCTCCAGCCAGGTGGACGCGCGTCGGCACGGGGAACTGCTCCTGCCGGCCGTCGACCGGGTGCTCACCGAGGCCGGGCTGCGGCTCGACGCCGTCACCGGCATCGTCGTCGGCGTGGGCCCCGGCCCGTACACCGGGCTCAGGGTCGGCCTGATGACCGCCGACACGTTCGGGCTCGCGCTCGGAGTCCCCGTGCACGGGCTGTGCACGCTGGACGGGCTCGCGTACGCGGCCGGGACCGAGGCCGAAGCCGGGATCGAGGGCCCCTTCGTCGTCGCGACCGACGCCCGGCGCAAAGAGGTCTACTGGGCGCGGTACGCCGACTCCCGTACGCGGGTCACCGAGCCGGCCGTGGACCGGCCCGGGGACCTGGACATCGGCGGGCTGCCCGCGGTGGGCGCGGGCGCGCTGCTCTACCCCGACACCTTCCCGGACGCCCGCGCGCCCGAGCACGTCTCGGCGGCCTCGCTCGCGTCCCTGGCCGCGGAGAGGCTGGCGGCGGGCGAGGAACTGGAGGCGCCGCGGCCCCTCTATCTGCGCCGGCCCGACGCCCAGGTGCCCAAGAACTACAAGGTGGTCACCCCCAAGTGACGACCGCGGTGCTGCGTGAGATGCGCTGGTGGGACATCGAGCCCGTGCTGGAGCTGGAGAAGGACCTCTTCCCCGAGGACGCCTGGTCGCGGGGCATGTTCTGGTCCGACCTCGCCCACGCGCGTGGCCCGGCGGCGACCCGGCGGTACGTCGTGGCCGAGGTCGGGGGCGAGCCCAGGCCCGGGGCTGAGGCCGGGGCTGAGGCCGGGGTCAGGGACGGCGCACGGATCGTCGGGTACGGCGGGCTGGCCGCCGCCGGGGACACCGGTGACGTACAGACCATCGCTGTCGCCCGGGAACACTGGGGCACCGGGCTCGGCGCGCTGATACTGACCGAACTGCTCCGGGCCGCGACCGCCTTCGAGTGCGCCGAGGTGCTGCTCGAATGCCGTGTCGACAACATCCGCGCCCAAAAACTCTACGAGCGCTTCGGCTTCGAGCCGATCGGTTTCCGGCGCGGCTACTACCAGCCGGGGAACGTGGACGCCCTCGTGATGCGCCTCAACGACCCGTCAACTTCCGTACAAGGAACCGAGACCAATGGCTGACGAACCTCTCGTCCTCGGCATCGAGACCTCCTGCGACGAGACCGGCGTCGGCATCGTCCGGGGCACGACCCTCCTCGCGGACGCGATCGCCTCCAGCGTGGACGAGCACGCGCGCTTCGGGGGTGTGGTGCCGGAAGTCGCTTCCCGCGCGCACCTGGAGGCGATGGTGCCGACCATCGAGCGGGCACTGAAGGAGGCGGGCGTCAGCGCGAAGGACCTGGACGGCATCGCCGTCACCGCGGGTCCGGGGCTCGCGGGCGCGCTGCTCGTGGGAGTGTCGGCGGCGAAGACGTACGCGTACGCGCTGGGGAAGCCGCTGTACGGCGTGAATCACCTGGCGTCCCACATCTGTGTGGACCAGCTGGAGCACGGCGCGCTGCCCGAGCCGACGATGGCCCTGCTCGTCTCCGGCGGCCACTCCTCGCTGCTGCTGTCCTCGGACATCACGAGCGATGTACGACCGATGGGCGCGACCATCGACGACGCGGCCGGCGAGGCCTTCGACAAGATCGCGCGGGTGCTGAATCTCGGCTTCCCGGGCGGGCCGGTCATCGACCGGTACGCGAAGGAGGGCGACCCGACCGCCATCGCCTTCCCGCGAGGGCTCACCGGACCGCGCGACGCCGCCTACGACTTCTCCTTCTCCGGGCTCAAGACGGCCGTGGCGCGATGGATCGAGGCCAAGCGGGCGGCGGGCGAGGAGGTGCCGGTGCGGGATGTGGCCGCGTCCTTCCAGGAGGCGGTGGTGGATGTGCTGACGCGCAAGGCCGTACGGGCCTGCCGTGACGAGGGTGTCGACCATCTGATGATCGGTGGCGGCGTGGCCGCGAACTCGCGGCTGCGGGTGCTGGCCCAGGAGCGGTGCGAGGCCGCGGGGATCCGGCTGCGGGTGCCGCGGCCCAAGCTGTGCACGGACAACGGGGCGATGGTCGCCGCGCTCGGGGCTGAGATGGTGGCCCGTGGGCGGGCCGCCTCCGACTGGGATCTGTCGGCGGATTCGTCGCTTCCTGTGACGGATCCGCATGTGCCGGGGCGTTCCCACTCCCACGATCACGATCACGTGCATGAGGTCAGCAAGGACAACCTGTACTCATGACCGTCGCTCTGATGTGGGAGGCGCGGGCCGCCGACGGGCGGGGGGAGGAACTGCTCGCCTGGGTTCGGGAGCAGGACCTCCCGGCGCGGCCCCTGCGCCGGGAGATCCTGCGGGCTCCGGGAGAGCGGGTGCTCGTCATCACGTGGTGGGATGCCTCGTTGGATGCCGAGCTTCCCGAACTGCCGGAGCCGGCTGATGGGCTGGTTGCCCGAGCTGTTCATCGGTGGCGGTTCGAGTCCGTCGAAAGCTGGAAGGTCGAAAGCTAGAAGATCGCGCCGTTCCCCTCACGCCCCTAAGAGGCCGTTGTCGGGCAGGACAGCCGGCGGGCTGGGCCCAGGTGGCGTTCCGGGCCGGTCAGGGTCAGGTGGGTCGTGTGGTGGGTGTCGGTGCTGGAGCTGGACAGGCGCAGTTCCAGGGCGCCCGGTTCCACGATGCGCCGGCCCGTGCGGTCGGTGAAGGACGACAGGTCCGGGTGGAAGTGGAAGGTGACCCGGCGGGCTTCTCCGGGGGGCAGGGTCAGGCGGTGGTAGCCGATGAGGCGGACGTCCGGGCGGGTCACCCGGGCCACCGGGTCGTGCAGGTAGAGCTGGACGATCTCCGTGCCTTCGCGGGGGCCCGTGTTGCGGACCGTGACGGAGACGTCGTACGGCTCGTCCGTGGTTGTCTCCGCGTGGCGGTCGTCCGTGTCCTCCCAGGTGAAGTCCGTGTAGCCGAGGCCGTGGCCGAAGGGGTGGAGCGGGGTCGGGTCGAGGTTGCTGACCTCGCCGGCCAGGCCCAGCGGGGGCTGGAGATAGGTCCACGGCTGGCCGCCGGGGGACTGCGGGACGCTGACGGGGAGCCTGCCCGAGGGGTTCACGCGGCCCGACAGGACGCCTGACACCGCCGGGCCGCCCTCCTCGCCGGGGAAGAACGCCTGGACCGTGGCGGCCAGTCGGTCGTGCCAGCGGCCCAGCGCGTACGGGCGGCCGGTGAGCAGGACCAGTACGACGGGGGTGTCCGTGGCGGTCAGGGCATCCAGCAACTGGGCTTGGACTCCCGGGAGTTGCAGGTCCGCCACATCGCAGCCCTCGCCCGAGGTGCCCCGGCCGAAGAGGCCCGCCCGGTCGCCGAGCACGGCCACGCAGACGTCCGCCTCGGTGGAGCGCGCGACGGCCTCCCCGAAGCCGGAGGTGTCCGGGTCGGTGGTGTCGCAGCCCTCGGTGAACGCGATCTTGGCGTCGGGGAGTTCCGTGCGCAGGGACTCCAGAAGCGTGGGGATCTCGATGCCCATCGGCAGGTCCGGGTGGTCGATGCCCACATGGGACGGGAAGGAGTAGCAGCCCAGCATGGCCAGGGCGTCGGCGGCCCGCGGGCCGACCACGGCGATCCGGGTGTCGGGGGCGAGGGGGAGCAGGCCGTCCGGGTTGGAGAGGAGGACCACGGACTCCTCGGCCAGGCGGCGGGCCAGGACGCGGTTCGCGGTCGAGTCCAGGTCGATCGGGCCCGTGGGCTCCGGGCTCCAGTCCTCGTCCAGCAGGCCAAGATCGCACTTCTGGCGCAGGACGCGGGCCGCCGCCCGGTCCACCAGGGACTCCGGGACGTCACCGGCCCGTACCGCCTCGACCAGCGGATCCCCGTAGCAGCGGACCGTCGGCAGTTCGACGTCCACGCCCGCTGCCAGGGCCGCGTGGGCGGCCCCCGCCTCGGTGCCCGCGATCCGGTGCAGGGTCTGCAGGAAGCCGACGCCGAAGTAGTCGCTGACGACTGTTCCGGCGAACCCCCACTGCTCCCGCAGGAGTTCGGTCAGCAGGTACGGGTCCGCGGAGGCGGGCACGCCGTCCGTGTCCGTGTACGCGGCCATCACGGAGCGGGCCCCGCCCTCGCGCAGCGCGAACTCGAACGGAGGCAGGGTGATGTCGGCGAACTCGCGCACACCCGCCCGTACGGGGGCGAGGTTGCGGGCGCCCGCCGAGGAGGCGTACCCCGCGAAGTGCTTGAGCGTGGCGACGACTCCGGCGGACTCAAGGCCGCGGACGTAGGCCGCGCCGATCGTGCCGACGAGGTACGGGTCCTCGCCGATGGTCTCCTCGACCCTGCCCCACCGGGGGTCCCGTACGACGTCCAGGACGGGGGCGAGGCCCTGGTGGACGCCGACGGAGGCGAGGTCCTGGCCGATCCGGCGGGCCATCTCCTCCACCAGGGCCGTATCGAAGGAGGCGCCCCAGGCCAGCGGAACGGGATACGCGGTGGCGCCCCACGCCGTGAATCCGGCGAGGCACTCCTCGTGGGCGACGGCCGGGATGCCGAAGCGGCCCGCCTCGCTGATCCGGCGCTGGGCGCGGGCAAGGGCCTGCGCGCCCAGCGCGGGGTCCACGGGGGCCGTACCGAACGAGCGGGTGAGCTGGCCCAGGCCCTGGGTGATCATCTCGTCCCAGTCGAAGTCCGAGGTCATCTCCTCCTGGTGCGGGGCGACTCCGTTGCCGTCCGTGGCGGCGCCCACCCACACGCCGTACAGCTGGGCGGTCTTCTCCTCCAGGGTCATCCGGGCGACCAGGTCGTCGGCCCGGGCGTCGGCGGGCAGGGCGGGATCACGCCAGGGAGCGGTGGTCATGAAACTCCTGTCAGAGTCGGGGCCGGGAGCAGGGGCGGGGGCGGGTGGGTTCACTTTCCGCCCACGCCCATCAGGCCGCCGACCAGGGCGCGGCGGGCCACCAGGTAGACGGCGAAGATCGGCACGCCGGAGAGGACGACGGAGGCCAGCAGGGCGGGAATGTTCACGCCGAACTGGCTGACGTAGTTGAAGAGCCCGAGGGTGAGGACGCGCGGTTCGTCGGACTGGGTGAAGATCAGCGGGAAGAGGAAGCCGTTCCAGGCCTGGAGCGCCGAGTAGATGACGACCGTGCTGATGCCGCCCTTGGCCATCGGGACGGTGAGCTGGAACAGCATCCGCTGCGGCGAGGCACCGTCCAGGGCCATCGCCTCGTACAGTTCCTCCGAGACGTCCCGCAGGGTGCCCACGAGGACGAGCACCGAGACCGGCATCGCGAAGGCCGCCGTCGGCAGGATGACCGCCAGCAGGCTGTCGTACAGGTCGAGTTTGGCGATGACGAGGTACAGGGGGATGACGACCGCCTGGGCCGGGATCGCGACGCCGAGCAGGAAGAGCCGGAAGGCCAGGCCCGACCAGCGGTTACGGGTGCGGACGGCGACGTACGCGAGCGGGACGGAGAGGCCGAGGACGATGGCCACGACCGCGACGGCCACGATCGCCGTGTTGCTGAGCAGATGGCCGAAGCCGCTGTGCAGCACGGTGTTGTAGTTGTCGAGCGTCGGACTCGTGGGCGGGTTCAGCGGGTTGCCGGTGAGTGCCTTGTCCTGGCTGGTGAGCGAGGCCGACAGCATCGCGTAGAGCGGGATGACGACGATCGCGAGCCAGATGACCGAGCCGAGCCCCGCGAGCGGGTTGGCGCGCTTCGTCCAGTGCCGGCGGCGGCGCGACGGGGGCGGGAGCGGGCCGGTGGGCTGCTCCCCGGCCCCGGCCCCGGCCCCGGCCCCGGCCCCGGCCCCGGCCCCGGCCTTGACGGGACGCGGGCCCGGGCGGGGCCCCGGACGGGGCAACGTATCGCGTGACACTCCGTCACATCCCTTCGCGGGTGCTGCGCATGCTGCCGAAGCCGGTCAGCCGCACGAGGATCAGGGACAGTCCCGTGGCGACCAGCACCAGGAAGGACGCGATGGCGCTCGCGTAGCCGAAGTCGTAGCTCTTGAAGCCCGCTTCGTACATCAGGTACGGCAGGATCGCGGTGTCGGTGCCCGGGCCGCCCTTGGTGAGGATCAGCACGGTCTCGAAGTAGGTGAGCGAGCCGACGACCATCAGGACCGTGGACGTCGTGATGGTGTGGCGCAGCTGCGGAAGCGTGATCGAGAAGAACTGGCGGTAGCGGCCCGCCCCGTCGATCGCCGCCGCCTGGTAGAGGACCTCGGGTATCTGACGGGCCCCGCCCTGGTAGATCAGGGCGTGGAAGGGGATGAACTGCCAGGCGCCGACGAAGACGATCGCGAGGAACGCGCCGCTGGAGGAGCCCAGGATGTTCTCCCGGATGATGCCGAAGTTCGGATCGAGCAGGGCGTAGAAGAGCAGCGCGATCGCCGTCGAGGAGAGCAGGAACGGGACGAAGAAGACCGCGGACAGCACCGCCCGGTTGCGCTGGCCGCCCGCCGCCCAGACGCCGAGCAGCAGGGCGATCACCGTCTGGAAGGCCCAGCTCACCACCGTCAGCAGGACGGTGAGCCACAGGGACTGGACCATCCGGTCGTCGTCGACCAGCTTCTGCCAGTTGTCGAAACCGACGAGCTGCGGGTCGCCCAGGCCGTCCCAGCTGGTGAAGGAGAGGTAGAAGGCCAGGCCCATCGGGACCACGGCGAAGAACGCGAAGAAGAGGACGCCGGGCAGCGCCCAGACGGCGTGCGGGCGGCCGACGGTGGAGGCACGGGACTTCTTCCGGGGCCTCCTGGACTCTTCGGGCCTTCCGCGCTCCGCGGCCGGGCTTCCCACCGGGGCCTTGGTGGGGCTCGGTGCGCTCACTTCAGCTCCTTGAGCGCCGACACGAACTCGCCCGGCGAGGACTTCCCGACGAACAGCTTGTTGATCTCGGTGAGCATCGGGGTCGCGATGTCCGCGCCGAGCGCCTGGTCCCAGGAGAGCGTGAAGGCGGGTGCCTTCTCGACCAGCTCGTACTGGAACTTCGCGAACTCCGGGTTGGGCGAGGCTTCGAGCAGCTTGGCCGCGTTGGACGTCGTCGGGATGTCCCCGTTGGCGATCAGCGCCTTGGCGTACGTCTCCGAGGCGCAGTCCTTCAGGAAGGCGATCGCGGCGTCCTTGTTCCCCGTACGGGAGTTGATCGACCAGTAGTTGGTCGGGTTGCCGACGACGTTGCGGATGTCGCCGGTGCCGCCCTCGACCGTGGGGAACGCGCACCAGCCCAGGTTGTTCTTGGCGAAGGACGGGAACTTGCCGAGCTGCGTCGAGTACTCCCACGAACCCATCAGGTGCATCGCCGCCTTGCCCTTGGCGAAGACCGCGGGGGCGCCGCCGTTGACGTACGACACCGAGCTGAACTTCGACCCGAACGCACCGTCGTCGATGAGTTCCTTGACCGTCTCGGCGGCCTTGAGGACGGCCGGGTCACCCCAGGCGGACGTGTCGCCCTCCTGGATCTTCGCGAAGACCTGCGGACCGCCGATGCGGTCGACCAGGTACTCCACCCACATCAGCTCGGTCCAGGTGTCCGCGCCGCCGAGCGCGAACGGGGTGATCTTCGCGGCCTTCAGCTTGGTGTTGATGTCCTGCAACTCGGCCCAGGTGGCGGGCGGCTGGAGCTTGTGCTCGGCGAAGACCGACTTGTTGTAGAAGAGGATGACCGGCTGCATACCGCGCATGGGTATCCCGTACTTGCGGCCGCCGAGTCCGCCCGCCGCGAGCACCGAGGGCAGGAAGCCCGATTTCAGGGCCGGGTCGCCCTCGATGGTGTCGGTCAGATCGACGAGTTGCTTCGCCTCCTGGTAGTCCTTGATGGAGCCGCCGCCCCAGTTGAAGAAGACGTCGGGGGCGCTCGGGGAGCCCATCGCCGTGCGGAGCTTGGACGTGTAGTCCGCACCGGGGACCTTCACCAGCTTCACCTTGCCCTTGGCGGCCTTGCCCGCGGCGGACTTGTTGAAGCGTTCGACGGCCGCCGCCTGGACCTTCACCGCGTCGTCCCCGTACGTGAAGGCGTTGATCGTGCTGCCGCCCCCACCGGAACCGTCGCCGGAGCCGCAGGCGGTGAGGCCGGTGGTGAGCAGGGTGGTGGCACCGGCGCCCAGGACCCAGCGCCTGCTGAAGGTGCGGCCGCCCAGGCCTCCGCCCGAGCTCTCGCTCAAGCCCCCACCGTCGCCCGAACTCCCGCTCAAGCCGTCGCTCGGGCCTCGGCCCGTGGGCTGCCCGTCGTTGGACCGCCCGCTGATCGACTCCATGACAGCACCTCTTCTTCTGCGGCTCGCTCGCCTGCGTGGCACGCTCACGGCACGAATGTTTCGGGTGGTACGTCGAATGTTCCGGGAACGTATGGCGGTCGAAGGGCTTCGTCAAGAGGTCGCGCAGGGATACGATCCCGTTCATGACTCGCCCGAATCCCGCTGTAGCCCAGTCAGCGACGCTCGCTGAGATCGCCCGCGAGGCGGGAGTCTCGGCCCCGACTGTTTCGAAGGTGCTCAACGGCCGCGCCGATGTGGCCCCCTCGACCCGGACCCGGGTCGAGGAACTGCTGCGCCACCACGGCTATCGGCGCCGCCGGGCCGAGGCGTCCCGGTCGCCGCTCATCGACCTTGTCTTCCACGAACTGGAGAGCGCGTGGGCGATGGAGGTCATCCGGGGCGTGGAGAACGTGGCGCGGGACGAGGGGCTGAGCGTCGTCCTGTCCGAGAGCGCGGGCCGGCTCACCCCCGGGCGCACCTGGGCCGACCAGGTCGCCGCGCGCCGCCCGTACGGTGTCGTACTGGTCCTCAGCGGGCTCGACGAGTCCCAGCGGGCGCTGCTGACCAGCCGCGCCATCCCGTTCGTGGTGGTCGATCCGGCGGGCGACCCCGGTGACGACGTGCCGTCCGTCGGCGCCACCAACTGGCAGGGCGGGCTCGCGGCCACCCGCCATCTCGCCGACCTCGGCCACCACCGCATCGGCGTGATCAGCGGGCCCTCGCGGATGATGTGCAGCCGGGCCCGGCTCGACGGGTACCGGGCGGCGCTGGACACGGCCGGGCTGCCGGTCGACCCGGCGCTCGTGCGCACCGGCAACTTCCACCACGAGAGCGGTTACCGGAACGGGCTCGAACTGCTGAAGCTGCCGGACCGTCCGACGGCCGTGTTCGCGGGCAACGACCTCCAGGCCCTCGGCCTGTACGAGGCCGCCCGTGAGCTGGGCCTTCGCGTACCGGAGGACCTCAGCGTCGTCGGCTTCGACGACCTGCCGGTGGCCCGCTGGGTCGGCCCGCCGCTCACCACCGTGCGCCAGCCGCTCACGGAGATGGCCGAGGCGGCGGCCCGGCTCGTACTGGACCTGGGCCGCTCGGAGCGCCCCTCGACGGCCACCCGGGTCGAGCTGGCGACGAGCCTGGTGGTCCGGAGCAGTACGGCGCCGCCGTCGTGACCGGCACCGCACCAGTTCATAACTGGCGCCGCGCCGGTCGTGAACGGTGCCGGGACGTCGAAAGTTTCGAAGGCCGGCGTCTGAGAAAACTCAACGAAATCTGAGAGTTTCCGAAGGAAAACCGAGAAGTGGTTCCTCCTGGTAATAATTCGGACTTATGTTCTGCCCTGTGAGCGGAGAAGACGAACGCGGGGCCGGGGACGGGGATGCCGCGAGACGCGGCGAGGAACGACGGCCACGATGGTCGGGTTGGCCGGTCCGACCGGTCCGACTGGCCCGGTCGGGTTGGTCGGGCCGGTCACGGCTTTTCAAGGCGGCGGGCGTCGCCGTCGGCTGCGCGCTCGTCGTCTCGGTGGCCGGGGCGGCCTGGGCCTACTGGCAGCTGAATCACAACATCAAGAGCGTCGACATCGACAGCGCACTCGGCGACGACCGGCCGCCCAGGGCGATGACGACTCCCACGGGCACCGTGACGGCCTCCGCGAGCCCGCTGCCCAGCGGCGCGCTCAACATCCTCGTCCTCGGCTCGGACTCGCGCGGCGGCGAGCGCAACAAGGAACTCGGCGGCGGCAGCAGTGAGGGAGCCCGCTCCGACACGGCGATGATCGTCCACGTCGACGAGGGCCGTTCGGAGGCGACCGTCGTGAGCATCCCGCGCGACACCCTCGTCACGCGCCCCTCCTGCCCGCAGTCCTCGGGCGGCTCGACGCCGATGGCGTACAGCGTGATGTTCAACAGCGCGTACTCGACCGGCGGGCCCGTCTGCGCCGTCAAGACGGTGGAGACCATGACGAACGTCCGCATGGACCACTACATCGAGATCGACTTCGCCGGTTTCGCCGACCTGGTGGACGCGCTGGGCGGAGTCACGGTGACTACGGACGAGGACATCTCCGACGAGGACAGCCACCTCGAACTGGAGGCGGGCACCCACCACCTCGACGGCACACAGGCCCTGGCCTTCGCCCGCACCCGGCACGGCATAGGCGACGGCAGCGACCTCGGCCGCATAGGCCTCCAGCAGAAACTGGTGAAGGCGCTCCTCGACCAGGTCTCCTCCACCGACCTCCTCGCCAGCCCCACCCGCCTCTACACGGTCGCCGACGCACTCACCAGCAGCCTCACCACGGACACGGGCCTCAACTCCCTGTCCGAACTGGTGGACCTGGGCCAGAGCCTGCGGTCCCTCTCCAGCACGAGCATGGAGACCGTGACGATGCCGGTCATCCCCGCCCTGTCCGACCCCAACCGGGTGGTGGCGGAGGAGCCGGAGGCGGCAGAGCTGTGGGAGTCGCTGAAGTAGGGAAAAAATTCTCAGGAAATCCCGCGAGCATGTCGATCCCGTCGTCTGCCGTTCGACGTATGGGTAGAGGCGGGACGAGCCCCGCCTCCATACCGATGAACTCAGGGAGTCACCATGCCTCGCTACCTGTCGATGATCCGTATCGACGAGCAGACCGCGCCCGCCGAGGGACCGAGCGACGCGCTGATGGAGCGGATGGGGGAGCTGATCGAGGAGATGACGAAGGCCGGGGTGCTGCTGGACACCTCGGGGCTGAAGCCGACCGCGGAGGGGGCGCGGGTGCGGTGGGAGGGCGGCGAGCTGTCCGTCACCGACGGGCCGTTCACCGAGGCCAAGGAGGTCGTCGGCGGGTACGCGATGCTGCAGGCCAAGGACCGGGCCGAGGCGGTCGAGTGGACCAAGCGGTTCCTCCAGATCCACGAGGCCCACTGGACGGTGACCTGCGAGGTACGGGAGATCGTCGAAGGCTGAGCGGAGCTGAGCCGAGTCGAGCCTTGGCTGTACGGGCCCGGGGGTGTCTGATGGTGCAGCGTGACGCCAGACACCCCCGCCCCGGCGGACGCCTCCGCTCCCGACCACGCCGCCGCCCCCGACCACGTCTCCGGCCCCGGTCGGGCCTCCGCCTCCGCCGCCGGTCGGGCCTCCGCTCCCGACCAAGCCATCGAAACCGTCTTCCGCATCGAGTCGCCCCGCATCATCGCCGGGGTCGCGCGCATCGTGCGGGACGTCGGGATCGCGGAGGAGCTGGCCCAGGACGCGCTGGTCGCGGCGCTTGAGCAGTGGCCCCGGGACGGGGTGCCGGGCAATCCCGGGGCGTGGCTCATGACCACCGCCAAGCACCGGGCGATCGACCTCGTACGGCGACGGGAGCGGTACGCGCACAAGCTCGCGGAGATGGGGCGCGACCTGGAGACGTCCGCGCCGCATGGGCACGGGCACGTCGACGAGCCGGCCGACCCGGACGACATCGACGACGACCTGCTGCGGCTGGTCTTCACCGCCTGCCACCCCGTGCTGTCCGCCGAGGCGCGCATCGCCCTCACCCTGCGGCTGCTCGGCGGGCTGACCACCGTCGAGATCGCCCGCGCCTGCCTCACCCCCGAGAAGACCGTCGCCCAGCGCATCGTGCGCGCCAAACGGACTCTCGCCGCGAAGGGCGTCCCCTTCGAGGTGCCGTACGGGCCCGAACGCGAGGCCCGGCTCGGTTCCGTACTGGAGGTCATCTACCTGATCTTCAACGAGGGGTACGCCGCCACGGCCGGCGACGACTGGCTGCGTCCCGCACTCTGCGAGGACGCTCTGCGGCTCGCCCGCGTGCTGGCCGAGTTGATGCCCAAGGAGCCCGAAGTGCACGGGCTGGCCGCGCTGTTGGAGCTCCAGACGTCGCGGTCGGCCGCACGGACCGGGCCGTCGGGCCGGCTTGTGCTGCTCAAGGACCAGAGCCGGGCCCGCTGGAACCGGCTCCTCATCCGCCGCGGTTTCGCCGCCCTCGCCCGCGCCGAGGCCGTGTCCGCCGGGGTCGCGGGCGGCGCGGGCGTCCTGGGTGGCGCGGGCGGCGGCCCCGGGCCGTACGTCCTCCAGGCCGCCATCGCCGCGTGCCACGCCCACGCCCACACGTACGAGGAGACCGACTGGGCCCGGATCGCGACGCTGTACGGCCTGCTCGCCGCCCGGACCGCGTCCCCGGTCGTCGAGCTCAACCGTGCCGTCGCCGTCTCGATGGCCGAGGGGCCGGAGCCCGCCCTGGCCATCGTGGACGCCCTCACCGCCGAACCCGCCCTGCGCGACTACCACTTGCTGCCCAGCGTGCGCGGGGATCTGTTGGCGCGGCTCGGCCGTGCGGGGGAGGCGCGGGCCGAGTTCGAACGCGCGGCGTCGCTCACGCGCAACGAGCGGGAGCGGGAGCTGTTGCTGGCACGGGCGGAAGAGTGCGGGTAGCCCAGCCGGGTCAGGGCGGGACTCAGCAGACGCAGAGGCAGAACGGGTGGCCGGCCGGGTCGGCGTAGACCCGCCAGTTGCGTCGGCGGTCCTCCGCGTCGAGCACCTTCGCGCCCAGTGCCAGGGCCTCCTTCTCCGCCGCGTCCAGGTCCTCGACGGTGAGGTCCAGATGGAACTGCTGCGAGCCGTCCGGTGCGGGCCACTTCGGCGGTACGTGCCCGGGGGCGGCCTGGAACGCCAGCGTCCCGCCCTCCGGCAGCCGCAGATCGATCCAGTCGCTGTCACCCTCCGTGGTGCCGCCGAGCATCCCGGCGTAGAACGCGGCGAGCGCGCGCGGGTCGGGACAGTCCAGGGCGACGGCACCCAGCTTGGCGAAAGCCATGGCTTTTCTCCTCGGTCTCGTCGGTCACGGTTCGTTACCCCTTGAGAGGCTCATACGGTAACCGTTACTGCATGCTGCCCCATTGGCGGTAACGGCACAAGGGGGCGCGGGCGGAAGTTACCGCCTGCCGGGCGCCGGAGGTAACGTCACGGGCATGAGTGAGCGCACGCCCGCACCCGGCGGACTGGTCCTCATCCAGTCCCTGGTGAACACCCTCGACATCGAAACGGGTGCCGACGCGCTCGACACGGCCGACGGGCGGGCCCGGTTCGGGCTCGGTGGGGACGAGGGCGAGGGCGAGGTGGAGAGCGCGCGCGAACTGCGCGAATCGCTGCGGGTCGTGTGCCTCGCGCACGCGGGACATCCGGCGCACCGGGAGGTACGCCCGCTCGACGAGCTGCTCGCGTCGGCCCCGCTCGTCGTCACGGTCGCGGCGGCCGACGGCTCGGCGGCCTTCCGGCCCGCGGACCCGGCCCCCCTGGCCCCCCTGGCCTCCCGGGTGGCCGCGGCCGTCGCCGAGTCCCTCACCGCCGGCACCTGGCTGCGGCTCAAGGCCTGCGAGGCGCCGGACTGCCACTGGGCGTACTACGACCGCAGTCCGGCGGGGCGCGGCCGGTGGTGCTCGATGTCGGGCTGCGGCGCCCGGGCCAAGATGCGCCGCTACCGCGCCAAGTAACCTCCGGCTAGGGCGTGTTTCGAAAGTCCCGTCTGCCCGGCGACGCCATGCACGCTCCCCCACTGCCTTAAGGGCGTGGGAGGTGCCCCCACTCGCCGCACCGGGCGCAGACCCAAGTACGTCCAGTACGAGGGCCTACGCCCGGCACTCCCCCAGCCTCCGGCCGGGGGGGGGGACCCCCAGAGCACGCACCTGACGCCGCCGGGCCCGCCCTCCGGGCGGACGACGCTACTTTCGAAACACGCCCTAGGCGGAGTCCCGCCCCTCCCTGGCGGCAGAGCGCGACCCCACCAGCAGAAGACACAGCACGGCCACGCCCGCCACCACTCCCGCCAGGACGAGCAGACCGTCGAGGGGGCGGGCTGAGCCAGTCGGTTCGACGGCCTGCGGGGTGGCCGCCGAGGGTGCCGCCGCGGCCGCCGGAGCCGAAGTGGGCGGTGCGGACGGGGACTTGGTGGGAGCCGGGGACTTGGAGCGCGCCGCTGAAGACCCCGTGGACGCCGAAGCCGCTGGAGCCGTCGGAGCCATGGTCGCCGTGTGGTGCCCGGCCCCGGCTGCAGCCCCGGTCCCGGACTCGTGATGGTCCGACCCCGACTGCGTACGGGTCGGCGCCGCCGAAGTCGCCGCCGGCTGGACCACGATCCGCGCCGTCATGTCCGGATGCACTGTGCAGTAGTACCCGTACGACCCGGCCGTCGTGAACGTGAAGCTCCAGCTCTTGCCCTTCTGCAGCATCGGCGAGTGGATGGAGGCGGGCCCGGAGGTGGTCTTCACGTCGTGCGGGGCCGTGTCCTGGTTGGTCCAGGTCACCGTGGAACCCACGGGGACGGTGAGGGTCGCGGGGCTGAACGCGTACCCCTTCATCGCCACCTGGTAGGAGACCGCTGACGCGGGCCCGGGTGCCGCCCACAGCAGCAACAGCGGTACCAGCAGGGTGAGTACGGAGAGCGCGGCGGCCCCCAGTGGCACGCACCGCCCGCGCCGCCCCGCGCTCACGCGAACTCCGCGGCGAGCAGCAGCCGCAGCCGGGTCGCCGGGCGGGACCATGGCAGCCGGAAGCCGGTGGCACGCCGGAGCAGCCGGTACGGGAGCCGGGCCGCGCCCACCACCAGCAGCCGGTCCTCGGCGCACGGCACCACGCGCAGCCGCAGCAGCACCGGAAACGCGACGCCCCGCACGTCGAGGTCGGCGGTCAGCTGCAACTGCCGCCCGTCGTCGAGGGGTTCCACGTGCTCGGAGACCAGCGAGGCCTTCATCGTGCCGGCGACGTCGAAGCGGAACACGGGCGCCTCACCCCCGCCGCCGGCCGCGGACGCGGCTTCGGACACGGCTTCGGACACGGACACGGGACCGGAATCCGGCGCGGACGCGGACACGGGGACCGTGAGCGAGGCTCCGGTCAGGGTGACGCGGTGCCGCATGGTGGCCAGCGGCCCGTAGTACGCGGTGAGTTCGGCGAAGGACCGGCCGGGTGCGACGGCGTAGCGGCCGGAGGGTGGGGAGACGGTGGGCAGGGTGACGGTCGTCATCCTTTTTCTCCTTCCGAGGAGAAACAGAGCGGGGGGAGAATGAACGCCGGACGCCGGGCCGGCCGACTGAGCCTCGGCCGGCCCGGCGTCCTCTTGTGGGGCGCTGTTGCCTGGATCAAGCGGTAGCGCCTGTGTGTCAGCAGCTGCTGGTCACGTAGTCCGTCGTGGGGGCGAGCATCTTCTCGGCCCAGACCGTGTGCATCTTCACGTAGCTGTCGGCGTCGAGAGCATCGGTGATCTGCTGGCTGAGCGGCGCCTCCAGGTGCGCCGAGTTGACGTGCTGGAGCAACGTGCCGAGGGTGTCGTCGAGGACCGAGCCCCCGCCCTCGGTGGCAGGCGTGAGGATGTTCTCGACCCACACGGTGTGCATCTTGATGTACGAGTCGAGTTCCAGCGCGTCCTGCACCTGCTCACCCGGAGAACGCTCCAGGTGCGCGGTGTTGAGGTGCTGCAGGATCGGCAGCAGAACGTCCTGGACGCTGGCGCACTGCTCGTCGCCGCCGCCCCCGCCGCCCGTGCTGCCACCGCTGGTACCGCCGGAGCTGCCACCGGTGCTGCCACCGCTGGTGCCGCCGGAGCTGCCACCGGACGTGCCGCCGGTGTCACCCCCGCTCGTGCCGCCCGAGTCGGAGCCCCCGGTCGAGCCCCCGGACGTACCGCCGGAGGAGCCGCCCGAACCGCCGGACGTACCCCCGCCGCCGGAACCGCCGGAACCGCCGGTGGACCCGCTGTCGTCCGCGACGACCTTCACGGACGCCACCATGTCCGGGTGCACCGCGCAGTAGTACTCGTACGTACCCGGCGTGGTGAATTTGTACGACCAGGAGTCACCCTGCTGCAGGGTGCCCGAGTCGAACTTCTTCGGCCCCTTGGTGGTTGTGGCGGTGTGCGGGGCCTTGTCGTGGTTGGTCCACTGGACGGTCTCGCCGACCTTGACGACCAGCTGCTTTCCGTTGCCGAACTTGTTGCCCATGATGTCGACCTGATGGTCGGCAGCGGCGGCTGCCGCGGGCTTCGCCTCGGCCGCCGCGGCTGCGGGCGCCTGAGCCGCGCCCGCCGCCGAGTCGGTCGTCGACGCCGAACCAGCCGTCGCCTGCAACAGCCCCAGGCTGAGCACCGCCGCGAAGGCGGCGCCGAGTCCGGCGACGAGCAGGGTCCGGTTGCCGGCGGGCGCCCGGCGGCGCTGTTCGTCGGTGTCTTTTCTGCGCATCAACGCAACTCCGTTGTCTGTGAGGGGATGTGGGGTTTTCAGGGGAGGTCAGCGGCCGGGATCGGCCGTGACCAGGAGACTCGTCACGGCGAGCACGACGAGGACGAGCCCCGTCTCCGCCGCGACCGAGTAACCGAAGGGCCGCACGGTGGCGGCCTCGCCGCGCAGCAGCACGGCGAGTTCGAGACGCGTACGCACCCACTGACGGCTGCGCCACGCGGCGAACAGAACGAGGGCCAGCACGCCGGTCTTGACCAGCAGCAACTGCCCGTACGAGGTGTGCAGCAGGGCGTCGTACGAGCCCACGACCTGCCAGGCCAGCACCAGGCCGGCCAGTGCGATCGCGGCCACGGACGCACCCGCGAGCCGGGAGTAGCCGGGCACGACCAGCGCCAGCTCGTCGGGGTCCCGGCGCGGCAGCACGGCCACCGCGAGCATGGCCAGGCCGCCGATCCACAGACTCGCCCCGAGCAGATGCACCAGGTCGGCCAGCGCGCCCCAGGTGGGCTCCGTGCCCTCGGAGGTGTGGCCCGTCATCCCGGTCGCGCGCAGCAGTCCGAGCGACACGGCGAGGGCGCCCACATGCCAGCCGGGCGAGCGCGCCGTACGGCTACCGCCCTGCAACAGCGCGCTCAGCACCACGGCGGCGAGTATCCAGAGCAGCCCGCGGGCGGCGAGGGCGAGGCCCGGCTCGGTGGTGAGCACGTCGGTGTACGCGGACGCCGAGAGCGCGTCATCGAGGCCACCCAACTTGGCGTACGCGCCCTGCAGCCCGAGCGCCACGACCGTCGAGAGCAGCCCGACCGCCCAGGCCAGGACGAGCATCACCCGCGCCCGCCGTTCGCCCGCCCCGCGCGGCCAGAGCAGCGCGACGAAGGCGAGCCCGCCGATGAACAGGGCCAGCGAGAGATAACCGGCCCAGCGGGCGACGACGAGGCCGTGCCGCACCGAGGGGGAGGGCGCGGGTGCGGCCTTGTCGCCGCGGTCCTGGGCGGCGGGGGCCGCCGACGCGCCGATGTCGAAAGCGAGCCGGCCGGAGGAGGCGTGCCCGTCCTTCTCGTCGATGACGGACCAGGTGAGGGCGAGGTCACCGGTCTTCGGAGCCACGCCGGGGAGCGCGACCCGCACGGTGTCGCTGCCCCCGCGCGGGGCACGGACGACGGGGAGCCGGTCGCCGTCGGCCATCATGACGCGTACGTCGGACGGCTCGACGGGCTCGTCGAAGGTGAGGGTGAGGTGCCCGGGTACCTTGCCGAGCTCCGCACCGTCCTTGGGAGTCGAGCGGACCAGCTCGGTGTGGGCGGAGGCGGGGGACGCGCCGGCGAGGACGCAGAGGAGAGCGGTGAGGAGGACGAGGAGGAGGGGAGCGAGACGGGGGGCGAGGGGGTGGGGGCGCGTGGTCATGGGGTGACCACCGAGCCGTCCGCGCCGTCTGCGTCATCCGCCCCGTCCGAGGTGGAGAGGAGATCCGGCGTGGCGAGCCCGACGCAGAGGGGGGAGGGGTCCGGCTCGGAGGTCTCCGGCGTCGGTTCCGTACCGCCCACGAGGCCGAGGGCCTGGCCCGTGAGCCCGGAGAGCCCGGTGAGCAGGGGCCGTGCGAGGCGTACGTCGCCGTCGTCGCACGAGTCGTCGCCCGGGGTCTCCTCGCCCGCGGAGCCGGAGGGGGAGGGCGTGGGAGTGGTGGAGGGGGCGGGGCCGGGCCCGCCGTCACCGGACTCCCCGCTCCCGGCTCCGGTCCCGTGTCCGGCATGGCCGCCGTCCCCGATCGGCAACCCGCCCCCGCCAACCGGCAACCCGCCCCCGCCGACCGGTACTTGGGGCACGGGCGCGGCTCCCCCGGGCGCTTCCTCGCCCGGCGTCGGAGTCGTACTGGGCGGTGCCGTCGCCGTCGGCGGCGACACGGGCGGCACGGCGGCCTGCGCCGATCCCGACGACGGCGGGGCGCCGATCCCCGAGGCGTAACCGAGCACGATCAGCACGGCGCCCACGAGCGCTCCCGCGACCACCTCGTCGCGGTGATCCCTCGGCCAATCCGCCCTGTTGAACAGGGGCATGATCACTCCTGGCATGGTCCGGTCATTCGGTTCGGTGAATGCGGACCAGTGGAGTGGCAGCCCAATTCCGCGTGGCTACGCGGCGGTTAAACGCGGCTACGCGAGTGTTAATCGGCTGTTGCTTGCCTCTCTTCGAAGGGCGCCCCTGCTGTGAGAACGGGCTACAACGGCGTCATTCCATGCATTGCGACTGTGAAGAATCAGCGCCCGCGGCGCAGCAATTCCACCACAAGCGCCCGGCGAACAGCCAAGCGACCGCAGCGACCGCAGCGGCTCAGGGCTCGGGCTCAGACGCAGGCTCTCGGTCTTCCCGGTCTCAGGCCGTCGGCCGTCCCATCGCCCGGTACGTCCAGCCCGCCGCCCGCCACACGGCGGGGTCGAGCGCGTTGCGGCCGTCCAGCACCACGCGGTCCGTCACGGCCTCGCCGAGCACCGCCGGGTCCAGCTCGCGGAACTCGCGCCACTCGGTGAGGTGCAGGACGGCATGCGCCCCGCGTACGGCCTCCACCGCGGTCTCCGCGTACCCCAGCGTCGGGAAGATCCGTCGGGCGTTGTCCATGCCCTTGGGGTCGTAGACCGTGACCTGGCCGCCCTGCAGATGGATCTGCCCGGCGACGTTCAGCGCGGGTGAGTCCCGGACGTCGTCCGAGTCCGGCTTGAACGTCGCGCCTAGCACGGCGATCCGCTTCCCGAGGAAGGAACTCCCGCCCAGCGCCTCACGCGTCATCTCCACCATCTGGCCGCGGCGCCGCATGTTGATGGAGTCGATCTCGCGGAGGAAGGTGAGCGCCTGGTCGGCGCCCAGCTCGCCCGCGCGGGCCATGAACGCGCGGATGTCCTTGGGCAGACAACCGCCGCCGAAGCCGATGCCCGCGCGCAGGAACTTCTTGCCGATCCGGTCGTCGTGCCCGATCGCCTCGGCGAGCCGCACGACGTCGCCGCCGCCGGCCTCGCAGACCTCGGCCATCGCGTTGATGAACGAGATCTTGGTGGCGAGGAAGGAGTTCGCGGCGGTCTTCACCAGCTCGGCGGTCGGGAAGTCGGTCACCACGAAGGGCGAGCCCTCGGCCAGCGGCGTCGCGTACACCTCGCGCAGCAGCTTCTCGGCGCGCTCGCTGCGGACCCCGGCGACGATACGGTCGGGGTGCAGGGTGTCCTGGACGGCGAAGCCCTCGCGCAGGAACTCCGGGTTCCAGGCCAGCTCGACGTCCTCACCCGCGGGGGAGAGCTCGGCGAGCGTGCGGGCCAGCCGGTCGGCCGACCCGACGGGCACGGTGGACTTGCCGACGACCAGGGCGGGGCGCGTGAGGTGCGGGGCGAGCGAGGCGAAGGCGGCGTCGACGTACGACATGTCGCACGCGTACTCGCCATGCTTCTGCGGGGTGTTCACACAGACGAAGTGGACGTCGCCGAACTCCGCGACCTCGGCCCAGTCCATGGTGAACCGCAGCCGCCCGCTGGCCCCCTCGATCCCGGCGACGTGCTTGCGCAACAGCTCTTCCAGACCGGGCTCGTACATCGGGACCTCGCCCCGCTGGAGCATCTCGATCTTCTCGGGCACCACGTCGAGGCCCAGCACGTCGAAACCGAGCTCGGCCATGGCGGCGGCGTGCGTCGCGCCGAGGTAGCCGGTGCCGATCACAGTGATCTTGAGGGCCATGGGTGCTCCAGAAGGTAGCCGTCAGGTGTGCGCCGCCAGTGCGCCTCAAGTGCCTCAAGTGCGCTGACCGAGCATAGTCGGGGCGTGTCCGGGCCCTTCACCGGGCAGGATTCGCCTCCCGTCACCCCCTGTCGCCAAGCTCACGTATCACTGGCGTGCCCAGGCCCCTAAAATTTGGGTTGCCCAACGAGTTACTTAACGGTAGTTAGCGTCAGCATCGCTGTGCCTTCAGCATCACTGTGTCTTTGGAGCGTGAGAGACCTTGGCCGGATCGGCTGATTTCGACCTGTACCGCCCGTCCGAGGAGCACGACATGCTCCGGGACGCGATCCGCTCACTGGCCGAGGCGAAGATCGCGCCGCACGCCGCGGCGGTGGACGAGGAGGCGCGCTTCCCCCAGGAGTCCCTGGACGCGCTGGTCCTGTCCGACCTGCACGCCGTGCACGTACCGGAGTCGTACGGCGGCGCCGGCGCGGATGCGCTGGCGACGGTCATCGTGATCGAGGAGGTGGCGCGGGTCTGCGCGTCCTCGTCCCTGATCCCCGCGGTGAACAAGCTCGGCTCCCTGCCGGTGATCCTCTCGGGCTCCGAGGACCTGAAGAAGAAGTACATGACGCCGCTGGCCAAGGGCGACGCGATGTTCTCCTACTGCCTCTCCGAGCCGGACGCCGGTTCGGACGCGGTCGGTATGAAGACGAAGGCGGTCCGGGACGGCGACTTCTACGTCCTGAACGGCGTGAAGCGCTGGATCACCAACGCGGGCGAGTCGGAGTACTACACGGTGATGGCCGTGACCGACCCCACGAAGCGCTCGAAGGGCATCTCGGCCTTCGTCGTCGAGAAGTCGGACGAGGGCGTCTCCTTCGGCGCCCCGGAGCGCAAGCTCGGCATCAAGGGCAGCCCGACCCGCGAGGTCTACCTCGACAACGTTCGCATCCCGGCCGACCGCATGATCGGCGACGAGGGCACGGGCTTCGCCACCGCGATGAAGACCCTGGACCACACCCGCGTCACGATCGCCGCGCAGGCGCTCGGTATCGCGCAGGGCGCCCTCGACTACGCCAAGGGCTACGTCCAGGAGCGCAAGCAGTTCGGCAAGCCGATCGCCGACTTCCAGGGCATCCAGTTCATGCTCGCCGACATGGCCATGAAGCTGGAGGCCGCCCGGCAGCTGACGTACTCGGCGGCGGCGAAGTCGGAGCGCGGTGACAGCGACCTGACCTTCTTCGGCGCGGCGGCCAAGTGCTTCGCCTCCGACGTCGCCATGGAGGTCACCACCGACGCCGTCCAGCTCCTCGGCGGCTACGGCTACACGCGCGACTACCCGGTGGAGCGCATGATGCGCGACGCCAAGATCACCCAGATCTACGAGGGCACGAATCAGGTGCAGCGGATCGTGATGGCCCGGAATCTGCCGTAGTCCCCACGGCCCGCCACGTTCCAAGGCGCTCACCGCACGCGAGAGGCCCCCGGTACCAGTCGGATACCGGGGGCCTCTCGCGTGCGGTGAGCGGGTGTCGTGACAGCTGGTCGCGTCACTACCGGTCGCTCGTGACCGTGACCTTCTCGTCGTTCTTCAGCTGCTCCACCAACTGCTTGACCTTGGCGGTGTCCCACTGGAGGTTGCCGTTGCCGGTGTTGCCCGAGATCGGCATGTTCATGGACTTGCCGTCACCGTTGGTGACGCCCTTCATGGCCAGGAACATCGAGCCGAGGTCCCACAGGGACATGTCCTTGTCGACGGTGAGGGTGTCGAGGCCGGAGCTCAGGGTCGGGTAGAGCTTGAACGGGTTGAGGACCGTCGACGGGGTCGCCGTCTGGTTGGCGAGCGCCGAGAGGAACTTCTGCTGGTTCTTCGTACGGTCCAGGTCGCTGCCCGCGAGCGCGTACCGGGTCCGTACGAAGGCGAGGGCCTGCTGGCCGTCGAGGGTCTGCGTGCCCGCCTCGAAGTCGGCGCCGGACTTGGTGTCCTTCATGCCGCCCTTGGGGATCTCGATGTCCACGCCGCCGACGGAGTCGACGATCTTCGCGAAGCCGGCGAAGCCGATCTCCGCGTAGTGGTCGATGCGCAGCCCGGTGTTGGACTCGACGGTCCGCACGAGGAGTTCGGGACCGTCCTCCGCGTAGGCCGCGTTCAGCTTCACCTGACGGCCGGTACCCGGGAAGGTCTTGCCGGACTCGGAGCCCTTGAACGTGGGGATCGTCACGTTCGAGTCGCGGGGCAGCGAGACCATGGTGTTCCCGTTGTCACCCACGTGAAGGATCATCATCGAGTCCGTGCGCTTGCCGTCGGCCGAGCCCGTGTGGAGCTTCTTCTTCTCCTCGGCGGACATGCCCTCCCGGCTGTCGGAGCCGACGATCAGGTAGTTCGTGCCCTCGCCCCCGTCGGGCCGGTCGATGACCTGCGACAGGTCGACGTCCCGGTTGAGCTTGGAGTCGGCCCAGAAGTACGTGCCGACGGACACGACGACGAACAGCGTGACCACGGTGATCGAGATCCACTTGATCCGCCGTCGCCAGTTCGGCGCGGGTCGGCCGGGCCGGCCGTCGGGGCCGGGTCCCTCCGGGCCACCGCCGCCGTAGACCTGCCCTGTGTTGTAACCGCTGCCACCGTAAGCGTCGTCACCGTGACCGTCGGTGTACGACTGTTGCGGCGGAACTCCGTGAGGAGGCGCCGAGGAGTGCGGACCGGCTCCCGGGCCGCGCTGCACCTGTCGCATCACACGGGCGCCCTCGGGCTGGGCGCTCGCGCTGCCACGGCCTTGGCGGTCACCGCCGTTGTTTCCGGACCATCCCTGGCGCCAATCGTTCATGCGACCCAGTGTGCAGTGCCCGACGGTGTGGCATACAAGGGTCTTCGGAATATCGCATCAGGGCTGTTGCCAATCTGATGCAAAGCGACGCTTGCACGCCCCGGCATATGGTGGACGGCATGACAGACCAGGCTCGTGCCCCGGAATCCGATATTCCGGGCAAGCCGACTTCGGCGTCCAGGACCACCCTCAGCCACATCATGACCCACAGCGACACCAATCTCCTGGGAACGGTGCACGGTGGAGTGATCATGAAGTTGGTCGACGACGCGGCCGGCGCGGTGGCCGGGCGGCACTCCGGAGGGCCCGCCGTCACGGCCTCGATGGACGAGATGGCGTTCCTGGAACCGGTGCGCGTAGGCGACCTGGTCCATGTGAAGGCGCAGGTGAACTGGACCGGCCGTACCTCCATGGAGGTCGGCGTCCGCGTCCTCGCCGAGCGTTGGAACGAGTCGACGCCACCCCAGCAGGTCGGCTCGGCCTACCTCGTCTTCGCCGCCGTCGACGCCGACGGCAAGCCCCGCCAGGTGCCTCCGGTGTGCCCGGAGACCGAGCGCGACGAGCGCCGCTACCAGGAGGCGCAGATCCGGCGTACGCACCGGTTGGCCCGCCGCCGGGCGATCATGGAGCTCCGTGAGCGGCGCTCTGCCGAGGGGCTCGACTAGGGCGTGTTTCGAAAGTCCCGTCTGCCCGGCGACGCCATGCACGCACTCTCGCCGCACCGGGCGCAGACCCAAGTACGTCCAGTACGAGGGT